>CANQKI010000079.1 GCA_947624355.1 uncultured Clostridia bacterium | reverse complement strand
TAGGTCTTGCCGGAGTAGAAGTTGGCCTCGGCGGTGGTGGCGTCGGTCACGTAATACTCGGGATTGGTGATGCCCAGGTGATAATCTTCATTGGCGCGGCGGATGACTTCCTTGGCGGGTTCCCAGCCCATGGCGGGCACGGAGAAATCGCCGTACATGGCCCATTCACGCTCGTCCATGGGGAACTCGCGGGTGCCGTACACCTGGAAGCCGCCCTGAGCAGAGAAGGTGGCGCCTCCGCCGGGATGATCGGCAATGCCGGCGTCCATGATCTTCTGCATGGCGTCCAGATATTCCGTGCGGCCCACGGGAATGTGGTCATAGCCAACCTGGCGCAGCCAGTCCATGCGGTAGAAGGTGACGAAGTTCACGCCCGTGTTGTAGTAGGGGCGCTTGGCGGTGACGAAATAGGTATCGCCGTTGATTTCGGAATAGACCAGCTGCTTTTCAGCTTCCATCTGGGCGTAGTAGGTGGGCGCGATGGCCTTGAACTCGTCCAGGCTGATGGGGGTCATGTAGCCCTCGTTGGCCCAGCGGGAAACCTTGGGATAGTCGTATTCCATCAGGATGGTGGGCAGGGCCTGGCGGGAGGCCAGCAGGCTGTAGTCGTTTTCCACAGCGCCGCGGGCGATGGGGATGAACTTCACAGTGATGTTGTACTTGTCGCCGAAGTTCTCCTGAATCCACTTGGTCCAGTAGTTCTCCTGCACGGAGGGGATGCCGGCCACGCCGCGGTCATACACGGGGATCTGCAGCTCGACATTGCTCTCAAAGGGCGTCCAGGCAGCGATACCGGTGGCTTCCTCGGCGGCGGCGAAGCTGCACACGCTCAGCATCAGCATCAGCGCCAGGAACAGGGAAACGATGCGCTTCATGGGATTACCTCCTTGAAGATTTTTGTATTGATCATGGCGGCACGCCGCCATCAATCCGGAAAGGAACGGGGATCAGCCCTTCACCGAGCCGATCATGGCGCCCTTGACGAAATGCTTCTGCACGAAGGGATACACCACCAGGATGGGCAGGGTGGTCACCATAATGGCGGCGGCCTGCAGAACCTCGGGGTTGGTGGTCACGGCGGAGGCCTCGGACATGGCCAGGTTCTGGGAATCGTTGGCCGTGGACACCATCTGGTAGAGCAGGTAGTTGATCATCTTCAGATTTTCGTTGAGCTTGATGTAGTACATGTTGTCGCCGTAGCTGTTCCAGCGGCCCACGGCGTAGAACAGAAGCAGCGTGGCGATGATGGGCTTGGAAAGAGGCACCACGATCTTAAAGAGGATGCGGAAGTACCCCGCCCCGTCCAGGAAGGCCGATTCCTCCAGGCTGATGGGGATGTTGCTGGACAGGAAGGACTTCATCACCAGCATGTTATAGGTGGAGAACAAAAGGGGCAGCACCAGCACCCACACGGTGTCCAGCATGTGCAGGCTGTTGTAAAGCAGGTAAGTGGGGATCAGACCCGCGCCGAAATACATGGGGAACATGAGCAGGAAGGTGATTACCGGGCGGAAGGGCAAATCCTTTTTTGTAATGGGATAGGCCGCGAACAACGTCACGATCACGCCCAGAACGGCGAACACCACCGTCACAATGGCGCTGTATATGATGGAATAAGTTATGCGCCCGTCCCGCATAATGGCGCCGTAGGCGTCAAAATTGAAGCCTACCGGCCAGAAGAACACCTTCTGGGCGGCCACGGCGCTGGTTTCGGACAGGGATTTGGCGATGATGTGCAGGAAGGGGAAAATACAGGTGGCGCACAGCAGGGCGATGATCAGCATCATGATGGCGTCGCTGACTTTGAAATGGGTTACAGCATGGGTCCCATCGCCGCTGATGTTTTCGTTGTTGATTTCAGCCTTTTTCTTCATTTCGCCCACCTCCTTACAGCAGGCCGTCTTCGCCCATCAGTTTGGCGAAGCGGTCGGCCAGAATGACCAGAATCAGGCCTACCAGGCTCTGGAACAGGTTCACGGCGGTGGACAGGCTGTACTGCCCGTTGCCAAGGCCCTTCTCATACACGAAGATGGCCAATTGGTATTGATACTCGCGCACCTGGGAATTGCCGAAGGCCTGCAGGGCTTCGAAGTTGCTGCCCATGAGGCGGCCCAGGTTCATGATGAGCAGGGTGATGATGGTGCCCTTGATGCTGGGCAGCGTAATATGCAGCATCTGCTTCCAGCGGCCCGCGCCGTCAATCATGGCGGCCTCGTACAGTTCGCCGTTGATGCCCGAGAAAGCGGCCAGGTAAATGATGGTGCCCCAGCCCATGCCCTGCCACACGCCGATGAGCAGGTAGGTAACGGCCCAGTGGGTCTTTTCCGTCAGGAAGGGGATACCCTTCTCAATCACTCCCGCGTTCATCAGCATTACGTTGACGATACCGGTGGAGGGCCGGAACAGGCTGTATGCCAATGCGCCGATGATGACCCAGGACAGGAAGTGGGGCAGGTACAGGATGGTCTGCGACACTTTCTTGAACCGGGGATATCTTAGTTCGTTCAGCATCAGCGCCAGCACAATGGGCGCCGGGAAGGAAATCAGCAGGCTCAGGATATTGAACACCAGAGAGTTGCGCAGGGCGCGGAAAAAGTCCCGGTTGCTGAACACCTTCTGGAACATTCCCCAGCCGACCCATTTGCTCTTTTCATAGCCCAGAGCGGGCTTGTAATCCATAAACACCATGCGCAGCCCCGGATAGGCGGCATAGTTGAATATGAAGACCAGCGCCAGCGGGATCATTACCAGCAGCAGCAGCGGCCAGTACTTGACGAACCGACGTTTCAGGCTTTTCATCCGGCTTTCCGGCTGAATTTGATGCAGCTGAACCTCAGCCATCGGTCATTCCTCCTTGCGTAATGATACATATAGGGAAGGGATTTTCCCTGAGTGGGATAATTTTGCCTTTTCCTGCACTTCTGTTCGCGAATATTTTATGATTCTTTGTAAATTTTGCGCAAGAGGACGTTTCTTTGTTTGGGTGGTTAAAACTAATCTCAATGGCGCATGTCGGACGGAACGGCGCTTTTTACGCCGGAAAACACATAAGAAAGTTCGGCGTCAGGGGGCTTCTATGCGGTGCTGCCCAAATTCCCGCCAGGAACCCCCGGTGGCCTGTTCGGCCCCCGGACCCCTGAACCAGGGTACTGAGTACCCTGGACCCGCGGCTGCGGAACCATGTTGGCGGTTGCTGCAAAGTTGTGTGCCGCTGTAACTTTTGATATGCGACAGCAAGACGGCCCCAGGGTACTCAGAAAAGCCGGGAAAACCGCCAGGGAAGAGCAAGCTCTTCCTGATCGGTTGTTCCCGGCTTTTCCCCGGACAGGCTGGGCCTGTCCGGGCGGACGGCGTTCCGCCGCCATGCCCTGGGTCTGGTTGGCTGTTCTTTGTTGCTCCCGTGCTGCGTAGCTTATCGTCACCCATGTTCCGCACACAACAAGCTGCTTTGCCGCCGTTTGTGTCGGGATGAACGAAACGCCTTGCGAGTACAGCGGAAAACAAGTCATGCTTCGCAACGATGCTTTGCACGCGACAAGGCGCTTTGTCGCCCTCCGTCCGCCGGGGCAGGGCGGCTATAGGCCGCCTCCCGGAGAGCTTGCCCTCCGGAGAAAGGCAGAAAAATGCCCGCTCGGGGGAGAACTCGTTCTCACCCCGACGGGCTTTTTCTGGCTTTCGTGCTGCCCCGGCGTCTCTCTGCGACACCCAAAACAGCTTCAGCGGCACATTGTATGAAGCAATCGCCAATATGGTTCCGCAAATGCGGGTCCAGGGGGATCATCCCCCTGGCAGGGGGCTTGGGGGACGGGCAGTCCCCCAAAAAGAGGCTGAAGAAGTCCCCGGAAATCCCCCATCAGGAAACAGCAGGTTTCGCCTTCTTTCGCAATTTCGTTCGACGGTTGGTTCAGGGCGCTGCCGCTATACTGAGGGCATCGGAGGCGGGGCGTATGCGCGTGAACGGCGAAAAGTTTTTCCTGCTGAACGCGTGGGCGGATGCGCTGTGCCTGCTGCTGGCCGCGCGGCTGACGGGGAGCCCCGTCCGGCTGCGGCGGGTAATCCCGGCAGCGCTGCTGGGGGCGGCCTATGCGGTATTCGCCTGGATGGCGGGGCCCGTCTGGCAAGGCCCGGCCATGACAGCCCTTTCGGGGCTGGCCATGACGCTGCTGGCCCTGGGAAAAAGCGGATTCCGGGCGTTCCCCGGGCTGCTGGCGGCGGGATTTCTGTTCTCGGGGCTGTGCCGGTACCTGACGGGCCGCGGGGCCGCGCTCTGGCCCGTATTGCTTACGTTTACGGCAGCGGCGGCGGTATTATGGCACCTGCCCGGACGGCAGCGGCCGGGAGCCGGAACATTGGAAATTGCCTGGCGCGGGCAAACGGCGCGCATGCCCGCCATGGCGGACAGCGGTAATCTCCTTTCCGACCCCGTCACAGGACTGCCCGTGGTGATTGTCCCCCGGGCGGCGGCGTCTCCGCTGCTGCCTTCCGGCCTCGATCCGGGCGACCTGGCGTCCCTGCCCATGGGCTGCCGCCTGATCGGCGTGGAAACGGCGGCGGGCCGGAAAACGCTCATGTGCTTCCGCCCGGACGCGTTGCGGCTGCGGCAGGGAAAAAGAACGCGCGCTCTCGCGGCCGTGGTGGCCGTATCCGGGTTCCGGGAAACGCGGGCGCTGCTGCCCGCGGCACTTTTCAGGCAGGAGGCGGAGAAATACCATGCAGGTTTTTGATATGCGGAAATGGATGCTGCTCTTTTTCTCCCGGCTGCGGACGGGCCGGGTGCATTACATCGGCGGGGCCGATCCCCTGCCCCAGCCCCTGACCCACGAGGAAGAACTGGAACTGGTGCAGCGGCTGCGGCACGACGACGGTACGGTGCGTTCCGTCCTCATCGAGCGGAACCTGCGGCTGGTGGTGTTCATTGCGCGGAAGTTTGAAAATACCGGCGTGGGCATGGAAGACCTGATTTCCATCGGCACTATCGGCCTCATCAAGGCGGTAAACACCTTCGACCCCGACAAGAAAATCAAGCTGGCCACCTATGCCTCCCGCTGCATCGAAAACGAGGTGCTCATGTACCTGCGCCACAACAGCCGCCTGAAATACGAGGTTTCCCTGGATGAACCCCTGCGCACGGACTGGGACGGGAACGAATTGCTGCTGTCCGACGTGCTGGGCACAGAAAGCGACCTGGTGTCCCGCGGCATTGAGGAGGATACCGAAAAACAGCTGCTCCTCAGCGCCCTTTCCCACCTGACACCCCGGGAACAGCGCATCATGAAACTCCGCTTCGGCCTGGGCGGCGGCCGGGAAATGACCCAGAAGGAGGTCGCCGACGTGCTGGGCATTTCCCAAAGCTATATTTCCCGGCTGGAAAAACGCATTCTGTCGCAATTGCAGAGCGAAATGATCCGGGTATCGTCGTGAAGGCCAGGTACCCCCGGGGGCTTCTTCAGCCCCCGGACCTTCTTGGGGGCCTGTTCGGCCCCCAAACCCCCGAACCAGGGGGATGATCCCCCTGGACCCGCGGTTGCGGAACAAGATTGGCGCGAAATTCAAACTTGTGTGCCGCTGTTACGTTTGGGTACGTGGCAGCAAGACGGCCCCAAGACACCTTGAAAAGGCAGGGAACCTGGCGGAGAGAAAGCAAGCTTTCTCCCGCACGGTTACCCTGCCTTTTCCCCGGATACGCAAGCGTATCCGGGCTGGCGGCGTACCGCCGCCGTGCCCTGGGCCTGCGTGGGTGTTCTTCATGACTTTCGTATTCCGTGACTGTAATGTTACCCATGTTTCGCACGCGGCAAGATGCTTTATTGCCGTTTGTATCGGAATCGGCGAAACGATTTGCAAGCGTAACAGGAAACAAGTTGCGCTTCGCAGCGATGCTCCGCACGCAACAAGATGCTTGCTTTATCGCTATCCCCACGCCGGGGCAGGGCGGCCATGGGCCGCCACCCGGAGGGCTTGCCCTCCGGAGAAAGACAGAAAAATCCCCTCGGGTGGGAGCTTGCTCACATCCCGAGGGGTTTTCTGGATTTCGTGCTGCCCCGGCGTCTCCCTGCGACACCCAAAACTGCTCCAGCGGCACATTGTTTGAATATCACGCCAACATGGTTCCGCAGCCGTGGGTCCAGGGTACTCAGTACCCTGGCCGGGGGCTTGGGGGACGGGGAGTCCCCCAAGAGCTCACCGTTCTTCCCGGAAATAGGGCAGGCCCAGGTGCTGGGGAGGCTGATCCTCCCGGCGCTTGCGCAGGCTGGTAATGATGAGCACGATAATGGTGACCACATAAGGCAGCATTTTGTAGAGCTCCTTCACGGCCAGGTTGAGGCCGGAGGGGATATACATATGCAGGATGTACAGGCCGCCAAAGAGGAAGGAGGAGAGTACGCCCCAGTTGGGCCGCCAGATGGTAAAAATCACCAGCGCGATGGCCAGCCAGCCCCGGTCGCCGAATGCGTTGTTGGACCAGACGCCGCTGGCGTAGTCCATTACGTAGTACAGGCCGCCCAGGCCCGCGATCATGCAGCCCAGGCATGTGGTCAGATACTTGTAGCGGTTCACGTCAATGCCCGCCGCGTCGGCGGTGGTGGGGCTTTCGCCCACGGCCCGCAGGTGCAGACCCACCCGGGTTTTGCGCAGGACGAATGCGGCAATCAGGGCAATGGCCACGGCCAGGTATACCATGAACCCATAGGACAGGAAGATTTTCCCGAACCAGCCCAGGTTTTCCGCAAAGGGCAGGGCCCGGTGGTAATAGGCGCTGGTGGCGGACAGGGCGATGGAGGGCACGTCGCTGCCGGACAGCTTGATGAGCGACCCGCCGAAGAAATTGCCCACACCGATGCCGAAGGTGGTGAGGGCCAGGCCGGTCACGTTCTGATTGGCCCGGAGGGTGACGGTGAGGAAGCAGTAAATGAGCCCCATGAGCAGGGAACCCAGCAGGCAGCAGAGGAAAGGAACCGCAATGGCCAGGAAGGGGCTGATGGCGTCCGGGGACGGCAGGGACTGCTCGTAAAAGAACGCGCCGATGACCCCGCTGATGCCGCCCACGTACATGACGCCCGGAATGCCCAGGTTCAGGTTGCCGGATTTTTCGGTGAGGGTCTCCCCCGTGCTGCCAAAGAGCAGGGGCACCCCCTGCACCACGGCCCGGGGAATAAAGGAAACAAAATCAAACATGGGTCTCGGCCTCCTTTCCGGCAGCCTTGCGGAAATTGATCCGATAAGTAATGAAGAATTCGCAGCCGATAATGAAGAACAGAATCACGCCCGTGATGATGTCGGAGAAGGACTGGTTCAGGCCGAACTTGCTGGAAATATCGCTGGCCCCCCGGTCCAGGAAGACCAGCAGCAAACTGGTCAGAATCATCCAGACGGGATTGAACTTGGCCAGCCAGGAAACCATCACGGCGGTAAAGCCCCGGCTGTCTGTCAGCGTCGTGGTCATGGTATGGCTGGTGCCGCCGGTAAGCAGGAAGCCCGCAATGCCGCAGAGGGCGCCGGACAGCAGCATGGTGCGGATAATGACCCGGGACACCTTGATGCCCACGTACCGGGCCGTCCGCTCGCTTTCGCCCACCACGGAAATTTCATAACCGTGCTTGGAATAGGTGAGGTAAATATAAAGCAGCACGCACAAAATCAGCACGATGACGATGTTCAGCAGGTATTTCTGCCCGAAAATTTCGGGCAGCCAGCCCACATGGGTATTGCCGTTGATAATGCCGATCTTGCCCGAGCCCTTGGGGGATTCCCACACCACGCAGAAAAAGGCGACCAGCTGCGTGGCCACATAGTTCATCATCAGCGTGAACAGGGTTTCGTTGGTGTTCCACTTGGCTTTAAAAATGGCGGGAATCACGGCCCAGATGGCCCCGGCCGCGATGCTGGACACCACCATGCACACAATCACCGCCCAATTGGGCAGCACGTCCCGCAGCAGGATCATGCAGGCGGCAGAGGCCAGGCATCCCATCATGGTCTGCCCCTCGCCGCCGATATTCCAGAACCGCATGCGGAAAGCCGGGGTCACGGCCAGGGACACGCACAGCAGCATAGCCACGTCCTGAAAGGTTACCCAGGTTTTCCGGACAGTGCCAAAGGAGCCGGTGAACATGGCCCCGTAAATCTGCAGGGGGTTCTGCCCCGTCATAATAACGCAGATCAGGGCGCTGACCACCAGGGCCAGCACAATGGCCGCCGCCCGGATGCCCCAGGCAACGTACCAGGGCAGCGCGGCGCGCTTGGAAATATGGATGAGGGGCTCTTTTCCTTCTTTACGCATTGTCCGCGCCTCCCGTCCTCGTCATCATCAGGCCGATTTCCCGCTTGTCCGCCCCGCGACCCGGCACAATGCCGCTGACCTTGCCGCCGCAGAGCACCAAAATCCGGTCGCTGAGGGCCAGGAGCACATCCAGATCCTCGCCCACGTAAATCACGGCCACACCGGCCTCTTTCTGGCGGTTCACCAGGTCGTAAATGGTGTAGGAGGAATTGATGTCCAGGCCCCGGACGGCATAGGCCGTCAGCAGCACGGTAGGCGCGGAAGTGATTTCCCGGCCCACCAGCACCTTCTGCACATTGCCGCCGGAGAGCCGGCGCACGGGGGTGGACAGGCTGGGGGTGCTCACCTCCAGGTCATGCACCACGTTTTCGGCCACTTTTTTGGGGAACACCCGGTCCAGAAACAGGGACTTCCCCCGCCGGAAGGAGCGGAGCATCATGTTCCGGGTCAGGTCCATATTGCCAACCAAGCCCATGCCCAGCCGGTCTTCGGGCACGAAGGACAGGGACACGCCCATATCCTGAATTTTCAGAGGATCCTTGCCGATGAGCTCTTCTTCCTTCCCGTCGTCCTCCAGGTAGGCAATGCTGCCGCTTTCGCAGGGCTGCAACCCCGCGATGGCCTCCAGCAGCTCCTTCTGGCCCGAGCCCGCAATGCCCGCAATGCCCAGGATTTCCCCGGCATTGGCGGTAAAGGACACATGATCCAGCTTGACAATGCCCTCCTCATTGCGCACCGTCAGGTCCCGCACCTGCACCCGGGGGCGGGGATGAACAGGGTCGGGCCGTTCGATATTCAGCTCCACCGGGTGCCCCACCATCATATTGGTCATTTCCTGGGCGCTCGTTTCGGCCGTCTTCATTTGCCCGATATACCGGCCCTTGCGCAGCACGGCCACCCGGTCGGACAGCTCCTCCACCTCGTGCATTTTGTGGGTGATGATGAGAATGGCCTTGCCCGCGTCCCGCATATTGCGCAGCACGTTGAACAGTTTATCCGCTTCCTGGGGGGTGAGCACGGCGGTGGGCTCGTCCAGAATCAGGATTTCCGCTCCCCGGTAGAGCACCTTGATGATTTCCACCGTCTGCTTCTGGGACACGGACATATCGTAAATCTTCTGTTTGGGGTCCACCTCGAAGCCGTACAAATCGCAGATTTCCCGGATCTTCCGGGCGGTTGCCTTCAGGTCCAGCCGGCCCTCCGTGCCCAGGGCGATGTTTTCCGCGGCGGTCAGCACATCCACCAGCTTGAAATGCTGGTGAATCATACCGATGCCCAGGCGGAAAGAATCCCGGGGGGAGGCGATGGTGACGGGCCGGCCGTTGACGAAAATCTCGCCCTCATCGGGGAAATAAATGCCCGAGAGCATGTTCATCAGGGTGGTTTTTCCGCTGCCGTTTTCCCCCAGCAGGGCCAGAATCTCCCCGTGGTACAGCTCCAGGTTCACATGGTCGTTGGCCACGACGGGGCCGAAGCGCTTCGTGATGTTCCGCATGCTGACGGCGGGCGTGGTATCGCTCAAAGACTTTCACTCCTTGTATTTGCTTGGAAACGTCTTTTTTCGGGGAAAAATCCGCCCCGACCCCGGTTGAAGGGGGTCGGGGCAGGTTTTATACAGGGCGGAATCAGTCCGCGCCCAGGATGGTGATGCCGTCGATGTTCACGTCGAAGTAGGGAGCGGAACGGTATTTGGATTCCTGGAATTCGCCGTCCTCGATGGCTTCGGTTTCGGGTACGAAGTCGCCCATGTCATCCACGTCGGCCTTGTAGGTGGTGATGGTTTCGCCCTTCACGGTGAAGGTAGCGGTGTCAAACACCTTGACGGTGCCGTCTTCCAGGGCGTTCTTGACCTCTTCCAGCTTTTCCACGGTGCCGGCGGCGGCGGCCTTTTCATTCACGGGGAAGAGCTCCACAGAGCCGGTGGCGATGGTGCCGGTCCAGTCGGCGGCAATGGGTTCGCCCTTCTTGACGCATTCGATCATGTATTCCATGTAGGGCTGCCAGTTGATGCGGGAAGCCACGATGTAGGTGTTGGGGCAGGCGGATTCGGTGCTGCCGTTATAGGAAACATTGGGAACGCCGGCATTTTCGCAGGCGGTAGGGGCGCCCCAGGAATCGGCGTGCTGGCTGATGAGCTTGCAGCCGTTGTTGATCAGCAGCTGAGCGCCTTCTTTTTCCAGGGCTTCGTCATACCAGGAATTGGTGAAGGTCACTTCCATGGTGGCGGAGGGGCAGACGGACCGCACGCCCAGGAAGAAGGAGGTGTAGCCGCTCTTCACTTCGGCATAGGGGAACGCGCCAACATAACCCACCTTGGCTTCTTCGGCAGTGAACTGGCCCGCTTCGATCATTTCGTTCAGCTTCATGCCGGCGGCCACGCCCGCCAGGAAGCGGCCTTCATAAATGGAAGCGAAAGCGTTGTGATAGTTGGACAGGCCTTCGGTGTGGGCCTTGGTGCCGGTGGCGTGGCAGAACTGCACGTTGGGGAATTCCTTGGCGGCCTCGATCATGTAGGATTCATGGCCGAAGCTGTCGGCAAAAACGATGGTGCATTTGTCGTCCGCCAGCTCGGCGGCGGCGTCATAGCACTCCTGGCCTTCGGGAATGTTGGTTTTCAGCACATATTCCACGCCCTGGGCCTCGCAGGCGGCCACGGCGGCGTCGATGAAGTTCTTGTCGTAGGTGGAGTTTTCGTCGTGCAGGAAGATGAAGCCGACCTTGACTTTGGGCGTTTCTTCTTCGGCCATGGCGGGCACGAGGGCCAGGCACAGCATCAGGGCAACCAGCAGGGCAACGAGTTTCTTCATGGTGTTTTCCTCCTCCATTTTCCCCGGGGCAGTGTTGTGATTTCTATTGGATCAGCATTCCAGCATCCGGATTTTTCCGTCCTCAATGCCGGTAATGACTGCCAATGACTTAAGATGAATTCCCTGGGCGCGCAATTTCGCGCCGCCGGGCTGGAACCCCTTTTCCACCGCAATGCCCACGCCCACTATCTTGGCGTCCAATTGGCGGCAAAGCTCCATCATGCCCTGCACCGCCTGACCGTCCGCCAGGAAATCGTCGATGAGCAGCACCCGGCTGCCGATGGGCACGTACCGCTTTTCCACCCGGATCACGTTTTCGCGTTTGTGGGTGAAGGAATAGACGGCAGCCTGGGCCACATCCTGGGACTGTACCGCCGTTTCGCCCTTCTTGGCAAACACCACGGGCAGATTGCCCATTTCCCGGGCCGTGGCCAGGGCCAGGGCAATGCCGCTGGATTCCACCGTCATAATCACGGTGGGGCGCTCGTCCCGGAATTCCTCGGCAAACTCCCGGCCCATTTCAAACACCAGCTCGGTATCGATCCGGTGGTTCAGGAACATATCCACCTTCACCACGTCCTGGCCCAATCCCCGGCCGAATGTCCGGATAGCCTGCCGCAGGTCTTCCATGCGCTTTGCGCCTCCCGTTTCAATGGGTTCCGTCCTTCAAAAATACGAACATTTTTTGAAAGAACGAGGTCATTGTACACCTTTTCTCTGCCTATTGCAACCCCTATTTTTAAAAAAAGTATGAAAAAAATCGGAAGTTTCTCCGGCCCAGACAAAATGGTATATTTTGTTCCGGAAATGCGGGAATATTCGGTATTTTTCGGATTTTCCGCGCCGAATTTGTCGATGTCCTGAAAATGCCAGCGTATTTTTCCGCCGCGGGGTCACAATAGCATTGACTTTATTGGAGGAGGTGAAAGTGCGATGAATCAGTCCGGCAGCCAAAGCGGCAATCGGGTCAACGTGCCCGAGGCCCGCGCCGCCCTGGACAACATGAAGTTTGAAATCGCCCGGGAACTGGGCATCAACTTCAAGCAGGGCTACAACGGCGACCTCACCAGCCGCGAAAACGGCTACGTAGGCGGCTACATGGTCAAGCGCCTGATCGAGCAGGCCGAAAAGCAGATGGCGGGCAAGTAACCCAAGGCAGGCCGTTCCATCAAAGGGGGCAACCCTTCCTTTTGATGAAACGCGCCGCCCGCCGTCATCCCCCCGGGACGCGGCAATGCGTCCCCAATCCAATAACAGGAACAGGAGTGAATCGCTATGTACAATTCCGGCAGCAACTCTTCTTCGTCCAACAACTCCAACCGCGCCAACGTGCCCGAAGCCCGCGCCGCCCTGGATAACATGAAGTTTGAAATCGCCAGCGAGCTGGGCATCAACCTCAAGCAGGGCTACAACGGCGACCTGCCCTCCCGCCAGGCCGGCTACATCGGCGGCTACATGGTCAAGCGCATGATCGAGCAGCAGGAGCGCCAGATGAGCGGCAAGTAAGCCGTCCCATCTCTCCATCCTATACCACGCAA
>CANQKI010000078.1 GCA_947624355.1 uncultured Clostridia bacterium | reverse complement strand
CCTGCCCGCCGTCCCGAACCACTTTTCATCGTTCACACCGATATTGGGCGTTTACACAAAATTTGGGAGAGATCCAAGGACGGCATGGTTTTATCCGTGTCGCCCTTTTTCAAAAGTACTTATATGATTATTTTTTCATCTTAACAATCAGAAAGCTATCCTGCCATTTGGCGTCATCACCGAATATTTTCGCTATCAGATTTGTGTCTAGCTTCCAGGTTCCAACGATATAGATTACGCCTTTGTCTTTAATCACTCGCTTGCATTCACGCTCAATCTCATTCCAATGGGATTGAATGTGAAAGAACGAATTATATATAATGATCGTATCAAACACATTGTCTGGGTAATCCATTTTGGAAGCGTCCATGATTTGAAAAAGGATATTATTCGTTTGTTTGATTTTCGGGTTCAGGCTGCTGTCGTCAATGTCGATACAGGAAACGCTGCTGGCAAAGCGCGCTGCTGAAACGGAAATGTCTGCTGTTCCGCAAGCAACCTCAAGAACGTCTTTCATTTCTATGTCTGAGAGAATCAAATCGATGAGAGCGTCTGTCTTTTTCATAACCGCATCCTGACTTCTGTTTTTTTCAGACTTGCCGAGCGTCTATACGCTTTTAAGATATAAAACATATTTACTGACGCATGTAAAGCCAAGCTCCAGTGCGGCAGACTGACTTTCCTCGTCGTTAAAGAATACCAAATGTTTGTACCCTGCCGTCTGTAAATCTCTCAATATAATTTTCACTAAAGCCTTATAAACAGATTTATCAAACTTATTATCCCGGTAACCTAAACTGAAAATCTCTCCATTTCTCACGCAAACATATCCCGCGGCGGCATGATCTTGATATTTAAGATATATGAGCCACGCATCAAGCGCACGAAAAATACGTTCCGAGTTCCAATACGTTTCGGGGTCAGTTTGATGTATTTCACGGAATGCTGAGAAATTACTTTCCGTGACCCTTACGATCCCATCCATTTCAGCCTGTATGGCAGAGCCGTCAAAAATATAAATGTCATGATAACTTTCTTCGAGCAATCTGCAATTTCTTTTTTGCAGGGCAGCGATTGCAGCGGTATTTCGTTTTGGAAATCCCAAATACAGATCGTATCCTGGAAAATGCGCATCGGCATACTCCAAAAATTCCGTGAAAGCCTGCTCTGTATGGCGGTTAATCAAAAATCCGTTTGTTTGGAGATACCGATCTTCCTCCATGAAGAAAAACTGAATCCACCCTTCAACTGCTCCATCCACGACAAAAAGGAGTATGTCCCGGTTTTCATGCTCGTAACTCTTCCAAACGCAATCTGCAAATTCCTTTTTTGTAGAAACACCGTCTGACCAAAGGGGATAGCCGGATTTTGTCTGATCCAAAGCGAGAGAGTAAGCAAAATCCATATACTGTTCAATATCTTCTTTTGTGGCTTTTACTAACATTCTCCTTTGCCTCCGCAATAACCGATTTACCCCTCAAACGCAAACAGATTTCCAAGCGGAATCGTAAAACCTAATGACTGATACATTTTGACATCGCAATCCGCACATCCAACTGTGAGAGAACCCACGCAGCTTTCCTGATAAGCAAATCTGACTAACTGTCTTGCAATTCCTTTGTGCCGATATTCGGGAACAATGTAGAAATCTTCAAACACGCCCCCTGTTTGGTAGTTAAACGTGGAATAGGTTGGTGTGATGGAGCAGCAGGCAATCAATTTCCCCTCATCCGCACACCCGTAAAAGACAATCTGTCCCTTTTTAATGGCCTCAGACAGGCTGTCAAAGTTCTTATCCGTAGGCGGTTCTTCTCCAATTTCCTGTTTATAACCAATGTGGAGCGCTTTAAGTCCATCCATATTGCCATTCGTTATACGAATATATTCCATTTGTTTTCCCCATTTCAAGTATCGATTTGCGAACAGTCACCCATTCGGCAATTTACATTATATCACCCCAATGTGAAGAAATCAACTGACCGTTTAGACGGTGAATCGAATTCTTCTCCCTAAATATCTGTCTATATCGAATAGAAAACGCTCCGGCGATTCTGTCCTCGTCCGGAGCGTTCCGTTTGATTATCCTGCTTATTGCACGGCGTTCGAATAGCCGATGCCCAGCACTTCGTTCTGCTTGCGGTTGGTGATATCGCCGTAATTGCCGCTCTTGTTGACCTGCTTACCCATGAAAATCATGGTGGAGGTAGCGCCGCCGTCCAGGTTGATGGCGGACCAGCAACCAAGCTCAGCCATTTTCTGGCCCATCCACACGCAGGATTCGCCCTTGCTTTCCGCGATGCGGGATTCCACCATCACGCAGATGTAATAGCCGGGTTCCACCATGCCGAAAGCGGTGCGGGGGTTGGGGGTGTTGCCGAACTCCGTGGAACGGGGGGACACCTGACCGTTTTCCACCAGAATAGGGCCGAAGGAAAGGGTGTCGGTGGCGCCGCCGGCAATGAGCTGCTCCGGGGTCTGGCCGTTGGCCTTCAGGGTTTCGGCCAGCGCTTTGTAATCATCCCTGCCGCTGCGCTTCAGGTAATCCACAAATTCATCCGTGTAGAGCTGATCGTTTTTGAAGAGCTTGATGGAGCCGTCCGGATAGAAAGCCATCACGTCCAGCGGGGGATAGACAGTGGACAGCGCGTTCCGGGGCCAGGCGCAGAGCACCTGTCCGTTCCGGATTTCGATGCCCAGAGGGTAATTGTAACTTTCCTCCCGGTCGCGTTCCACCCGGTAAATGAAGTAATCCGAATTGATGGCGAACACCAGGTGATTCTTTTTGGCGATTTCGTCCGCCAGCACCTGGGCGTTGATGTTGGTATACTTGGTTTCATCCCAGGGGTACAGGTCAAACAGCTCGCTGGTATCCCGGGTGAAAATCTGGGCCTCGTACCAGCGCAGGGGCTGTTTTTGACTGTTGGTGCCCGTGCGGCGGTTGATTTCGATGCGCAGGGTGTGGGAAGCGTAAAGCCACTGGCCGTTTTCCTCGTCGATCAGCACGAACTCTGGCTGCCCTTCCGGAAGGAACCCTTTTTCATCCAGAATGGGAAATCTTTCATCAATGTATTCCGGTTTGGCCGCGGCGGTGAAACCGGCGGCGGCAGCGGGCGCTTCGGTGGCGGGCGCTTCCGTTGCTATGGGTTCGACCGGCTGCTGCTCAGCCTCTGGGGCAGGTTCAGGTTCAGCAACAGGAACGGGGGTGGCGGCGGCTTCGGGTTCGTCGGTTACGATATCTTCCGTCACGACGAGCGTATCTTTGGCCGGCTGTTCCTCCGGAACGGCCGCCGCCGCGGCATCACTCGGCTGCAGCTGGAAGGGGGAATCCTTGGTGCCGCTGCCCCCCGCAATGGTGAGCAGGGAAAGATTGACGGTCACCACCGGACGCACGCCCAGGTCTACGTTGCCGGAAGAAACGCGGCCCAGCTTGCCCTCGTCCATGACCCGGCGCTGCTCGTGAGCGTAATCCTGGGAACGGGTGCGACTCCACCAGGGGCTGTACTTGTGGCCCTTGGAATAAATGTAGAGGGATTTTTTGTACGTATCCTTGATTCTGTGCTCCTTGGCCCATTCCGTGCTTTCGCACAGGCGGTCGTTATTGGAGGCAAATCCCAGGGAGGCATCCCGCATTTCGTCGATGGTGGCCAAGGTCACAAGGCCGCCGTCCTCCGTGCGCACCAGCAGCACCTGCTGCTCGGCCGGGGAAAAGGCGTCCTGCTTGAATTCGTTGTTCAGATAGGCGAACAGGTCGCTGCCCTCCCAGCCTGGGTAGTGGTCGTAATCCTCATGCACGGGGCTGGCAAAAAGGATGTATTCCGTCATCATGTAGGCTTCCCCGTCGGCGGAACGCAGTACGCGCCACAAAATCGGCCGCACCGTGCCGTCGGCGTCCGTGGGATAAGTACCGAACGTCACGTACTGATAGCCCGTCGATTTGGAATAGCCCTGAATCCCGACGGCCTCCGAGGCCAGTGCCGGACAGGCGATACCCATCAAAAGCACCGCCAGCAGAGGAAGGATGAACCACGACGTCTTTCGCATAAATGTTCCCTCAATTCTGAAAATTCAGCATCTTTCTTCCGGAATGGCAGAATAGCCGTCTCCGCATTCGCGGCCCGGCCGACCATTTTATAGGCCGACTGTCTAAACAATTATACCATATTTTTCTGAGCCGGGCAAGGCGGGAGCTGGAATATTTACAAAATTCGATCCTGACATTTATTGAAGGGAAAGTTTCCGTTTTGTACTGCTTTTCCGTTTGACCGATAAACAAAAACCGGACTCCCCACAAAATACGGGAAATCCGGCGTTCATTTGTGCGTTACGGCTGAAGCATTGCCCGGGCAAGATCGCTCATATCGTATTCGCCGGGTGCCTGCGCCGCAATGAACCGGGCAGCCCGATGCGCCCCCAGGGCGAAGATGGAGCGATCCTGGGCCTGGTGTTCGATGCGCAGGGTCTCACCCGGGCCATAAAAGCCGATTTCGTGCTCCCCGGCCACAGTGCCGCCCCGGATAGCGTGCATGCCGATTTCGTCCTTTTGCCGTTTCTGCGTGCGGCCCTCCCGGCCATAGACGGGCTGGGTCTCCTGCGTTTTCACGGCGTTGTACAGCATGATTGCCGTGCCGCTGGGGGCGTCGAGCTTCTGGTTGTGGTGCCGCTCGACAATTTCAATGTCAAAATCGGGCAGCAGCGCTTTGGCCTGCTTTGCCAGGGCCTGCAGCACATAAATGCCCATGCTCATATTGGCGCTGCGGAACACCGGAACGGATTTGGCGGCTTCGGCAATGGCGGCCAGTTCCTTTTCCTGATAGCCGGTCGCCCCCAGAACGCAGGGGATTTTCCGGGATACGGCGTATTCCAGCAAGGCGTTCAGTCCTTCCGGCCGGGAAAAATCAACGATTACGTCGGCCTCTTCCTGCACAAAGGAGAAAGCGGGGTATACGGGATAGGGCCGCGAAGCTTCGGGGCGCACGTCCACGCCCGCGGCAATGACGGCGTTCTGCTGCCCGGCCAGTTCGGTTACCTGGCCGCCCATGCGCCCACACGCGCCGGACAAAAGAATTTTCAGCATACCAGACCAACCTTCTTCATTTCATCCCGCAGGATGCTTTCGTGTTCGGGGGAGAGGGGCGTCAGGGGAAGACGGAGCTCGTTTTCGCAGATGCCCATCAAATGCAGCGCGGCCTTCACGGGAATGGGATTGACCTCCGCAAACAGGGCCCGGATCAGGGGCAGCAGCTGCAGGTTGAGGGCGGCGGCTTCGGCCGCGGTACCGTGGGCCATCTGCCGCATTTGGGCGGGCAGGATGTTGGCGGCCACGGAAATCACGCCGCTGCCGCCCATGGCGAGGATCGGCGCGGTCATTTCGTCGCTGCCGGAATAGAGGCTGATTTGATTGCCGCAGCGGCGAAGAATCTCCATAATCTGCACCATGTCGCCGGAGGCTTCCTTCACGCCGACAATCATTTCATGCCCGGCCAGCTTTTCCACCGTGGCGGGCAGCAGGTTGAGCCCCGTTCGGGAGGGCACGTTATAGAGGATCATGGGCAAGGCGCCGTCGTCCGCAATGGCGGTATAATGGGCAATAAGGCCGCTTTGGGTGGCTTTATTGTAATAGGGGGTCACGCACAGCTGGCCGTCCGCTCCCAGCGCCTTGGCGCACCGCGCTTTTTCGATCACGTCCCGGGTGTTGTTGCCGCCCGTGCCAGCAATGACAGGGATCCGGCCCGCGATTTCGTCCACCGTGAAGGCCAGCACCCTTTCCCATTCCTCCCGGGTCATGGTGGCGGGCTCGCCTGTGGTGCCGCAGGCGACAATGGCGTCCGTGCCGGCGTCCAATTGGAAATTCAGCAGTTTTTTCAGGGCGGGATAGTCCACTTCTCCGTTTTTGAAGGGCGTTGCCAGCGCCACGCCGCAGCCGGTAAACAGCGCTTTTTTTGTCACGTCGGTTTATTCCTTTCTGATGATATAGCCCTGAGCGCAGAGCAGCTCGGCCATGAGCACGCCGCCGCCGGCGGCTCCCCGCAGGGTATTGTGGGACAGACAGACGAATTTGTAATCCAGGATGGGATCATCCCGCAGCCTGCCAACGGCAATTCCCATGCCGTTCATATCCTCCCGGTCCAGCCGGGGCTGGGGCCGGTCGGGCTCTTCCATGTAGCGAATAAAAGGGTCGGGGGCGCTGGGCAGGGCCAGCTGGGCGGCCAGGGTATGGAAATTCTTCCACCGGTCCAGGATTTTTTCCTTGGAAGGCTTATTTTGAAATTTTACGCTGACGCAGGCCAGGTGCCCGTCCGATACGGGCACACGGATGCACTGGGCGCTGATGACGGGCTTTTGCGCCAGGTGGATGGCGCTTCCGTCCGCGCTGAGCTCGCCCCAGATTTTGAGGGGCTCCTGCTCGCTCTTTTCTTCTTCCCCCGCAATATAGGGGATGACGTTGTCAGCCATTTCGGGAAAGCGGTCCAGGGTTTTTCCCGCCCCGGACACCGCCTGGTAGGTGCACACCTGCACCTGCTCCAGCCCGAAATCCCGAAGGGGCGACAGGGCGGGCACATAGCTTTGAATGGAGCAGTTGGGCTTCACGGCGATGAATCCGTACTGCGTTCCCAGCCGCTTGCGCTGAGCGGAAATAATGGGGGCGTGGCCGCCGTTGATTTCCGGAATCAGCATGGGCACGTCCGGCAGCATCCGGCAGGCGCTGTTATTGCTGATGACCGGAGTTTCGGCCTTGGCATAGGCTTCTTCCAGGGCGCGGACAGCGCTTTTTTCCATGTTGACCGCGCAGAAAACGAAATCGCATTCCTTCGCCACCGTTTCCACGCAGGCGGCGTCCAGCACGGTCATTTTCGCCGCGCTTTCGGGCATGGGAGTACGCATGGCCCAGCGGTCGCCCACGGCTTCCCGATAAGTTTTTCCCGCGCTGCGGGCGCTGGCAGCCAGGGCTGAAATCTCAAACCATGGATGATCGCACAGCAGGGTAACGAAACGCTGCCCCACCATGCCGGTGGCGCCGATAATTCCCACACGATACTTTCTCATTACGGCTTCCTCCTTTTATCTGTAGCTTATGCAGAATACGGAAAATCATTAAGCGCATTTTCGGCAGGGCAACACGTTACAACGTTTCTGCCCTTCGGCGACAAATGCTGCATTACAGAAGGCCATGGCATTGCTGCACATGATACTGCCTCATCATGAGTATACCATAAAATACCACGGCGGACAACAGAAACTGTGGAAAAGTTCCGGATCTTGTGGTATGATGGATGCAAACGAACAGAGAGGGGGCAATGGCATGAAAAAATGGGCGTTTTTTGATCTGGGATCGACACTGGTCGATGAATCCGAATGCGAACGGGTGCGGATCCGGAATACCGTATCCGGTTCTTCTGTTTCTGCCGAGGCATTCGACCGGGCCTTTCGCCGGTTCTGCGCGCAGAACCAAAACGGCTATGCCAGCGCCCTCGAATATTTTCACCTGCCAAAAGCGCCATGGCCGGACGAGCTGGAAAAGCTCTATCCCGGCGTGCCCGAAATGCTGGAGAACCTGAGCAAACGGTATGCCCTTGGCATTATTGCCAATCAAAAGGCCGGACTGGAGGCGCGGCTTAACAGGTTCGGCATCCGGACATTTTTCCGGATTATCGTCGGTTCCGGCGATGTGGGCGCGGC
The DNA here is from genome assembly GCA_947624355.1 of uncultured Clostridia bacterium. Classification (GTDB taxonomy): domain Bacteria; phylum Bacillota; class Clostridia; order Christensenellales; family Aristaeellaceae; genus RUG563. The sequence goes on along the minus strand of CANQKI010000078.1, from coordinate 5,116 downwards.
CAAGCCTGACCCGGAAATTTTTCGCCATGCCCTTCATCTGGCAGGCTGCCGCGCCGGGGACGCCGTCATGGTGGGCGACCGGCTGGACAATGATGTTATCCCCGCCCAGCAGTTGGGGATGCGCACCGTGTGGGTTCGGCAGGGATACGGCGGACTCGGAAATCCGGATCTTCTGGAAAAACCGTGCGACATAATTGCGGACAGCGTGACGGAGATTGACTTTAGCGCTGTGCTTGGAGGCGCGGTATGACGAACGTGCAGGAAGTGCTTTCCGCCCTCCGGCGGATCCGGATGCCCCGCCCCCAGGACGAATACGATCTGCACGGCCTGGCCGCCGAGGCGCTGCAGGAAGCGGGGCTGGATTTTCGCCATGAAGCGCCGCTGGCACCACGGAACCGCATTGATTTTCTGTGCGGCGACGTGGGAATCGAGCTAAAGCGCGGGCGGCCGGAACCGGGAACGGTGGAGCGGCAGCTTCGCCGCTATGCGGCCACGGACAAGCTGAGCGCCCTGATTCTGGTGTCCGAAAAAAACACGGTTCTGCCTGCAAAAATTGAAAATGTGCCGATTTATCAGGTCAGCCTGCAAAAGCTGTGGGGTGTGGCAGCGGAAGGCGCGGGCGCGGAAAACATTATTCAGGAAACCGCTGCCGCACTTCCGCCTGTATTTCCGGAGCCGGAAGTTTTGCCTACCCCCATGGAGCAGGACATGGACGAATATCCGGAGGACGATTTTCCGGAAACGCCTTCAACGGAAATCGAGAATCAGATTCTCAGGGACCTGCGGGAGGAGGATATTCCGGTTTTTCTGCAGGATACCGGCGCGGGCCCGGATTCCTATGGGGTGCTTTCCTACAATGCCCGCCGGAAATGCTGGGTCATTAAGGGCGATCCCTGCGTGACCGAGCTGGCGAAACGATTGTTTCCGGGGTGCGACGCCAAGCGGGGCGAAGCCCGGTTCACGGCCCACCGCAGAATTATCGGCGACCTCAATTGGCTGATGATGCGCTACCCCCTGACCGTGGCAGAACGGGACCGGGAACGCTGGAAAAACGCGCTGGAGGAAGCGCGGGTTTATTATAAAAACCGTGCGGCGGCCCGCAGGCAGCTGCTGCCGGTGCGCTTGTCGCCCGCCGAATTCAACGGCGAACTGATGCCCTTTCAGCAGACGGGTCTGTCCTGGCTGATGCTGACCGGGAGGGCTCTCCTGGCCGATGAAATGGGCCTTGGCAAAACGGTGCAGGCGCTGGCCTGCGCCGCGAAGGAGGGCGTTTTTCCGCTGCTCATTGTCCCACCGCCCCACCTGGTGCGCAACTGGGCGGCTGAAACCGTGCGTTTCCTGCGGATTCATGGGCAGGAACCCCGCATCCATATTGTTAAGGGGCTGACCCCTTACCCGTTGCCCGAAGCCGACGTTTACATTCTGCATTATCTGCTGCTCCGGGGCTGGAAAAAGCAGCTGCCGCAAATGCGGTTCCACACCGTCATCTTTGATGAAGCCCAAGAGCTGCGCCGGGCAAACAGCGAAAAATACAGCGCTGCCAGCCTGCTCAGCGAATCCTGCGAGCGGGTTATCGGCCTGTCCGGCACGCCCATTTACAATTACGGCGGGGAAATCTGGAACGTGGTCAATATCCTGGATTACCATTTCCTGGGGGATTGGGAGTCCTTCAGCCGGGAATGGTGCGCCGGGTATGGGAACCGGATCGTACTGAAGCCCGAGCTGTTGGGGGAGCATCTGCGCCGGGAAGGCCTGATGCTGCGCCGCACCAAGCAGGATGTGCTGCCCGAACTGCCTGAAAAACGGCGGCTGGTACAGCAGATCGATGCGGATGACGCGCTGTATCAGCAATTGATGACCCCAGTTCGGGAGAAGCTGCGGCGTTGGCAATGGGATCGGGACATGAAGAATTCCGACCGCGCCATTCTGGAGGATCAGATATCCCAGGAAGCCCGTCAGGCCACCGGCTTATCGAAAGCGCCCTATGTGTGCCAGTTCGTGCGGGCGCTGCTGAATGCGGGGGAGAAGGTGCTGCTTTTTGCCCATCATCACGCGGTGATGGATATTTATGCAAGCGAACTCAAAAACGAACATCCCGCCTTCATCACGGGCCGGGAATCAGGCAACCAAAAAGAAAATGCCGTTGAGCGCTTCATGACGGGAAAGACAGACCTGTGCTGCATTTCCCTTCGCGCCGCCAGCGGCCTTAATCTGCAGCGGGCTACCTGTGTGGTGTTCGGGGAGCTGGATTGGTCGCCCGCCGTTCATTCCCAGGCGGAGGATCGGGCCCACAGGATCGGCCAGAAGGATTCGCTGCTTTGCTATTATCTGGTCTGCAAGGAGGGCAGCGACGCCGAAATGCAGGAAGCTCTTGGGCTGAAAGTCAGCCAGTTTCTCATGCTCATGGGGGACAGGCCCAAAACCGAACAGGAAGAAGCCGCCGGGGCCAATTACGCCCGGCGGCATGTGGAAAACCTGGTTCGCGCTATGCAAATAGAAGATTCCGGAAACTTATAAATTATGAAATGCCTGCCAGCCGCAAAAGCTCCTGGGGCGCGGCAATCAAATGCTTCGCGCCGCTGGCGGTCAGCTCCTCCCGGGGCCTGAACCCCCAAAGCACGCCCACCGTTTCCATGCCGGCGGCATTGCCGCAGTTCATATCCATGCTGGTATCGCCCACGTACCAGAAATCCGCAGAGGTCAGCCGCAGTCTTTCAGCGATTTTCAGCGCGCCGTCTGGGGCGGGCTTGAGGGCCAGGTCGGGTACGCGGCCCTGAATGGCGGCAAAATCGATACCGGGAAAATAATAGGCCAGCACGCTTTCTGCGTCTGCCTGGTCCTTATTGGTCAACACGCACACTTGGAACCCGTTTTGAATCAATGCTTTCAGCATTTCGGATATTCCCGGATATGCATAAGTATTCACCCGGCAATTCTCCGCGTAATCGGTCTTATAATCTTCCAGTACCTGATTCAGGCATTCAGCATGATCTCCCACCGAGCGCTGGGCCAGTTTGATCACGCCGTCGCCCACCTTGTATTTATACGCATCTTCGGGATAGCCGGGCAATCCCGCCTTTTCCAGGGATCGGTTCATAGCGGCAGAAATATCGGGCAGAGAATTGATGAGGGTTCCGTCCAGATCGAAAATGACGGCTTTTTTCATTCGGCTTGCCTCCTCCTTTTGTTTCCAGACGGCATTATAGCACAGGCATATTTTTCACGCAAGCGGGGCATATTGCGGGAAGGAGGCGAAAGCAATGAACTGGGAGAGAATCCGGAAGTGGGCCGTCTTCTGCCTGGCTGCCCTGGCCTTTTTTCTTGCGGGCGGCTTTGCCATTGAAAATGCGCAGGCGCCCGTTATCATGCCCGATCCCAAGGGCACTTCGGTCACGGAAGCGCCCAGCCAGGGCGCGGCGGCGGGAGACAGCGTGCAGCCGGGCTGCCAGATCACGCAGACCATGCTGTTTGGCCGCTGCGGTCACAGTGTGACCCGGCGGGTCGAAGCGCCGAAGGACGTCGTCGGTCGGGATTTTGCCGGGACGCAGGAGTATTACGACCTTTGGGAGATTATCACTTTCCAGCCGTCCGCTGTGGATATGCAGCGTGAGATTCCATTATTTTGCCCCATGCATACCGTTCTTTCCGTAAATGATGCGGCGGAGGTGGTCTATTTACGGAATCTGTACGGGGACGGCATGGCTATGCAGGACAGCGCGGAGCGAAGCCTTCCGGAATTTTCGGAAGAGGATCAGCGGAGCCTCATTCAGGGAATCGGCTTTGACAGCCGGGAGGATGCCGACGCCTGGCTGGCTGTGCATTGACAGGAAAGGAAAATCACGATATAATTTTCCTTGCGGAATCTGACGCAGGGGGGATTTGATGCCAAACGGAAGAAACGGCGGCGCGCGGCGCTCGCCTTATCTGTTTATCATGCTGGCGGCCGTTTTGCTGCTGGTTTTGATTTTCTTTGCCATGCGCGCCATGAACGCCTGGGACGCATATGAGGCCGCGGCAGCGGTGACACCAGTGCCAACGCCCACCGTGCGCAATATCGCGGTGACGCCCGATCCCAACCTGGTGACCTATACTCCCGCGCCGTCGCCCACGCCCAGCTATTTATCCAACGGCTCCAAAGGTGAGATGGTGACGCGGATGCAGGAGAGGCTTCAGGAGCTGGGATATTATACCGGCGTGATTGACGGCCAGTTCGGCAGCGGTACCAAAGCCGCCGTGCAGAATTTCCAGCGCCAGCACGGCCTGGAGGCCGACGGCGTGGCCGGGGTGCAGACCCTGGGCCTCCTCTATTCGGACGAAGCACACGAAATGGAGGCTAACGATACCCTGGAAGGGGATATTCCGCTCCTTGTCAACGCCAGCCATCCGCTGCCCGAGGATTTTGTGCCCGCTGATCTGGTAACCATCCGTTCGGTAGCGGGGGAGGTGTTCATTTATGCCGATACCAGCGTGCAGGGCGTCCGGGAAGCTGTTGAGCACCTGATTGAAATGGTCAACGCGGCCAAGGCGGACGGCGTGGGCCCCTGGAAGATCCGGGAGGGGTACCGCACGCTGCAGGCGCAGCAGAGCATTTTTGACAGCCGTGTAGAAGCATTTATTTCTGACAACGGCATGACCCGCGCTCAGGCAATATCCGCCACCCGGCAGACGGTGGCCGATCCCGGCTGCAGCGAGCATCATACCGGCCTGGCCTTCGACCTGAACGCGGACGACCCGAATACCGCTTTCGTGGATACGGCGCAATATGCCTGGCTGATGCTTCATTGCTGGGATTATGGTTTCATCATGCGCTATACGGACGACAAGACGGATATTACCGGCATTCTGGGGGAGGAATGGCATGTGCGCTATGTGGGTGTTGAGCACAGCCTGAAAATGAAGGAGCTCAATTACTGCCTGGAGGAATATGTGGATTACCTGATAAACGAGCAGTGATTCAGCCTGTCAACAAGGCCCCTATTATTCGAAAGGAAATAGGGGTTTTGTCGTGTAATAGATTCAGAAAAAATGGAGAAGGAAGCGGCTCTCTCCCAAATTTTGTGTAAACGCCCAATATCGGTGTGAACGATGAAAAGTGGTTCGGGACGGCGGGCAGGTT
>CANQKI010000077.1 GCA_947624355.1 uncultured Clostridia bacterium | reverse complement strand
GGCAGACGGCGGGGCTGATTTCCTGCAACGCCGCCACGGTATCCGCCATGGCGCTGCTTGGCGCGCCGGGGCTGGGGTTGGCGCTGCTGATACAAAAGCTATAGCGCTGTAATAATATTTCCGTCCGTCTTCCATACTAATCCGGAAAGGCGGGATGAAGATGGCGGAAACTCCGTGGAACCCGACGCCCCAGGGCGTGCTGACGGGGGAATACCCGGCCATGGCGGCCATGATCCGGGCGGGGACCCGGGAGGGCTTGAGCGAGGACGTGCAGTTTCACGAATTTACCCTGTGGGGCCATCCGGCGGCCATCCTGTATGTGGACGGCATGGCGGACGACCGGAAGCTGCAGCGCTTCCTGCTGGCCCCCTGCCTGAACGCGCCGCCGCCCCCCGAAGGGACGGCCATTGACGATTACCTGAAAAACCGGGTGCTGGAGGTGGGTTCCCTCTCCGCCACGGCGCAATTGAATACCGTGCTGAACCGCGTTTACGGCGGCGACGCGGCGCTGATTTGCGATACCATGCCCGGGGCGCTGATTGCCGACGTGAAGGGGTTTGTGAAGCGCAGTGTGGCCCAGCCCGTCAACGAAACGGTGATTGTGGGCCCCCACGAGGGCTTTACCGAATCCCTGCGGGACAACATCGTCATGATCCGGCGGCTCATGCGTTCCCCGGCCCTCATCAGCGAGGAAATGACCGTGGGGAACAAAATCCCCACCCGCCTGTGCCTTTTATACCTGGACGGGGTGGCGGCCCGGGAAAACGTGGACGAGCTCAAGCGGCGCATCACGGGGTGCAACGTGGATTACGTGGGCAGCCTGGGCATGCTGGAGCAGCTCATCGAGGACGAGCCCATGTCCCTCCTGCCCCAGGCCGTGTCCACCGAGCGGCCCGACCGGGCGGTCAGCTTCCTTACCGAGGGGCAGATCGTTATCGCCATGGAAAATGCCCCCGCCGTCATGGCCATGCCCGTGGGGCTCATGCACCTGTACCATGCCCCGGACGACGTGGCCATGCGCTGGCAGTACGGCACGTTTCTGCGGCTTTTGCGGCTGGCGGGGATGCTGATTGCCCTGCTGCTGCCCGCCGTGTATATTTCCCTGACCATGTTCCATACGGAAGGGATGCCCCTGTCCCTGCTGACCTCCGTCATGGAAAGCCAGTCCCGGGTGCCCCTGTCCCTTTTTTCCTCCATGCTGATTATGCTGCTGGTGTTCAGCCTCATTAACGAGGCCGGGGCCCGTATTCCCGGGGTCATGGGGGGCAGCCTGTCCATCGTCAGCGGCCTGATTCTGGGCCAGGCGGCGGTGGACGCCGATATGTTCAGCCCCCTGCTCATTATCGTGGTGGCCATCAGCGGCCTGGGCAGCTATGCCGTGCCATCCTTCCCCCTGACGCTGTCGCTGCGCATCGCCCAGTTTCTGCTGGTGCTGGCTACCGGCGCGGCGGGGTATCTAGGCCTGGTGCTGGGGTGTTTTTTCCTGATGATGCGGCTTTGCGGCCTCACCAGTCTGAATCACCCCTATTTCGCGCCTCTCGCCCCCCACCGGCCCTCCAACCCGGATACCGTGCTGCGCCTGCCCATCTGGCGGCAGCGGCTTCGGGCGTACATTGCGAACCCCTTCCACATGAACCGCACCGAAGGACCCATGCGCGCCTGGGACAAGGAGGACAAATGAGCGACCGTTCCATCTTTGGCAAAACGGAAACGGCCGTGCACAGCATGGCCGCCATGCGCCGCCTCCGCCGGGACGTGTTCGCCCGGGATCAGTATGCCCTGACGGGGGTATGCCTGTACGCTCAGCTGCTTATCGGCATGGGCCTGTATCTGTACGGCCATGTGAGCACGCCGGGATACCTTTCCGTATTGACGGCGCTGCCCGTCTTCCTGGCGGTATATTTCCTTTCCCTGTTTTTGGCAGACCGCCGGGGAAAGGGACGGCTGGATTCCGCCGCCGGACGGGCGCTGCTTTTCTTGCTGGGGATCGTTTCCCTGCTGGACGCGCAGCTGGCGATGTTCGCCCTGTGCGCCGTCCTCAGCGATATTCTGCCCAATATCAGCCCTTTCTGGGGGGCGGTCGCTATTGCGCTGATTACTGCCCTGTCCGTCGGCGGCGGGGACGAATACGCCCTGTCCCGCCTGGCCCGGCTGCTGCGGTGGGGGCTGCTGGCGGCGCTGCTGTACGCTGCCGCCGGGGCCGTGCCGTCCGGAAACGTGGGGCATTTGTTCCCGCTGCTGGGGTACGGATGGGGAACAGTTTTTCGGGGCGCCCTGTGGATGAGCGGCTGCGCGGCGGGCTGCTGTTTTCCCCTGATTCAGCCCCGGGACGGGGAAATCCTTTCCGCCATGCAGAGCCATTGGAAGGCGGGGCTGCGCAACGTATTGTTTCCGGTGCTGCTGGCCGCCGCCGCGGCCCTGCTCAGCGCGTACCTTATGCCCGTGTACGCCCTGGCCCGGCCCGAAACCCTGGGGTTCCGGCTGCTGCTCATTTCCCACATGAACCCATCTTTGCTCGGCTGGTCGCTGCTGGTGTGCGGCACGATGTTCCTGCTGCTCCTGGCCCTGGCGGCCGGGGTGCTTCGGGGGGCGGCGCTCTTTGCCTGCGCGGCGGGGCGGAAAAACACCTCGCCCCTGCTGATTACCGTGCTGCTGCTCCTGCCCGTGCCTGCGGCGGCGCTGGGAACGGTGCCTGTGGAGGAAGCGCTGCTTTTCCTGGCCCCGTGGCGTGGCGCGGCGGCGGTAATCGCGCTGCTTTTGATGCTGCTTCTTTCCTTCCTTTCTCAAAGGAGGGCGGCAAAATGAGAAAGCTTGCGGCGCTGCTGCTTGTCCTTTGCCTGTGCCTCACCGGCTGTGTCAGCCGGCAATTGGAGGAGCAGTTGCTGGTGATTTCCCTGGGCCTGGATAAAACGGAGGCGGGGCACATCCGCATTTCCGTCAAGGTGCCCAGCAACAGCGGCGGGGGCGGCGGCGAAAGCGGCGGCGGGGAAAGCGCCTCCTCCGGCGGAGAGCAGGCTGGATACCTGCTGCTGGAGGCCGAGGGCGCCTCCTTTTCGGACGCCATGAATCTTTTGCACGCCACCACCCCGCGCACCCTCAATTTCAGCCAGATCCGGGAAGTGACCGTCGGGGAGCGGGCGGCGGCGGACGTGGGCTTTGCCGACCTGCTGGAGGCCGTGCTGTCCCTGCCCCGCATCCGGGAGGACGCTGCGCTGGTCAGCTGCAAGGGGGACGCGAAGGCCTTTATCGAGGCGCAGAAGCCCTATGTGGGCGCCCGCCTCAGCCGCTATATCGAAACCACATTGCTCAATTACGCGGGCAAGGGTTTTGTGCCCAATACGTCCCTGGGCCAGGCCGTGCGGGACCTGGGCTATGGCTTTCAGGATCCTCTGCTCATTTACGGGGCTGTCAATGACTTCGCCGGGGAGCCGGGTCCGGCCGAAAACGCCCTGGACGCCGTTGCGGGAGAGCTGGCCCGAAAAAGCGTGAACAAGGTGGAGCTTTTCGGCGCGGCGGCCACGGACGGCGTTTGCGTCAGCGGTGTGCTGACGGGGTACGAAATGGCCCTGCTGCACCTGGTGCGGGGGGACGTGCAGTCCCTCAATGTGCAGATGGGGGACGATCTGGCCATTCCCATTTTCGCCGTGTGCCCCGCCGGGCTGGGGGTGGACAGGCAGGAAAGCCCCGCCCGTCTCACCGTGCGCCTTGCCTGCGAGGCGCACGCCCTGCCCGACGCGCCGCCGGACGCGGATGCCTTGTGCCGGATGCTGGAACAGGAAATCACATCGGCCATCCGTCGGCTGCAGGCCTTCCGCTGCGACGGGCTGGGCTTTGGCAATGCCGCCGTGCGCATGTGCCGGACCGTGGCGGAGTGGGAAGCCCTCTCCTGGCGGGACGTGTATGCCGCCGCGGATGTGGATGTGGACGTGACGCTGCATATCCGGAAGAACTAATCTGCCTGGAGTGGACTGCGACCTTCTTGGGGGCCTGTTCGGCCCCCAAACCCCTGAACCAGGGGATTGAATCTCCTGGACCCGCGGCTGCGGAACCCTGTTGGCGGGTGCTTCTCTGTTACATGCCGCTGTAACTTCTGGAACACGATGGTTAGACGGCCGCAGGGTACCAAGAAAAGCCGGGAAAACCGCCGGGGAAAAGCAAGCTTTTCCCGATCGGTTGTTCCCGGCTTTTTCCCGGATACGCAAGCGTATCCGGGCTGGCGGCGTACCGCCGCCGTGCCCTGGGCCTGCGCGGGTGTTCTTCATTGCGTTCGTGTTGTGCTGCTGAATCGCCATCCATGTTCCGCACGCGGCAAGCTGCTTTGTATCCGTTATCCGAAGCGCTTTGTATGCAAAGCAAAAGCATGCAGTGCTTTCTTTCAATGCTTTACTCCCGTTTTTATCAGGATAAACGAAACGCCTTGCGGGCACAGCGGAAAACAAGTTATGTTTCGCAACAACGTTTTGCACGCGGCAATCGTATTTCAGGTACAACGAAGCGTTCTGCGAGTGCAGTGGAAAACGCGTTCCGCTTCTCAACGATGCTTGTGCGCGACAAGAAGATTTTCTGTCATCCGTCCGCCGGGGCAGGGCGGCCATAGGCCACCGCCCGGAGGGCTTGCCCTCCGGAGAAAGACAGAAAAAATCCCTCGGGAGAGAGCTTGCTCACATCCCGAGGGGTTTTCTGGCTTTCGTGCTGCCCCGGCGTCTTATCACGACACCCCAAACAGCGCCAGCGGTACGCAACATAGAAGCAATCGCCAATATGGTTCCGCAGCCGCGGGTCCAGGGGGATCATCCCCCTGGTTCAGGGGTCCGGGGGCCGAATAGGCCACCGGGGTCCCTGGCGGGTGGGTTCGGGAAGCGCGAGGCCTCTCGGGGCTTTTGTCTTTATCTCCTGTCAAACGCACATCTCAGCCCGAAACGCTTTCCAGCCTGGCCAGCTTTTCGGCCAGAACGGCGGAAAAATCGGGAAGCCGCGACGCCCGTTCCTCAGGAACGGCGCCCAGGAAATCCTTGCATACGGCGATCATATCCCGGGCGGCCAGCTGCACGTCCTCCAGCTGCATCAGCAGCAGGTCGCGCTGCACCTTCAGCCGGTCGCTGCCGCTCACGCCGCTCTCCCGGGCGCGGCATGCCAGGCTGGAGAGCGCCTTCAGGATAATCTGTACGTCCTGGTCCTCCGCGGCCTCCATGCGGGTATCGATAGCGTGCGGGGGCAGGCTGCGGGATGCCACGGCGGGCACGCGTTCGGGGCAGGGCAGGTTTTCCTGTCGCAGTTCCCGGCACACGCTTTCGATCATGGCGGGTTTCTTGCGCAGAACGGCGCGGTATTTGTTCTGATACCGGAGCATCCGCGCCCGGTCGCCGCCGCTCATTTCCATCACGCAGGCGCGCACGGACTGTCCCCTGCCCTGGGCCATCAGCACGGTGCGGAGCAGGTCATGCACCTCATCCTCGGTAAATGTTTCAAAGGGCGCCGCCCGGCGCATATCCTCCCCGGCCTGATTCCGCAGCTGCATATAATAATAGTTGCGCACGCTGTTGGGCTTGCGGCCCAGGGTCTTGCCCATGCGTTCGAATACGCCCCGAAGCGGCGCGCCCGTTTCGGCGGCCGCGCGAATCTCCCGCCACAGCATTTCCGTTTCCTTCGCGCTCCAGCCGTTCCGCGCCAAATGCATGGTTTCTTCCATGTTGATTCCCTCCAAATCTGCCTGTTTTCTCCTATATTATGCGCGGCAAAGGCGGCGGATATGCGTTCAACCTTGGAATTTGAAAAGGGAAAAGCCCGTCAAATGGATGGTTTTCAACGATGTATGAAGATTTTTTTACAATTTTTTTGAAAACAATGGAACAAAACGCCTTTTTCAATCGTCTATATAGATGAGAGGTGAGAAAAATGAGCACTATGCTTTCGATTTACCCCAAGGAAGATATCCCCGCCCTGCTGGCAATCGACGAGGATGAAAAAATCGTTTATGTGGACGGCGAACCCTGCGAGCTGACCCAGCAGGAATTTTCCCTGCTGCAGGAGCTGGCCCAGAATGTCGACCGTGCCGTATCCCGGGAAGAGCTGCTGCGCGACGCGTGGGGTTACGTTTCTCCGGGCGACACCCGCACGGTGGACGTGCATGTGCAGCGCCTCCGGAAAAAGCTGGGCTTTTCGTGCATCGAAACGGTGTACCGAATGGGGTACAAGCTGCGGGCCCAGGAGGTTTACTGAGGATGCGATCCCCGGCATGACGAAAAAAATTCCCCGCATCGGTTGACAATTCCCCTATGCTGTGATACAATCGTTTCCGTGCCGTAGGGGAATGGTGTAATGGTAACACGTGGGTCTCCAAAACCTTTGTTGAGGGTTCGAATCCTTCTTCCCCTGCCACAGAAAAAGCCTTGAAACAAAAGCGTTTCAGGGCTTTTCTTGTGCCTGAAATCGGGCAAATACCCTTTAATTTACCCTTTACAGATTTTTTTCATGCCGCCAGCGGCCATTACAGCCCGCCAATGGAAGCCATGAAAGCATCCATCCTGGCAGAGGAATCACGGCGCATATCGCTTGTATAATGCGCGTACTTGTCAAGCGTGAACGAAGCGGTCGCATGGCCCAAATTGTACTGAACGGATTTTATATCATCGCCCGCTCTGATTGCCGCAACGGCATAAGTATGCCGCAGGTCATGGAAACGAAGCCCTGGCACACCTATTTTTTCCCCTGCGCGTGTGACAGTATGCGAAAGCGTTGTATTGGAAAGATTGCGGCCAAACTGATTTGTAAAAACCAGGCCGGGGAATGTATCATCCCACATAGAGCCGACAAGCAAGCGGTCTTGTGCTTGCTGCTTCTTTTGCGCCTGCAACAATTCCATGACCTTCTTTGCAGGGGTCAACGTCCTGGAACGTCTGTTCTTCGGAGGGCCGAATTTGTAAATGCCGCCTTTCTTCTTCTCATGCAAAAGCTGGCGGTCAATAAGGATAGTACCCGCCTTGAAATCAATTCTATCCCATGTAAGGCCCATTATTTCCGATTGCCTTAGCCCGGTAAAAAGATCAATGGTTAAAATCATCTGATAGGGGCTTCCCTTGATGGCTTCCAGGAAAGAAACGATTTCTGATTCTGTCAGCGGGTGCATTTCGGGCGATTCTCCACGCGGCAGAATGATGCCATGACAAGGATTTGCTTTGATATATCCAAGCGACACCGCCTGGTCTAACGCTCTATGAAGAACGCCGTTGATATTCTTGATTGTCTTTGGCGAAAGCGGCTTTTCCGCGTCACGGGCCAGGCTGTTATACATCCCCTGTATCTGGTGAGGCTTCAGGTCAGACAGCTTGATTGCGCCAAGAAACGGCTTGATATGAACGCGCACTTGTGTTTCATAGGTTACGTGGGTATGTTCAGCGACATTTCCGGTAAAATCCTTAAGCCATATGTCAAGCCACGCGCCAAGCTTCATTTTTGACGGTTCAGTGTACGCGCCATTTTCCAGATCGACGGAAATTTGCTGCAAGCGCTGGCGTACTTCCTTTTGCGTCTTGCCGTACAGGCTGCGCTGAACCTGCTTTCCCGTGCCTGGGTCGCGGCCTACAGTGTACCGTGCTTCCCATGTGCCGTCTTTGCGCTGGCGAATCGTGCCGGAGCCGTGCGCATTACGGGTCAATTTGCGGGACATATCATTCCGCCTCCTTCTTCTTTTTTTCTTTCAGATAGCGTTCTTGACGTTTCGCACCTGAACCACATTCAGGACAATACCGTGTATCAGATCTCTTCGGGAAAAATGGCTTATGGCACTGTTCACACATCTTTATCTTTCTGGGCCGCTTCGCGTCTTCGCCAAGCTGGATATATCGCATTATCTGCATAAGCAGGGCGGTAAACAAAGAATCGCAAACATATTTTTCAACCAGTATTTTCTTCTTTTGCTTGTCTTCTTTCCCATTCCTCCTTTTTGAAATTAGTATTTCTTCAAAAGCAAATTCGACTGTGATTTTATCTTTCAGATACGCTTGCGCTATATCCTGGATGATTAACTTTGCTCTTTCATAAAGGAACATTTTTTCAAAGTCAACAGATGCCTTTCCTTCATTCAGTGCCATTTTCTGCAAATACTTTTGCATAGTTTCCTGCCAATAAAAAGGAAGATATGCAGAGCCGAAATCTTCCCTTGTGATTTCTTTCCCAAGCATTTTATCTTCACTGTGCCATATCAAGACCCTGTAGCACATATATAGCGTGTAAATGGCCCGCACACGGTTTTCTAACTCCAGGACAGCGATTTCCCCTTCTTCATTTGGAAACAATTCCCATTCAGACAGTGCATAACGCTTTACGCTATCTGTTCGCATAGCATTTTCAATGGCGTCCAGCACTTCAATCAATTTTGCCTTGTCACTCAAAAGTGAATACTTTGAACCTTCATCATTTGGCTCTTTGAACGTAATTTTACAACTTTCAGAAGATACCTTTTGCGTGCGTCCATCGCCATATTCAATCAGGTGATCGTGCCGAATAATGGACATATCCAGCTTGAATAACTGCGGTTTATAATCGATTGGCGCTACGTATCCAGGGAACCATTGTTCAATTTCTGACTTCACTTTTGTTCCTCCTTCTATGTGACAACTAATTTTACAACAATTGTCAATGCTGACGCTTGCTTATTTGCAGATTACAGTATAAAATAAAACTGGAAACCAGTCAAGAGGCTTTTACAAAATTTTGGAGGTGTAAAAATGACAACAAACTGCATGACTGTTAGTGAAATGGCGCGGCGCTTGGGAATTGGGCGGAACAATGCCTATCTGCTTGCCAATTCTGAAGGCTTCTATCCGGCCTTCAAGCTTGGCGGCAGAAGGATAATCATCAGCGAAGAAGCCCTTTCCCGCTGGATGGCAGAGCAGACTTCCGCTGCGAGCACGGAAAACGGAGCGCACGGGCAAAATAATGGTTGATGGAGGGGCACGGCATGGAAAAGGAAGTAACTTTTTCCCTTGAAGGGATTCATGCCGTCAACGAACGCTGCACCGAGCCTAACCATAATACTGACACAATCGGCACGATAAAACAAGAACTTTGCTTGCACAATGAACTTTGCGATATGATTAAGAACGAATTCGAACCTGCCGATTATTCGGACGTGGGCCAGGCCACTCTGTTCGTTGACAAGTACGGCGACAAACTACGCTTTAACGCTTCGACCGATTGGCTATTCTTTGATGGAATCCGATGGAAAGAAGACCGCCTTGCCGCTCAAAAGCTTGTGCATGAACTGACGGACAAGCAGATTGAGGAAGCAGAAATAGTTGAATCTGTTGCATGGAAAGTTGTGCGCATAGCAAGAGAAAGCGACAACAAGCCTTTGGAAATGGACGCGCTTTCGCTTCAAGATTGGGCGAAAAAATACCGAGCCTTTGCAGTACGCTGGCGAAACAGTGCAAGAATCGCTGCGACATTGGCTGAAGCGGCTCCATCGCTTGGAATTGATATTTCTGAACTGGACAAGGATGCGTTCTTGTTAAATACGCCTGGCGGAACCGTTGATTTACGTACAGGCGAGATGAAGCCAAATGACCCGAAAAATTTCTGCACAAAGGTCACAGGATGCACTCCGAGCGACAAGGGAAAAGATGAATTTCTGCGATTTTTGGACAGTGTGACGTGCGGCGATGCAGAACTGCAAAATTACCTCCAGCAGCTTGCGGGGATGTTCGCCGTTGGGGCTGTGTATCAGGAAGCTCTTGTCATTGCCGAAGGGCAAGGCGGAAACGGAAAAAGCACGTATTTTAATTTGTTGCTTTACGTGCTTGGCGATTATGCCGGGATGCTGGCTTCCGATGTACTTATAGCAAATTCCTACCAGAACAAAAAGCCCGATTATGCCGAATTGCGAGGAAAGCGGCTTGTAATCGCGGCAGAACTGGAAGAAGGGATGAAACTTGACACCGCTACCGTCAAAAAAATATGTTCCACCGACCCGATACAGGCCGAGGAAAAATACAGAGCGCCGTTTAGCTTCGTTCCGTCGCACTCCGTTGTGCTGTACACAAATCATCTTCCGCGTGTAGCAACGGTTGACAAGGGAACATGGGATCGCCTGAAAGTGATTCCCTTCAATGCGAATTTTCGCGGCCAAGACGGCGAAATTATGAATTATGCAAAGCACCTGTTTGCATCGAGCGGCGGCGCTGTGCTTTCCTGGATGATCGAAGGAGCAAAGAATTTCATTGCAAGCGGTTTCAAGCTCAAAACTCCTTCCTGTATTTCTGATGCAACTTCGACATACCGAGAGGAAAGCGACACGGTAGGGGCGTTTCTTGATTCCAATTGTACGATTGGCGAAAATTGCAGCCAGCCGAGCGGCGCTTTATACGCTTCTTATCGCAACTGGTGTGAAAAGGCCGGAGAACCCGCACGCTCATCACTTGATTTCAAGCGGGCGCTGGTAGCGAAAGGGTACACCTCCAGCAGGACAAAGCGCGGCATAGTCTGGCGCGGGTTTGCTCTGAAATTCGACTATGAAGAAGCCGGATTCGTGAAGGTTGAAGAAGAAACACCCTGGAGCGCATAGGCGGCGCTTCGGTGTAGGGGGTGTAGGGTGGTGTAGGCTCTATAAAAACCTTTTTATATAGCTTATAATTCCGTATTTTCGTATTTCTTTATAAGCTTTATAGAAAAAAGGCTACACCACCTACACCAGGCCCCAAAAATCCTTATAAATCAAGGCTTTTTCAGTTTGACGGCCTACACCAGGGCTGCACAAACCCTACACCAGGGCTACACCCGGAAACAAATTCCGCTCTGGTGGCTGGCGCGTCAGCGCCCAAAATCCATCGCTGAAAGGAGAAAAAAAGGAAATGGCGCGAACGAAAACGCATGACGAGAATCAGAAATCAATTGTGTGGCTTGACGATTCAGTAAAGCCCGTGCCGAAAGGCCCGCCGCAGGTTCGAGGGCGACAGCAGATCATAAATGACCCTGCTGCGCGTGAATACGGCGCAAACGTGCTTAGCGACTTGCGAAAGGCTATGCGGATGCCGCACGTCAATTCAAATCAAGATCTGATGGAGCGAATCGACCGATATTTTGACATTGTGCAGGATCGCCGCGTTCCTCCGTCGGTTGAAGAAATGGCGCTTTATTGCGGTTACTCCGTCGCAACTTTGAACGACTGGAAGACGGGGAAAAATCACGGCTTTTCAGATCGCCCGGAACCTGGTTTGACAACATCCGAAATCATAAAAAAAGCGTTTGATTTAATTCACGCTTATCACGCGAACATGGCCCAAATCGGGCAAGAAAACACGCTTGTTTACATCTTTCGGGCAAAATGTTACCATGGAATGGTAGAGAAGCAAGAAATTTCTATCTCTCCAGAAAACAACGGCTTGCGGCCACCGCTCACGCCTGAAGAAATCGCCCGGAACTTGCCGGAACTCGACTACACGGAAAATTTGCCGTCTGCGTTTGATATGGAAGGGGGTGGGGCGGATGATGCCGGACGATAGGCCAAACGTGCGGAAATCCTGCTGGTAGCGCTGAAAGGCGATTTTGCCAATGCTGCGGACTTTGAAGGGCTGGCGTACCTGAAAGGCAGGGAAGCGGCCAGGACAATAAACCATCTTGAAAGGAGAAAAAGAAAAAATGGATAAAAAAACCTCTCGCATTTTTGATGACGTGAAAACCGAAGCTGCCCGCTATGTCACCACGGTTGACGATGAATTTTCCAGCTTTGCCGGGGCAATCGAAAGGGCAAAGGCGAGATATACGCCGGACTATGCCCGCGCAGAAATCGACCAGGCCGCGCAAATCTCGCGTGGAAAGATTGCAAGCGCGTTTGAACAACTCATGACGAAGTGGCAAGAGGCGAAGGAACAGCTTGAACAGGCTGCGGCGGAATTCATCATGCGGCCAGTTGACCCGGCTTTTATCGCAAATCTGCGCTTGTATCGGGAATTTGGCTTGCAGATTTCAAGGCGGGAACTTGACGCGCTTATTCTGACCGCTGCTGGAGGGTATAACGCGCTTCGGGCGCTTTCGTCTGTTGCGCGGGAAAGCGGCTTTGTCGTGACTTGCCCGGATGCGGAAACGTATTCAAGAGACCTGCAAACGCTTCAAAGCGAGATTGAGGGGCTTGAGCGTTATAGACCGCAAGGCATGAAGGAAGTTGAAGCTGCTTTAGGCCGTCAAATGACGCTGCCGAAGAACAGGCTTTTTGACCCTGCCGACCCTGTAAATTTCGCGCTTGTTTGGCAAGATTCGCGGATGATCGGAAAACACATCGATGAAATTTCCGAACGCTGGACAAGCCAATTTGTGCCGGAAATCACCGTTGACGTGAAGCCGGGAATCAGCCGGGAAGAAGCCAAAAAGGCGCTTGAGGATGCGGAAAATGAGCACATCCAGGCAAAGCAAGCTGCGGCTGCTGCCGTCGAAGTGACACGGAATGACGCTGAACGGATGGCAAGTCAGATCGGCAAAGCGCGGCGGGAAGCTGACGAACGGGCGCGGGATACCATCGAACATTTTGTAAACGGGGGTAGGTAAAAGATGAGCACTCGCATCACGGGAAAAGATATTCTCATGAACGATTTATTTGATGAAGCCTACAACGGAAACAAGACAGCGCAAGACCTGATTGCAATTCGCAAAAACTCATACATGACATACGACGCCATTTGCAAACTTGTAAAAGCGCTGCAAACAGGCAAGAGCAACGGGCATGATTTTGGGGACGCCGCAAAGCACCTTGAAGCATTTATCGCTGATGTTGCCGTTTGCTATAGAGCGGTAGAGCAGAAACGCGCCGAGGAAGTGGACTATAGTCAATAAAGTGGACAAGCAAAATCACGAAAAGAACAAATTTTCAGCCTGATTCGGAGAGAGGCCGC
>CANQKI010000076.1 GCA_947624355.1 uncultured Clostridia bacterium | reverse complement strand
CGCTGTTCCTGGCCCTGCTGGAGCTTTTGCGCCTGGGCCGGGCCGGGGTCAGCCAGGAGGGCGTGTTCGGGGACATTGTGCTGGAGCCCCGAACGCCCGACGAAAATACCAATGAGGAGCTAGAAATCGATGGATACGCCTGAGCTGGCCCACGTCATCGAGGCCATTCTGTTTGTGGCCGGGGAGCCGGTGGAAATCGGCGAACTGCGGCGGGCCCTGGACGTGACTGAAATCGAAACCATACAAGCCCTGGACGCCCTGGAAAGCGATTACGATTTTCACCGGCGGGGCATCTGCTTAAAGCGCTTCGGAAACCATATTCAGCTGTCTACCCGGCCGGAGTACGCCCCCTACGTGGAGCGGCTTTTGCAGCCCATTCAGCGGCAGTCCCTGTCCCAGTCCGCCATGGAAACCCTGGCCGTGGTGGCCTATCGCCAGCCCGTCACCAAGCTGGAAATCGAGGCCGTGCGGGGGGTCAAGTGCGATTATTCGGTGCAGTCCCTGGTCAATAAAGGACTGATTGCGGAAGTGGGCCGGAAGGAGGCCCTGGGCCGCCCCATTCTCTACGGCACCACAGACGCCTTTTTGTCCCATTTTGGCCTGTCCAGCCTGAACGATCTGCCCAAGCCCCCCGAAGAAAACCCGCCGGAGGAAAATTCCGATCCTCTCGTTCCGTAAGCGCTTTCATCGCGCTTTATTTGCACGTTTTACAATTGAAACAAGGAGGAATTTCATGAAACGCGTCATTCTCATCGTCATGGACAGCGTGGGTGCGGGCGCCTTGCCCGACGCCGCCCTGTTTAACGACACAGGGGCCAACACCCTGGGCCACATTGCCGAGCGGATGCCCCTCAACATCCCTCACCTGCGCGCCATGGGCCTGGGGAACCTGCCCGGCCTGCACATTCCCGCCGACGAACAGGGCGCCGGGGCCTATGGCCGCGCCCTGGAAAAATCCCTGGGCAAGGACACCACCACCGGCCACTGGGAAATGAGCGGCATCGTGCTGCCCCGGCCTTTCCCCACCTATCCGGACGGCTTCCCCGCCGACGTGATCGAAGCCTATGAAAAAGCCATCGGCACCAAGGTCATCGGCAATAAGCCCGCCTCCGGCACGGCCATTCTGGACGAACTGGGCGAGGAGCACATGCGCACGGGGTACCCCATCGTGTACACCTCCGCGGACAGCGTGTTCCAGATTGCCTGTCACGAGGACCTCTACCCCCGGGAAAAGCTGTACGAGCTTTGCGAAATTGCCCGGAAAATGCTGGTGGGCGACCATGCCGTGGGCCGGGTCATCGCGCGGCCCTTTATCGGCACGGGCAAGGGGCACTTCACCCGCACCTCCGGGCGGCGGGACTTTTCCCTGGAACCCATCGCCCCCACCATGCTGGACGCCCTCAAGGCGGCGGGGAAGGAAGTGCTGGGCGTAGGCAAGATCGAGGACATTTTCGCCCTCAAGGGCATGACGGGCAGCAACCACGCCGCCGGGAACCCCGCCTGCATCGAGGCCATGCTGGACTACATGAAAAAGCCCTTTGACGGGCTGCTGTTTGTGAACCTGGTGGACTTTGACATGGCTTACGGCCACCGCCGGGACGTGGAGGGTTACGGCAAGGCCCTGGAATATTTCGACAGCCGCATTCCCGAAATCCAGGCCCTCATGGGGGACGACGACCTGCTCATCATCACCGCCGACCACGGCTGCGACCCCACCCACCACGGCACCGACCACACCCGGGAATACATTCCCATCCTGTGCTGGAAAAAGCACATGACGGGCCTGCGCCCTCTGGGCATCCGGGAAACCTATGCGGACATCGCCGCCACTATCTGCGATTACTTTGACCTGCCCGACCGGTTCGGGGCCGTGTCCTTCAAGGAGGCCCTGGCGGTGCGGCCCACTTTGGCCCAGCGCATCGACCGGGCGGCGGCGGTCATTCAAAGCGCCATCGGCACGGCGGACGTGGCCGTGATCCTGGGCAGCGGCCTGGGAGATTACGGCAATCAGCTGAAAAACGCGAAGGAAATCCCCTATGCCGAGATTCCCGGCTTCCCCCGGGCCACGGTGGCGGGCCACGCGGGCAAGCTGATTTGCGGCGAACTGGCCGGGAAAAAGGTCATGATGATGAGCGGCCGCTTCCACAGCTATGAGGGCCACCCCATGGAGGATGTGACGCTGCCCATCCGCGTCATGGCGAAAATGGGGATCAAAAACCTCATCGTCACCAACGCGGCGGGGGGCGTAAACACCTCCTTTGTGCCTGGCACCCTCATGCTGCTGACCGATTTCATCAACTGCTCGGGCAAAAATCCTCTCACCGGCCCCAATCTGGATGACTTCGGCCCCCGCTTCCCGGACATGACCAACGCCTACGACCCCGCCCTTCGCGCCCTGGCGAAAGATGCCGCCGAAGCGCTGGGCATTCCCCTGCGGGAAGGGGTCTATTGCTGGATGAACGGGCCCACATATGAAACCCCCGCCGAGGTGCGCATGGCGCGCACGCTGGGGGCGGACGCCGTGGGCATGAGCACCGTGCCCGAGACCATCGTGGCCCGCCACAGCGGCATGCGGGTGCTGGGCGTCAGCTGCATCACCAACATGGCCGCCGGGGTGCTGGACCAGCCCATCAACCACCAGGAGGTCATGGAAACGGGCAAGCGGGTGCGGGACCAGTTCGCCGCCCTGCTGACAAAAGTCATCGGGCAGATGGACTGACGGTTTTCCGGCCCGTTCATCGCCCGAAAAACCAAGATTTTTCCCGGTTTGGGGATTGACACGGGGCGCGCCCTGTGATACAATATTTCGGCAAGCCGCCCGGGAGGGGCTCCTGAACGCGTGGTTTCACGCGGCCCCATGGCTGAAAGACGCCATCCTTTTCTCCAGGCAATCCCGGCGAGTATAGATTCAGGAGGTGCTGCGCATGTACGCAATCATTGCGACTGGCGGCAAACAGTACAAGGTATCCGAAGGCGATACCATCTACATCGAAAAGCTGGAAAACGAAGTGGACAGTGAGGTCACCTTCCCCGTCCTCATGCTTTCCGGCGACACCATCGAAGTGGGCTCCCCCTACGTGGAGGGCGCCAGCGTGACCGGCAAGGTCGTGCGCCACGGCCGTGGCAAGAAGATCGTCGTTCTCAAGTACAAGAGCAAGAAGAACTATCGCCGCAAGGCGGGCCACCGTCAGCCCTTCACCCAGGTGGAAATCACCAAGGTAAACGTGTAAACGGCGGGCGTGATCAAGGTGACATTCCGGGAAAAGGGCGATGACATCATCGGCTTTTCCTGTCAGGGCCATGCGGGCTATGCCCCCGAGGGCAGCGACATTGTGTGCGCCGCCGTCTCCTGCCTGACGGAAACCTGCGTGAACGCGCTGGAAAGCGTGGCGGGGGTCCGGGCGGAGGTCAGAATCGGGGATGGCAGCATGGACGTGCTTCTGCCCGGCGACGCAGGCCACGACGCCCAGGTGATCATGAAATCCCTGCGGCAGGGCCTCCGGGACGTGGCGGAAGAATATCCCCGGTATCTTCGGCTTACAGAAAAACAGTAATTGGAGGAAACGATCATGTTGAAGCTCAATCTGCAGCTTTTCGCCCATAAAAAAGGTATGGGCTCCACGCGGAACGGCCGCGACAGCGAAAGCAAGCGCCTGGGCCCCAAGCGGGCGGACGGCCAGTTCGTGCTGGCAGGCAACATCCTCATGCGTCAGCGGGGCACCAAAGTGCATCCCGGCCTGAACGTGGGCATCGGCAAGGATGACACCCTGTTTGCCAAGGTGGACGGCATCATGCGTTTCGAGCGCAAGGGCAAGTTCGACAAGCAGATCAGCGTGCATCCCGTGGCCACGGAAACCGCCGCACAGTAAACGATGGAAAAAGAACCGTTCTATGAACGGTTCTTTTTTGCGCATTGACACAGTCAATGCGCACTGGTACAGATTTTCTTGTTCGCTGCGCTCACGGCCAGAAAATCTGCAAGGAAGGAAAATTTTCTTTCGGATCGTAAACGATCCTTCGCAAATTTTCCTCCTCCCGCCGGCAAAGCCGGCGGTGCGGATTACATATGAAGGGGCTACGGCCCCTTCATGCATCCCCAAAGTCATGATGCTGTTTTTTTGACAGACTGGGCCGTTCTGTTTCATAGAACGATCTTTTTGCATGGAGGCACTATGGAACGGTTGGAAACCCCGCGGGTGCTGCTGCGCCCCTTCGTCCCGGAGGACCGGGAAATCGTTTACCGCATTTCCGCCGACCCGGACACCACAAAATACCTCTGCCATTTCGGCAACGCGGGCAGCACGCCGGACGCGGACACCGACCGCTTTCTTTCCCGCTCCGTGGCCGCCTGGCGCGAAACACCCGTCCGCGCCCGGGAATACGCCCTGATGCTGAAGGAAACGGGCGAAGTGATGGGCGACGGCAGCATCGAACTGCTGGACGATGAAGGCTTCTGCGCCGAAATCGGCTGGATCCTGCTGCCCGGATTCCGGGGCAAGGGATATGCCGCCGAAATGGGCCGGGAATTGGTGCGTTTCGGCTTCGAAACGCTCTCCGTCCGGCGCATCATCGCCCACTGCGACGTGCGAAACATCCCCTCCCGCCGCGTGATGGAGCGGCTCCATATGCGATTATCCGGCATCGAACCCGCTGCCCGTCCGGCCAAGGAACCCGGCGGCCCCATGGGCGACGAAGCCACCTATGAAATTTTCCGGGAGGACTGGGAGGGCTGACCATGGGCTATATCATGGATCTGCGTAAAATCGTGGGACACCGGAAGCTGCTGATGGCGGGGGCCGGGGTGTTTATCCTGCGGGACGGGCAAATCCTGCTGCAAAGGCGACGGGACAACGGCCTGTGGGCCGACCATGGCGGCAGCGTGGAGCTGAGCGAGCGGGTGGAGGACGCCGCGCGGCGGGAACTGACGGAGGAAACAGGGTTGACGGCCAACCGCCTGGAATTCCTGGGCATTCTTTCCGGCCCCGAAACGGATTACACCTACCCCAACGGGGACGAGGTGTCCATGCTGAGTATCTGCTACCTGTGCCGGGATTTTTCCGGTGAAATCCGCCGCCAGCAGGAGGAAGTGTCGGAACTCCGCTGGTTTCCCCTGGACGCGTTGCCGGGCAAGGCGGAATGGAGCCATATTTCCTGGCAGGCCCTGCAGCTGCTGCTCGATTACCTGAAAAAAGAAACGGACGGATTCCCGCCGGATTGAATCGGGATGAATTACTGCACAGGCCTTACCTTTCGCTGCAAGAAGGGTAAGGCCTGTATTTTTGGGGTAAATCGCCAAATTACGGCAGGACAATCTCTAAAAAGCCGTCATAGCCGCGCACGGTATGCGCATCGCCGAAAAACAGCACTTCCCCTGTTTTCGCGTCGATGGCAATATGCCTGCCGTTAGCGGTAAAGCGCCATTCGGGGCAATCCGGATTGGTAACGACATAGAAAAAGTGAAAAAGGTTGTTAATACAATTCACCGGTTACAACCCCGGTGCTGTTGAAAGCCTCGATAACATTGCCGTCAAACGCGTGTACCTTGACCTGGAAAGTAGAGGTATCGATATTCGCCATATCAATAGGCATGGGCGGGAAGAAATACAGCACCCAGTAAGGGTTTTCTGCATCGGTCACAACGAAGGAGTATCGCACTTCCCGTTTTTCCAATGTATCCGGATCAGCGCCCAAATCCAGGATGGCGCTTTGGGCAATTTTCAGCGCAGCTTCCTGCTGGAGATGCTGTTCATTGGGTACGCCAAACACATTGCGGGTCGCCTGATAGAAACCGGTATTGTAATTAGGATAGTAGGGATTTTCCAGGATGTACGCATCAATGATGGGATTCCACGTCTGCGAAAAAGCCGCTTTCTCCTCCAGCGTCATGAAATTAAAATCCTTACCGTCCAGATCGTAGAGACTGAGCCCGGAATCAATGTATGAATGCCGTACCCGCGTGAATGCCTTTTCCGCGCTGGTCGTATCAATCCAATCGCCGTTATAGGCGAGCAGCGTCTTCCATACCATTTTCCCCTCATACCAGGACGTGACGAACCATACAGGTTCTTTGCCCAGGTTGAAATCCTTATGATACAAAAAGGCGGCCTGAAAGTTCATTTCAGAAACAGTGCAGGGCAAATTACCCAGTTCCCCCAACGAAAGTTTGCATTGCTTAATGGCCGCTTCTGCATCAATATCGTAGTCATGAATCTCAGCCGACACTGCTCCGGGCAATGGAATACCCGCAAAAATATCACTGCTTTCGACTTCGACTTTTTCTATGTTCGGCGTATAGAGATTGGAAGTTGGTGTGCCGCAGGAGACCAATTCGCCTGTGCGGGTCATGTGTACCCGATACAAATCTGTATACTGCCCATTGATTGAAAACTCGATCAACCAATAGGGTTCGGATGATTCGACGGGAATGCAAAGGAACTGGGTGTATGCGCGGGCCGAATCCAACGTGTTATCCAGTGCAAACACCTCATATAAATAAGCACGAGCCGCGTCTATGGCGTCCTTCTCCTGCATATCGCCTTCTGATGGCAGCAGATAGAGAGTCTCGTCCTCGGGCCGATACTCACCGCTTTCTGCGCGCAGCGCGGTATACAGCGCTTTGTCGGACAATGACCAATTCTCAATCAGACCCAATTCGCGCTGCATCAGGTTAAAGATATTCATGGGATGTTCTGTACCAAAGTAGGCAGTTAGGATTTCTTCAGCCAATTCCCCTGCTTTCCCTGAATCATGCTGGGCATTCATTTGGGCCACCTTTTCTTCATCCAAGGAAGCGCCGCTTTCCATCATGGCGTTTACCAGGCTGACTTTGGCTGCATCTGGCCAGTCATTGTATACACCATAGGTTTTTTCTAAAGCTGCAAAGCTGTTGAAATACTGGATGTCCGATGCGGCAGCCGCGCCTACACTAACACAAGCCAGCAAAATCGCCAGCACCAGCGCCAAAGAAATATGTTTCTTCATGACTTTTTTACCCTCCAATGTTTCTTGCACAATCCGGTCACATTGACGGGCGGAAGGCTCCAGGCAGGAAAGGGTATTGTTCACCGATTTTTGCAAACGTTCCCTGAATTCCCTGTCAGTCATTGTCCTCACCTCCCGTCAGCGCGGCCATGAGGCATGCTTTGCCTTGTTTGTAACATTTGTTGGCGGTGGATCGGGAGAGGCCAAGGAGCTTCGCCGTTTCTTCCATGGTCATGCCCTGCAATCCGTGCAGAATCATGACCTGGCGTTGCTTCTTTGGCAGTTTGCTGAGCAATATCACCGCCGTCCGGTCTTCTTCGGGCGCGGCGATGGGAAGCTCCTCCAGGCTTTTCCGCATATCCACCTTTTTGAACCATTGCGATCTTTGATAGTCTTTGCACGTATTGAGCGCGATCCGGATCAGCCACGTCTTGTCATGATCGGGGCAAAAGCCGGGATGCTTCTGCAGGTATTTCCAAGCTTTGAGGATGGTATCCTGCATGGCGTCCTAGGCTGAATCTGCGTCCGCCAATTGAAGAAAACATAGCTTCGATATCTCGCCCGCATACAAATGTACCCATTCTTCCAGGGTCTCGGCCATGCCGGGTACCGCGGCATGCTCCATGATCCTTCGCCTCCCTTCCAACTTCGCATTCCGCCCTTTCAGGCCGTAATGCTCTCTCAGGTAAATTGCTGGGCTTCCGCTTCATCGGCCCTTCGGCCCGATTCCGCAAGATACGGATCCTTTTCTAAGCTTCGCATTCCAGCCCTGTGGGCTGTAACGCTCTCCCAGGAAAGTCTCTTGTGCTCGCTTCATCGGCCCTTCGGCCCGATTCCGCAAGCTGCGGGTTCTTTTCTAAGCTTCGCATTCCAGCCCTATGGGCTGTAACGCTCTCTCAGGTAAATTCCCTGGCGGCGCTTCATCGGCCCTTCGGCCCGATTCCGCAAGCTGCGGGTCCTTTTCTAAGCTTCGCATTCCAGCCACGCCCCGCGCTACTCCACTTCGTGGAAGCGCGGGCATCGGGCGGCGATTCAGAATCGCTCGCCCTCGGTCGCCCTGACGGGCGACACTCACCCTACGGGCTGTAACGCTCTCCCAGGAAAGTCTCTTGTGCTCGCTTCATCGGCCCTTCGGCCCGATTCCGCAATGCTCCGCACGTCTGGGCCAGCGGCCCATCCGCGCTACTTAGGTAAATTTCCTAGCTGCGCTTCGGCGTGGCTTCGCCCCGCCTCCGCAAGTTTTGTAAGGCCCTACACTTATAAGACGAAAAAATCCTCGTTTTTTTCCACTTTTTCAAAAAAAAATTTTTGGAGCGGTTTATGCAATAATATTTGCCGCCAATCTGCATATGTGTGCGCGGCGACAAAAATAATAAGTTATCTTCAGAACTCTGTCAAGGGCGTCAAAAGGAACATTGGCCCAGGGGCTTGACAAATGCGGGAAATTTTCCAGGAAATTGCCTGAACTCTTCAATTTTCAAAAGGGCTGTTTTGCTTTATTATGAAATCACATTCAGGGAATAGGAACCTGAACAGCAAACGAAAGGAAGGCGATAGGAATGGATGCCATGATGTTGTTGACAAATTATAACGCCTATTGTAGTGGAGCAAAAAATCATCGCGCTGAGCGAAACCCAGAATCCCCTTTTGACCCTTCTACCGATTATTCTGCTCTGCTCAACCGAGTCAGAATTCAGGCAATCGAAGGAATGTTCATCCTCTTAAATGCAGATGAACGTGTCGTAATTCGCCAAATCATACGCGCATATTCCGGCGATATCACAAACCAGGATGGCCGCCTGATAAAATGGATGCAATCCTTGATTATAGAAAACATATCGCCGCTCGTGCTGCGACAAAATGCTTTGCGGAAGCTTGATGCGTATTTATCAAAGCATGACGATATATTTTCAAAGTTATTTGAGAATACGTGAGTGCCCAACGCGATGGTTAATGTTTTTTCCTTTCGTGCTATTCTGCTATGTTATCAAAACAAAAAATAAGGTTGTCGTTTGAAATCTGATGGAAAATGGTAATTCGAACACTTATTAATTTTGCTTTTGCTGTCATTCATTTTTTCAGAAAATGATAACTTTTTGCCGGCGTGTTTTTCCTGCCACCCCCGAAACCACCCGGAATTTTTCTATACAGACGGTTCAGGAATGTGTTATCATTTTGTTATCATTGTCCATCCACGGTGCCGAAACTCCTTGCATTACAAGGCTTCCGCACATGCACGAATCATTCCCACTCGATGCTGGCCGGAGGCTTGGTGGTAACGTCCAGTAAGACACGGTTGACGTGGTGCACCTCGTTGACGATGCGGCTGCTGATACGGGCCAGGGTATCGTAAGGAATGCGGGCCCAGTCGGCGGTCATGAAGTCATCGGTGGTGACGGCGCGGATGGCGACGGCATAATCGTAGGTGCGCTCATCCCCCATGACGCCCACGGAGCGGGTACCGGTGAGCACGGTGAAATACTGGCTGATTTCGCGGTCAAGGCCCGCATTGGCAATCTCCTCCCGGAGAATCGCGTCGCTTTCCCGAACGATACCGACTTTTTCTTCTGTCAGATCGCCTATAACGCGAATGGCGAGTCCGGGACCCGGGAAGGGTTGCCGCCACACCAGGGATTCGGGAAGCCCCAAGGTGACGCCAAGGGCCCTTACCTCATCCTTAAACAGCATACGGAGAGGCTCGATCAGGCTGGTAAAGCCCAGCTCGGCGGGCAGCCCGCCCACATTGTGGTGGCTTTTGATGACCTGACTGCCGACGGCCCCGCCGCTTTCAATCACATCGGGATAAATGGTGCCCTGGGCAAAGTGATCCAGTTTGCCCAGCTTTGCAGATTCTTCCTTGAATACCTCTACAAATTCCCTGCCGATGATCTTGCGCTTCCGCTCCGGATCGGAAACACCAGCCAGGGCGTCCATAAACCGTTTCCGGGCGTCCACGGCCACAAGGCGGGTTTGGAAGGTGGTGGTAAACACGTCCCGGACCTGCGCAAATTCTCCCTTGCGCAGGAATCCGTGATCGACGAACACGCAGGTAAGCTGCGGCCCAATCGCCTTACTCAGCAGGGCTGCGGCCACGGCGCTGTCCACGCCGCCAGACAACCCCAGCAGCACGGTATCCTTCCCCACCGCTTCCCGGATAGCGGCAATCTGCCGCTCCGCATAGCCGCTCATTTCCCAATCGCAGGCGCAGCCGCAGATATCCGTCAGAAAATGCGAAATCATGGTCATGCCGTTCCGGGTGTGGGTCACTTCGGGATGGAACTGTACGCCGTAAAAATGCCGGACATCGTCCGCCATGGCGGCAATGGGACAGGTATCGGTGGCGGCAATTCCGGCAAAACCTCCCGGCAGCTTGACCACCTGGTAAGTGTGACTCATCCAGCAGGGATTTTCCGGATCAGCATCAGTAAAAAGCGAATGCGTTGTTTGCAGGCAAACACTGACAAGACCGTATTCCCGCTTGTCCGCGGGGGCAACCTGCCCGCCCAGCATATAGGCCATCAGCTGCATCCCATAGCAGATTCCCAGCACCGGCACGCCGAGCCGAAAAATGCCCGCGTCACAGCGTGGGGCATCAGCGTCCAGTACGCTGGCAGGACCGCCGCTGAGAATTATACCCTTGGGCGACAGGGCGCGGATTTCCGCGGACGTGGCATAATAAGGCAAAACATGAGAAAAAACATGAGCCTGACGCACCCGCCGGGCGATCAATTGGGTATACTGGCCGCCAAAGTTGAGGATAACAATGGACTCCTGCCGCACGATAACACGCTCCCCGCTCATTTTGGAAGGACAGCGTCCTTCACGTTTATTATCGCACAACAGTTCCGAACATTCAATAGTATATATGAAATTTCGTTCAATATTTCATCCTGGATTCCGCAGGGCATTCGTGATATAATTCAGATGGCGAATATGCGGATTGACAGGAGGCTTTTCCATGACCATCCGGCGTGCGACAACAGCGGACAGCGAGGCTCTGGCAAAACTGGCCGCACAAATGTGGGACGATACGGTTCAGGCACTGACTGCTTCATTCAACGGCCTTACCGCCAGCGAAAATGCTGCTTGCTTTCTCGCGGAAGAGAAAAGCGTCCCAATTGGATTCGCCCAGTGCCAGCTGCGGCATGATTACGTGGAGGGCACTGAAACAAGTCCGGTGGGTTACCTGGAAGGTATTTTCGTGGATGAAGCCTTTTGCCGTCAGGGCTGCGCCCGGGCGCTGCTGCAGGCCTGCGAGCGATGGGCAAAAGAAAAGGGTTGTACTGAGTTTGCCAGCGACTGCGAGCTTGAAAACGAAACCAGCCTCGCCTTTCACCTGAAAACGGGCTTTGAGGAGGCCAACCGAATCATTTGCTTCAAAAAAACGCTGTAAAAACCGGGGATGACGGACGCAAAGTCCGGTCATCCCGGTTGTTCATACGTTACGTGTATTTCCGCAGGATTTTCGCAAAAACAGCGCAGACTGCCACCCCTGCCGCGCCGATTGCGGCAAACAGCATTGCTGCCCCCGATCCCTTTCCCACGCCGAACAACGCGGTTAGCAACGGCACAGATGTA
The DNA here is from genome assembly GCA_947624355.1 of uncultured Clostridia bacterium. Lineage (GTDB taxonomy): Bacteria > Bacillota > Clostridia > Christensenellales > Aristaeellaceae > RUG563. Next base: position 1,448 of record CANQKI010000076.1, on the reverse strand, counting down.
TGGGCCATCAGAGGTTCAAATACATGGTCCACCAGCAGGCCGCCCAGCGCCAGTCCCAACGGAATGGTGAAGAACTGCAGGGAATTCCGGCAGGCATAGATTCTCCCCTGCATGGCTGGCGGAATGGCGGAGCGCAGAATCACGTCCAGATTGGCATTCATCAGCGGAACCGTTATCCATCCCATCACCGCGCCGATGCACCAGATAAGCGGCGATTTACCAAAAGCAAGCAAAAAATTTTCTGTGCCCATGGAAACAAACAACGCCGTGCAAATGACCTTCACCCGGTTTTTGGGAGCTGGCATGACCATGGCCAGCAAGCTTCCCGCCAGGGTAGCGATTCCCACGCAGGTATTCACCGCCCCCAGCACCTTTTCCCCTCCATTAGGATGGGATAAGAGCATCGCAGGCAGCGCCGCGTCGTACATGGAAGACAGCAGGTTGATTGCCGCCAGAAACAGAATCAGCGTAAGAACCAACGGATTCCGTCCCAACCATTGCAGGCCCTGACGCGCTGCGGAAAGCACGCTTTCCCCGTTTTTCTCCTCGCTTTGGGCAGGTGGAATTGGGATAAACAGCAGTAGCGTCAGGAACGCAACGGCAAATGTCATCAGGTCCACCGCCATCACCCCGCCGATTCCCGCGAACGCAAAGAGCGCAGTGGCCAGAACAGGCATCAAAATGGAATTGAGCGACGAAGAGAATGATCGCAAAGCGCTGGTTTTCTGGTAATACTCTTTCGGAATCAGCAGCGTGGACGCTACCTCACCTGCAGGCTGCTGCACCACGTTCATCAGTCCGTTCAGCCCATTGAGCGCGTAAAGATACCATGGACGAAGCGCGTCAGCCTGGATCAGGAAGAACAGAAGGACGGTCGTGCCTGCGGCAATCAAATCGCAGGTCAGCATGATCCGCTTTTTGTTCCAACGGTCGCTGAGCGCGCCGCCGAAAACGCTGACAAGCACATAGGGCGCATACGTGCAAACGGACAGCAGCGCCGTTTGCAGGGCGGAACCCGTGCGTTGGTATAACCAAAGAACCAGCGCATAACCTGTCATTCCGCTTCCCAGGGCGGAAAAGGTCTGCGTACTCCAAAGCAGCAGATAAGGTTTCAGTCTTTTGATTTCGTTTTTCATGAGGCCTTGCTCCTTTTTCATTTTTCATGAAAAATGCAAAGCCTGAGGGCTTTTTATTTCCCTCCATGCACCGCCCTCAAGCCTTGCATGGAGCGAAAGCAATGGCTAAATGCATCAGAACAGTCGAGTAGACAGTCTCGACACTCCTTTCACAATATTTCTTGCTGTGAAGGGATTGCCTACTGCCCCTCACAGAACCGGACGTGCGGTTTTCCCGCATCCGGCTCTTCAAGCGATCTTCGGTTGCCAGCCCCATATATCCGTGGTCAGATGCGGCTCCTTGACGTAGTAGTTCCAAATCCTCAGGTACTT
>CANQKI010000075.1 GCA_947624355.1 uncultured Clostridia bacterium | reverse complement strand
CTTGCACGGGTGCGGAACACGGTATTGTCCCTCCTGTATCCCCACGCGGCCAACTGCCTGTGCTGCGGGCATCCGCGGCTGGCCTCCGAAGCGGATTCCCTGTGCCCGGACTGCCGGAAAAGGCTCGAGCATTTGCTGGTTCCCGCCGCCGCGTGCGAGCGTTGCCTTTCGCCCGTTGCGCGGGGCGAGCCGTGCCGGTTCTGCAAATCCCCGGCCATGCGGAATATCACGGCCGTTTACGCGCCGTACCGGTATCAGGACGAAGTGCGGACGCTGGTGCACGCTTTCAAGTTCATGCAGTGCGATGACGCCGGGCGGGTGCTGGCGGCAAGAATGGCCGACGCCCTCAAGGCGCGGTCCTTCGACTGCCTGACGCCCGTTCCCATGAGTCCGCAGCGGATGCGGGACCAGGGGGCCAACCACGCCGAAACCCTGGCGCGGTTTCTTTCGGAGGAGACGGGCATTCCCGTCCGGCTGCTGCTCTGCCGTCCGTCCTCCCATCGTAAGCAAAGCACCCTGCGCGGGGATGCGCGCAGAAAGAACGTGGAAAACGCCTTCCGGATCGCGGAGAGCCCCGAAGGGCTGCGGGTGCTGCTGATTGACGATGTGCGCACCACGGGCAGCACGGCGGCTGCCTGTGCGAAGGTGTTGGCGGAAAACGGCGCGGAATCCGTGTCGCTGTGCACCGCCGCGGTGGTATTCAGCCGCCATCCCGGCGAAAAAAAGCAAAAATCCTGAAAAGATTCATGATTTGTTCAGAATTCATTCACAATTCTTTGTTATCCTACGCTTGGATAAGAAATTATCCAAACCTCTCTCCCCTTCTTTTGGACGGGACCGGAAACGGTTCCGCCCTTTTTGATTGGTTGCGTGGAAAAAGCGCGTATGGTATAATGCAGTCAGGATGATCTGTGAAGAAAATCCGGGCCGCTGTGCCGCGAATGCGAACGTGGCAACAAACAAAGAAAAGGAGAACCCCCGATGACGGATCTCGTAAAAGCGCTTCGTCTGTATACGCCCTGGAATGAGCAGGAGGCTACGGATCAGGCCGTGATACTCGATCTGCTGGCTCATGTGCCGAATTTGTTTTCCCGGGAGAACAAGGTTGCCCATTTCACGGCTTCCGCGTGGATCACGGATGCGTCGAGAAAGCAGGTGCTGATGGCCTATCACCGTATTTATGATGCCTGGGCCTGGACGGGCGGCCATGCGGATGGCGACCGCGACCTGCTTCGCGTAGCCATCCGGGAAGCGTGGGAAGAAACCGGCGTCGAGGCGCGGCCCCTGACGGAGGATATTTTTTCCCTGGAAATCCTGACGGTGGACGGCCACGAAAAAAAGGGCGTTTATGTGCCCTCCCATCTGCATCTCAACGTGACCTACCTGCTGGAAGCGGACAGCGCCGCGCCCATACGCGCCAAGGCGGACGAAAACGCCGGGGTGCGCTGGCTCTGCCTGGAGGATGTTGCGAAAAAATGCAGCGAAAAATGGATGGTGGAAAGAATCTATCAGAAGCTGAACGATAAGCTGATTCAGTTTTCGGGCGTTGCCGTCCGGGTTGGGCAGACGATGAGGGCCTGAATGGCTTCAAAGCGTTTTTCCCCGATCCCGGGAACAAAGAGCAGTTCCTCCGGATAATAAAACCCGCCGATTTCCTCCCGGAAATCCACAATCGTCTGGGAGAGCACCGGGCCGATGCCGGGCAGGGCCTGCAGCTCCTGCGCGGTGGCAGTGTTGAGGTTAATCCGCTCTTCTTCTGCGGTTGGGGCGGGGGAGGGCGTCGGGATAACCTGATCCGCCGCCATGCGCCACACCGGCCGCCGGAGGGACGCAGCGTATTCTGCGCCCTGCCACAGAAACAGGCCGTACAGGCTCAGGCAAATGCAAACAAAGAACAGGTATGCCGCGCGACGGGAGCATACCTGTTTTTTCGTTTTGTCACTGCGCATCTTCATACGGGCAGGCGGGCAGCGTCAGGCCGCCTTTGGCCATGAGTTCCGTAATGGGCACGAGGGTCAGGCCCAGCTCGTTCTGATAGTAGAGAATCACCTGCCGCAATACTTCAGGCGTGAAGAAACCGTCCAGATGGAAGAGGATGATGGTGCCCGGCGTGACGTCCTTGGTCACGATTTTGACGACCTTTTCGGGTTCGGGGCAGCGGTCCCAATCCCAGTCATGGGAATCGATGGACCAGAGGCAGACTTCCATGCCTTCAGCCCGGGCCGGGGCGGAAATGGTCACATCGAATTCGCCGAAGGGCGGGCGGAACAGCCGGGGATTGACGCCTAAAGTATCCCGGATGATTTCCACATTCCGGCGTACCTGCTTGAAGCGCATATCCAGGCCGTAATCCAGCAGATGCGGATGGGACAGGCTGTGGCAGCCGATTTCATGGCCGGCGTCCCGGATTCTTTTGGCTTCTTCCGGAAAATTCAGCACGAATTCGCCCGTCATGAAGAAAGTAGCCTTCACGCCGAATTCGTCCAGAATGCCCAGAATTTCGTCGGTGGGCCCGCCGATGTAGGCGCAGTCCAGGGAAATGGACATACAGGGCTCCTGCGTGTCTACTTTCACCACGGCTTTTTGATGTTTGTTGGTCACGGCCACATAGGCCGAATTGCCGCTCACCAGGGTATCCCCGCACCACACGGACAGGTCATAACCGCCCAGATAGCTTTTGTCCAGCGGTACCTTGAAGGTCAGCTGCTTTGCGCCGGGCTTGAACTCTTTTTCGGCCCATACACGGCCGTTTTGGTCCCGCAGCTGCATCATTTTGGAGGAAGCCAGGGAGCCGACCGTCTGCATCTCCATGGAAACCACAAAATCATAGTCCTCGTATCCGACATAGTTGGCAGCCGGGAAACGGAAGCGGGGCAGCTTTTCCTCCGCCACGGCGCAAAGCGGCAGCAGGACAATGAGAAACACAGTCAGGACCAACAGCGCTTTTTTCATTTGTTTTTCTCTCTCCCTTTATTTGAAAAATGCGGAGTCAGTTGCCGCCCTGATTGTAGGGGACCCATTCCTTGACCGGAATCAAATTCATATTGGCGGGATAAACCCCCGGCTTTTTCAGCTGGAACCCCAGGTCGCAATGCAGATTTTTCCCGCCCGACGGAATGGTCACGGATACGGATACCGTCTGCTCGCCGTCCTCGGGCAGAATGCTGGCGGCCAGAGGGAATTTTGTCTGATGCACAGTGGTCTTGAGTTCATCCGGCAGCGTGACGCGCATTTCGCATTCGCCGGGATAAAGGTTCGTCAGTTCGTAATGGCCATACCCGTCCGTTACGGTGGAAGCGAACAGTTCACCGTTGCGGTACAGTTCAATGGTAATGCCCGGCATCGGCTGCTCGCCGATATCCTGCATACCGTTTCCGTTTTCATCCAGCCAGGCCGTATCGCCGATGCCGCCCATGGCGCCAAAGCCGATGTCCATGCCGGAAATTTCGTCGCCCATGGCCACGTCGAAGGGGATGGCGGCGACCGAGCCGTCGGGCTGGCTGCAGATATAGCTGCTGCGGTTCGCGGTATCCTGTTCCCGGGCAAAGAGGAATCCGTCCGGCAGAACGGCCGAGAGGCTGTACCGCCCGGGGGAAAGCATGTTGAAAGCGAAGCTGCCGTCCGCCGCCGTTATGGCCGTCGCCAGCGCTGTGCCGGTTTCGTCCGTCAGCGAGACCATGATGCCGGATACGTTGTTCGTGCTGCCGTCCATGTTCCACAGGCTGCCGTAAACGCTGGAATAGGCCAGTATGGGGAATTCCACATCGGTATACCGGAAATCCGCCTGACTGAGGATTACCTGCCCATTGCCGCCCTCTGAAACGCCGTTTACCAGCACTTCATTGTCTTCCAACGGCAAAACGACTGTATAACTGCCGGGCACAACATCCCGGGTTTCAAACCGGCCGTCCGCGTCGGTGGTGAAGGAGGCGATTTCTGCGCCGCCCAGGGTCAGGTACACGGTGCGGCCTTCCGCGCCGGTTTCTCCTTCCTCCCAGGCGCCCGACATATTTTCATCATAGAATATATGGCCCGAAAGCGGGGCCTGGGGGGCAACCAGGATGTTCTGATCCGCAAGTTGCTGACCCGTGGCCAGGACGAGATCCGTCATTCCCTGATTGGAAGGCGTCCCCGGCATAACGGATTGATCATCGTACATGAAAACCAGGTTATCCGGCACCTGAACGCTCAGGGTGTATGTGTCCGGCCGAAGCCCTTCCAGGATGTACTGGCCGTCCTCCAGGGTTTCCGTTTCATAAACCGTGCCGAACGTATGGGAAGTCAGCGTGACCTGGGCGTGAACGGGGTAGGTTTCTTCGTCCATGCAGAGTACGCGGCCCGAGAATGAAACGGTATATACCCCGCCCACAGGCGGCATGGCAATCCGGCTGCCGCTGGCAACGGTAAAGGACTCGCTTTCCAACTCGGCGTTTTCCGTCATCGGGGAAGCGAAAGCGGCGTTTTCGGGCAGCGTGTACAGCACGGAATAGGTGCCGGGCAGTACGCCTTTAATCAGGAAATATCCATCCGGCCCGGTGACGCCGTAGGTATAATCGGATACCGGCGCGCCGTATTCATCCAGGAGCGTGGCGGTGATGCCTTCCATGCCGCCTTCATTGGTTGCCAGCGCGTCATGGTTTGCATTCAGATACACATATCCTTCCACAACGCCGGCCCGGAATACCCCGCCGTTGACAGAGGAAAGCACCTGCCCGGGCAGGAGGGAATAGGCGGCCGTCTGGCCGTATTCGGGGGTCTGCACGATAATCTGGTTGTGTTCCTGTCCCTGGTCCAGGGCGTAGGCGGAAGCGACGTAAGGATCGCTCAGCAGGAAACGAACGGCATATTCGCCCGGCATCAGGGGATAGAGCGTATATGCGCCGTCCGCACCGGTAACCGTTTGGGCGGCAATGACGCCCTGGAGATCCACTGCCTGCACGGTCATGCCGGAAATCGGCGTGCAGCTTTCCTGATAAAGGCCCGTATTGTAGGAATCTTCAAAAATCATGCCGGTCATGGAGGCGGCCCGGACGGCCCCGGCCTGATAATACGCGTGTTCGCCATAAGGAATCGTCACTTCAGCCTGGGCGGAGGAGGAAGCCTGGGAAACGGCAAAGAGACTATCGCCCTGTGAAGCGACAAAAACATAACCCGCAGGCAGGCTGCAGGCAATCTGCGCCGCCCCATCCCGGATGGTGTTGATTTCCAGCGCTTCGGCGAAGGATGTTTGCGCCGCGGCCACGACGTTTCCCCGCTGGGACACCATCACGTTGGCGCCCTGGAGCAGTGGCTCGCCCTCATCCATCACGCCGTTGAAATTAACGTCTTCATACAGGGCAAAGGATACGGCGGCCGCTTCCATGGCGCCGATATTGCCTACTTCGGTATTGGTTTCCAATTGGACGCTGACGTTCAGCTGCCCCTGGGAAGCGATGGCGTTCAGCATCGAGCCTTCGCCGGCCGTAAAAATCATTCCGCTGGGCAGGGCGACGGCCAGGGTGTAGGCGCCCGGTTGCAGATTGCGGAAAACGTAATTGCCCCCCGCATCCACAGAAGAAAAGCGCGTAAAGCCTTCTGTAACCGAGGTAAGGGAAACGGAAGCGGTCGGCAGGCCGGTTTCCCCGGCATCCCATAGACCGTTGGAATTCGCATCGTTCCAGATTCTGCCGGACAGGGAGCCCGTTTTTACGCCGCCGACGCCCATGGCCGCGGAGCCTTTGGCTTCCAGGGTGACGGGATCGGTGAGGCCCAGATTATCCACGCCGGCATGGAAGCAGTTGTAAAAGGAATTGACTTTTTCGCCGACAGGCCCGACAGCATAGGGCTCCGGCATAACGGCGCGGACGGTGTATGTTCCGGCGGACAGGCCGCGGATCACGGCCGCCCCGTCCCGATCTGTCACTTCGGAAGCGATTATATAGGTTTCGCCGCCAAAGGTGTAAAGCACATCCAGCTGCACATTGCGCAGCAGCGGCTCGGAAAGCATGCGGCCGCCGTTGGCATTGGAATCCTCAAAGGCTGTGAAGGAGAGGTATGCAGAGGAGCGGGAAAGGCCGATATTTTTGCTTACCGCCACGCCGCTTTCCAGCGTGAACCAGGGAGTATAGGAAGTGCCGCCCTGGGCGGGAAGCACGTCGCTGGATCGGCCGTGCAGCGTAAAATACAAATCCCCGGCCTCCACCCGCAGGCGGTATTCGCCCGGTTCACTGACGGAAAAAGTATATTCGCCCGCCTTGCCCGTTTTGGTGTTGGCGACATCCATCGAGCTTCCGTCCAGATTTTTCTTTTCCAAAATCACGCTGATATTGGCCTGCCCGGCTTCATCGCCGCCCATCAGGCCGTCCACTGTTTTTTCCAGCCACGCCGTGCCGCTGACGATGGACCCCGCCGCATGCGCCGGCATAACAAAAGCTGCCAGCATCAGGGCCATCAGCAGCGCCGGAAGCCATCCGCGTTTCCTCTGAATGTACATAGAAGCCTCCACAAACTTTTATCCTGTTTATCATAATCCCAAACGGGGTTCTTGTCAATGAAAGGCCGGGCGAAAGATTGTAAATTCTCAGGGGTTTCGAAAAAACAAAGAACCGGCAGGCGGAAAGGCCGGGCCTGCCGGTTCATGAACGAAAATTACCCAGCAATGGTCTGCTGGCTTTCCTTCCTGCGTTTTCTCTTGGGAATGGGAAGGGAATAAGCGTTTCCTTCCTCAAAAGTGACGGTTTCGGGCGGGTTTTCAAGCAAGGCGGGGTTATTCAGGTAATGCATCATGTGGTTGAGCATTTTGGCGTACACCGCCCCGGCACACACCCGTTCGTCCGCCGTGACGCCAAGGGGCAGGTACCTTTTCCGCGTCACCTTGCCCTCGCTGTCCATCTGGGTGTCCCGCAGCACCGCGCCGATGGAAACAAACAGGGATGTGGTGCCGAAATTATAGATGTGATGATTCACGGACGGCATGCCGATGGAGGCCATGTTGGTCAGGAACATGCTGGTGTGGAAGGGGGAGGCGTTCAGAATGCATTTGGGCAGAACGCCGTAACGGTCCAGCACCCGGGCGGCGAACACGATGCTGTTGGCCAGAACGGGATTGAGCAGCAGCTTGGCCAGCTTCATGGTGGAATTGTCCGCTTCTTCTTTGCGGTTTTCCTCAATAAAGCGGTTCACCCGGTCGGCCACGTCGTAAATGGTGTCCCTGGGATCGAAAAGGCACTTGACCGTGTTTTCCTCGATGGCGTTGGGATCGCTGGAATCCTTGAGGAGGGCGAAGGAAACGGCCAGTTGGGTGCGGGCGTACAGGCGCTTGTTCATCACAAAGCGGTTGACCTCCGGCACCTCGGACACCGCCCGCACATAAGCCGCGATAATGACTTCCATAAACGAAAATTTATAGCCTTCGTTGCCCTTGGCCACGATATAGCGGGCCAGTTTTTCATAATCCGCCCGGTAATTGAGCATCACCTGCGCGTCGCAGCGCATGGGCATAAGATACGGCGTCAGGGCGACGATGGGATCGATTTCCTTGAGCCGGCGGCCGTCTTTCCGGCGTCCGAACATGGGGGATTCCTCCTTTTACATCGTTGCGGATAAAACTTTTGCAGCGAAAAAATTGTAGCACAAATGTGTCATTTCGTCAATAAAAAAGGCGCAAAAACTGCGCCTTGGCTGAATGCGGTTGAAACAGCGAAGAAGATGCTTCAAGAAGTATTGCCGGTTGACATGATTACGCAAATCAGCGGTCTGCCTCTCGCCGAAGGCAACGCGCTCAAGGCCCAAATGGTTCACTAAGCCCATAGAACAAATCAGCCCTCCTCGGATGGATGCTCCGGGGAGGGCTTCGTCATTGTCTGTTGGCATTATTGCGCTGATCCGCTGATCATTTTAATGAAACAAAATAAATCTATTGATTGCTGTAAATTGGCTTAAATTGCCGGATTACTGCGATACGCTTGTTATTTTGCGTAATTGCCCGGTTGGTTCATCAATAATATAGACACTCTTTGCAATCTGCCGCAAATCATCATCTTGATCTGAAACAACATTGTCTAATGGAATATGAACATTCACGGTGTGGCTGTTTTCTTCCAGGCGTTCGAACAATTCTGGATGCGCAATAAAATAATCCTGTAACGGCAAGTAGTACACGATCTCCTGATCTACATCCACTAAGAAAAGCACAAAAGGGCTCGGGCTTCCCAAGGCATAGTTGATGGTCTTGACTTCCAGGGGAAAAGAATATGCCTCTCTGCCGGCCAATTTTTCAGGTTTTCTCGTCCCCTTGATTTGTCCTTCGATCTTCTTATTGCCCCACTGCTCGTTTTCAATCAGTTCGACGATGCAATCGCGGCCGGAGTCGTTTCCCGTTTCTTCACGATATTCCCAGCGTTCCGCAGAAAAACGGTAATGAACCAGTTTTCGTGCCTCTGCGCCAACCGCGCGCGCAGAACAATCCTTTGGAAATTTGCTCACTTGTCTTCTTCTCCTGTTGGCATCCATGACACTAAAAAATCCATAAAATGCGTTTTATTCTCCTTTGCCGTGGTTGTCGGCCTGCCGAGATCGGCCCTCGCCCCGATGGAGCACTTTACCTCGATGAGGCGCAGGCAATGGCTGTTTTTCGCGTGCTCGAGCGCCGCGTCCAGCTGTTCAAAGCTGTCCACGCTGACCGCAGCCGGATAGCCGCAGCCTTTGGCGATTTCCACTATATCGATCTTCCCCGCCACCGTCGGCATACCGCCCACCGTTTCGTGGGCGCTGTTGTTGATTACAATATGGACGATATTTTGGGGCGCGTTTGCGCCGATCACCGCCATGGCCCCCAGATGCATGAGAGCAGCTCCGTCCCCGTCGATGATCCAGATTTTCTTATCCGGCTTCTGCAGGGCGATGCCCAGGGCGATGGACGAAGCGTGACCCATGGAACCGACCGTCAGGAAGTCCTTTTCGTGGCCTTCGCCCCGGGCCGCGCGGATCTCAAACAGTTCGCGGCTGGCCTTGCCGGTGGTGGAGACAATGGGGTCATTGCCGGTATGCTCCACGATGTGCCGGATAATATCCTCCCGCACCATGGCGTTGCTGTTTTCGTATTTGACCTGGCCGTCAAATGCCAGCGCACCCTTTTTGACCACAAAGGCGACCTGTTTGCCGGTTTCGAGAATCCCTTTGAATTCCGCCATTTTCGCGGCGAGCGCATCTTCCGTGGTTTCCTTGGAGATGACGAAATGGGCGATGTCCATGTCCTCCAGCAGCCTGAGCGTCACTTCGCCCTGGTAAATGTGCTGGGGTTCGTCATGGACGCCCGGCTCGCCCCGCCAGCCCACGATGAACACGCAGGGAATGGCGTACACCTTGTCGTTCATCAGGCTGGCGACGGGGTTGATGATGTTCCCCTCGCCGCTGTTCTGCATGTAAACGACCGGGACTTTGCCTGTCGCCAGGTGATACCCCGCCGCAAGCGCCGTGCAGTTGCCCTCGTTGGCCGCGATGATGTGATGCTTCGGGTCGATGCCGTACCGCGCCATCAGGTAATCGCACAGCGCGCGCAGCTGGGAATCCGGCACGCCGGTGTAAAAATCCGAACCGATGATTCTTAACAGGTTTTCAACGTTCATGATGATTATGTCTCCTCATTCAGTTTATTCAGGATTTGTTCACATATTTGCGGATGAAGAAGCCTTGCCTTTTCCATTTCTTTTAACGGAATATCTGCCTTATAATATTCATCGGGTACGCCAAGCCTCAGCAACGGCGCATGACACTTCATGGATGAAAAGAATTCCGCCACCGTACCGCCTAGTCCGCCTAAAATACTGTGCTCTTCCACGGTTACAATCAAGCGCATATGACATAGTGCCTGAAGCTCCAGTTTATCTAATGGCTTGATTGTGTGCATATTTATCACCTTACAAGAAATACCCTGGGTTTCCAGTTGTTCAGCCGCCTTCAAAACCTCTGACAATACCGTTCCACAGCCAATCAAGGCAATGTCTTTTCCTTCGCGGAGAACATTTGCTTTTCCTACTGTAAACTCCGAATGTGTTGGAAGAACCCGCTCACATCCCTCCAAAGCGCTCGTCATCCGAATATAAACCGGTGTCCGCCAGTGTGCCACTTCCGCCATTGCTTTCGCCATTTCTTCACAATCTGCCGGACAAATGACTGTCATATTGGGAATACACCGAAGATTAGCAATATCTTCCAACGCCGTATGTGTTGCTCCTAAATCGGATGCCGCAAATCCGGCTGAAAGCCCGATAAGTTTTACAGGGCTTTGCATATATCCAAGATTTGCCCGGATCTGATCCAGCACCCGTGCCGTAATGAACGGCGCATACGCTACTGCAAATACGTCAAATCCTTCCTGCGCCAAAGCCGTTGCTACCATTAACTGATTCTGTTCGGAAATTCCCATTTCATAGCACATTTCCGGGTGCTGTTCCTTCAGCGTTTCCATCCCAATCCGGTTGGCGCAATCCGCATAAACCAGGCAGAAAGCCGTATCTTGGCTAGCAATTTCATTAGCCGTGATTCCCACAGTGTTTTTATAATTCAGTTCTTGTAAAAGTGCGGCTGATAGTTTTATCTGCTCTTGCGTATCGGCGCGCTGTTGTGAAAGATGCGTCGGAGGGCACTTGTCCGATATATTCATGTCGCTGTCACTCGCATTATAATTCTGTTCCAGTTCCATGATTGCCTGGCGATAAAGAGCCTCCGTTAAAATGTTGTCATGCCATTCCGTTCTGTCTTCAGCAAAAGAAACGCCTTTACCCTTTATGGTTTTTGCGATAATTGCCATCGGTTTTCCATCATGTTCTCGTTGAAATGCAGCGTAAATCTGCTCATAATCGTGTCCATCCACGCTGCACACATCAAAATCAAACGCTCTTAACTTATCCTCAAAGTTTCCCATATTCAGCACGTCCCAGGTTTTTCCATCCAACTGCAGCCCGTTTTCATCAATTATCACTGTCAGTTTGTCCAGCTTGCGATGCGCTGCATAAGCAAAGGATTCCCATACTGCGCCTTCGTCACATTCACCATCGCCCACCATACAATAAATCTTATTGGCTTTGTTCTTTCGTTTCATCGCTTCTGCCAGCCCGACCGCATATCCGATTCCCATGCCCAGGCTTCCGACAGAACATTCGATTCCGTATGCCGGATTGTATTTAGGGTGACGGTATAATATCGTGTTATCGCCCCGGATTCCGCCGTGTATCTGTTCTTTTGTCAACACACCGGCTTGGTGCAGCGCCGCATAGAGTGCCATTCCTGCATGGCCCTTGCTAAGTACAAATCGATCCCGATCGTCCCAGGCATTCCTTTGTATTTCCTGTTCCGAAATATTCATGACCTCCAAATACAAAACTGCCAGAATATCCACTGCAGACATGCAGCCGCCTAAATGCCCTTTTTGTGTGCCGCACTGCAAACACATATCAAGAATATCTCTGCGCATTTCATAGGCTGCCTGTCGAAGCCTTTTAAGCTGTTTTTCTGTCAACATCCGCTTTCCCGCCTTTACCGAAACTGATTCAACGCTTTCTGGTAGTCTTCATAAAAGTCTATTTCTTGCCACGGAAGGCCTGCAACGTCCACTGTCCGCAATTGAACCGCGGGATCATTCCTAAAGGAAAAGAATACCTGCTCAAAGTACTGCTGAAAATCCCCATGATCAATCATGTCTTCTAACTTTTTACAGAAAGCATTGCACGCCCGCTGTTTCACCATAGAAATGCCCATATACTCACATGTTCGTTTTTCAACAGGTACGTTAGGCCCGTATTCCACAATTTTTCCGTTTTGATCCAGGGAAAAGAAATAATCGCCTGTCTGAATTCGGTCACTGTCTGTCGCCATGACCAGATCGCCTGTAGACTGCTTGAGTTTTTCCAGAATCGCCATGTCAAAAATAAGATCGGCGCTCAAAATCAGCACATCGTCATTTTGCATGAAAGTGTCTCTGGCGAACCAAAGCGTTCCGATATTATTCATCAACTCATAGAATGGATTGTACGAAACCTTAACCGGCCTTTCTTTCAGCGCATCTTCAATCAGGCAATGCCTGTATCCCACGCATACGGTAACCCCAATTCCCTGGGACAGCAGTTTGTCCACAAGTGTTTCAAGAATGGTTTTTTCATTGATTTTCAACAATGATTTCGGGATAGCGCCGATTTTATCTGAAATACGGCTTCCCTTTCCCGCCGCCAAAACGATTGCACGCATGATATGTTCCTCCCTTTCATTGATAACAATAGCCGCCATTTATGTCCAGCACTGCGCCGTTAATATACTGATTCTTAATAATCGCCATACACAATTCGGCAATTTCCTCTGGCTCGCCAAAGCGATGCAAGGCGATCTTGTCTTCAATTCTTTTTCTATGCTCAGGCGTTTTTTCATCATGCCACGCTGTATTAATTGTTCCGGGACTGATGCAGTTTACAGTAATACCGTCCTCTCCAAAGTATTTCACTAAATATTTCGTCATCATTTCCACGCCGGCCTTGCTGACGCCGTAGCTCACAGAGCGGGCATGCGGATATTTCGCCACATAGCTGCCTAAAAGCAATATTCTGCCAGATTCCCTCGTAATCAAACGAGCCATTCTTTGAATAAGAAAAAAAGGAGCGGTCAAATTGGTATCAATCACCCTTGTCCACTCCACAGGCAGGACGTTGCCAAACGCCGTAAAATCCGTAGTCGCGCTATTGCAGACCAGCACGTCAACCCCCGGAAGCAGTTTTTCAATCTCATCCCCCAGTTTTTGGGCTGCTTCTGCGCTTGAAATATCCATTTTTATCAGCTTCAATTGTTCCCGAAAGTCTTTATTTTCCTCCAGAAACGATTGTGCCGCCGTTTCGTTTCTTGCATAAACTGCCGTTACACAGTATCCTTCCCGCAGCAGCCTCTCTGAGATTGCCTTCCCGATCCCTCTTGTTCCGCCTGTAACAACCGCATATTTCATGAAATCATTACCTCCTTGGATGTATACTAAAAAAGTGGACAAGTATGATAGAATAGAAGACAAGCAAAAACCAGGAAGGAGAAATACGTATG
>CANQKI010000074.1 GCA_947624355.1 uncultured Clostridia bacterium | reverse complement strand
CCATGTATATTCCCTCCTTGGTGTTGTCTCTATTCTACACCTTCTTGGAGCTTTACACAATTTCCGGGACAGACTCGGTAAAATGTTTGGCGAATGGAATGACTATGGCAGACTGTTAGATTATTAAATTCCCGTTTATCGTTCCGCCCTTAAAATCAAATATCCAAAACCACTCCGTCGGCTTACCGCTTCCCCGGCAAAAAGCCGGCGGGCTTTTTCTCCTGCGCCCCGTTTTCCCGCACCCGGCATTTTTCTATGTTTTTCTTTTTTCCGGAAACTTGCCTCCGAAAAAAACTTGTTATATAATGTAAGTTGAGAAAGAATGGCGCTTAAGGAGGGCTGTCTATGCCGACCGACGCTTCGGGCTACCTTTCCCCCTTTTCCACCCGGTATGCGAGCCCCGAAATGCAGCATCTTTTTTCCGCCCGGAACAAGTTTTCCCTGTGGCGGAAGCTGTGGATCATTTTAGCGGAAAGCGAACAGGCCCTGGGCCTGCCCATTACCGACGGGCAGATCGCCGAAATGCGCGCCCACCAGGACGATATTGATTTTGCCGCCGCCGAGGCCTACGAAAAAAAGCTGCGTCACGACGTGATGGCCCATATCCACGCCTTTGGGGACCAGTGCCCCGCCGCCCGGCCCATCATTCATCTGGGGGCCACCAGCTGCTATGTGGGGGATAATGCCGACGTGCTGATTCTCCGGGACGCCCTGCGCCTCGTCCGCGCCCGGCTGCTTTCGGTCATTCGGGTGCTGC
Organism: uncultured Clostridia bacterium; assembly: GCA_947624355.1. GTDB lineage: Bacteria > Bacillota > Clostridia > Christensenellales > Aristaeellaceae > RUG563. Next base: position 12,665 of record CANQKI010000074.1, on the reverse strand, counting down.
GGAACTTCGCGGAAAAATACGCCGGCACGCCTGCCCTGGCCTACACCCATTTCCAGGCCGCCCAGCCCACCACCGTGGGCAAGCGGGCCGCCCTGTGGCTGAACGACCTGACGCTGGACCTGGAGGAAATCGATTTTTGCCTGCATACCCTCCGGCCCCTGGGCTGCAAGGGCGCCACGGGCACCCAGGCCAGCTTTCTGGAACTGTTCCATGGGGATTACGAAAAGGTGAAGGCGCTGGACGCCCTGATCGCCCAAAAAATGGGCTTTGACAGCGCCGTGCCCGTATCGGGGCAAACCTATTCCCGCAAAATGGACAGCCGCATCCTCTGCGCCCTGTCCGGCATTGCCCAGAGCGCCCACAAATTTGCCAACGACATCCGCCTCCTGGCCCATGACCGGGAAATCGAAGAGCCCTTCGAGGACAGCCAGGTGGGTTCCTCCGCTATGGCCTTCAAGCGCAACCCCATGCGGTGCGAGCGCATGACGGGCCTGTGCCGCTTCCTCATGGCCAACGCCCAGAACGGGGCCATGACCGCCGCGGAGCAGTGGCTGGAACGCACATTGGACGACAGCGCCAACCGCCGCCTTTCCCTGGCGGAGGGCTTCCTTTGCTGCGACGCGGTGTTGAGCCTTTACTTCAATATCGCCTCCGGCCTGCAGGTCTATGAAAAAGTGACGGAAAGCCGCCTCCGGGAGGCCCTGCCCTTCCTGGCCACGGAAAACATCCTGATGGACGCCGTGGAAAAGGGGGGCGACCGGCAGGCCCTCCACGAGCGGCTCCGGGTGCACTCCATGGCCGCCGCCGCGAAAATCAAGCAGGAGGGCAGAGAAAGCGACCTTATCGACCGCATCGCCGCCGATCCCGCCTTCCGCACGGACGGGGACGCCCTCCGCGCCGCCCTGGAACCCGGCCGCTATATCGGCTGCGCCAAAATGCAGACGGAGGATTACCTGCGTTCCGTCATCGACCCGCTGCTGCAAAAATACGAAACCGAAACCGTACAGCCCCCGGAAATCACCCTCTGATTCCGTGAAGCACCAAGGAGGTCCTGCCCTTTGCGATTCATTCTGAAATACCTGCACCCCTACCTCAAGCGCGCCGGCGGCGGCATGGTCTCCAAATTCCTGGCCACGCTTACCGAACTGTTCCTGCCCTGGCTGCTGGCCCGGATGCTGGATGACATTGTGCCCACCAAAAACGCGAATCAGGTCTTCCTGTACGGCGGGATTATGCTGCTGTGCTCCCTGATCGCGTGGGTGGGCAACATCCTGGCCAACCGGGTGGCCGCCTCCGTGGCCCGGGACTGCACCCGCACCCTGCGGCACGACCTGTTCGGCAAAATCACCCGCCTCACCTCCCGGGAAATCGACCGCTTCACCATCCCCTCCCTCATTTCCCGCATGACCACCGACACCTATAACGTCTACCGCATGATCGGCATGATGCAGCGCATCGGCGTCCGCGCCCCGCTGCTGCTGGTGGGCGGCATTATCATGACCATGAGCCAGGATCCCGTTCTGGCCTCCCTGCTGCTGGCCATTTTGCCCTTCATGGGCCTCATCGTCTGGTTCATTTCCAAGAAGGGCGTGCCCCTCTACGGCGTGCTGCAAAAGAACGTGGATACCCTGGTGCGGGTGGTGCGGGAAAACATGAACGGCATCCGCATCATCAAGGCCCTCAGTAAAACGGAGGACGAAAAGAAGCGCTTCCAGCAGATCAACGAAGCCGTGGCGGGCAGCGAAACCAAGGCCGCCTCTGTCATGGCCATCAACAGCCCCACCATGCAGTTCCTGCTCAATATGGGGCTGGTGCTGGTAGTGGTGGTGGGCGCCCGCCGGGTGTCCGCCGGCGTGACGGGCACGGGCGACATCATCGCTTTCCTCTCCTATTTCACCATTATTCTGAACGCCATGCTCACCATCACCCGCATCCTCACCATGTATTCCAAGGCCCTGGCCTCCTCCCGGCGCATTGAGGAAGTGCTGAATGCCCAGGAGGAAGAGGCCCTGGGGGGCGAACACGAGGAGGTGCCCGGCGCGCCCCATGTGGAATTCGACCATATTACTTTTTCCTACAACAAAAAAGTGCCCGACGTGGAAAACGTGTCCTTCGCCCTGCAGCGTGGCCAGCGCCTCGGCATCCTGGGCCCCACGGGTTCGGGCAAATCCACGCTGATCAAATTGCTCCTCCGCCTCTACGATACCGACCAGGGCGCCGTCCGCATCAGCGGCGTGGACGTGCGGGATATTCCCCTGGAAAAGCTCCGGCGGATGTTCGGCGTGGTGTTCCAGAACGACGCTATTTTCCGGGGCAATATCGGCGAAAACGTGCGGCTGGGCCGGGAAATTTCCCTGGAGGATATTGACCGCGCCCTGCGGGACGCCCAGGCCTCCTTCGTGGCCGAAAAGGGCGGCATCGAGGCCGAGGTGGTCTCCCGGGGCCAAAACCTGTCCGGCGGCCAGCAGCAGCGGCTGCTCCTGGCCCGGGCCATGGCGGGGCAGCCCGATATCCTGATTCTGGATGACGCCGCCTCCGCCCTGGATTTCAAGACGGAGGCCGCCCTCCGCGCCGCCCTGCGGGAGGGGTATCATCAATCCACCGTCATCACCATCGCCCAGCGCATCAGCGCCGTCATGCACAGCGACCTGATTTTGGTCATGGAGGACGGCCAGGTGCAGGGCCTGGGCACCCACGAGGAACTGATGGAAAACTGTCCCCTCTACCGGGAAATCGCGCAATTGCAGTTGGGAGGGAACGAAGATGAGTGAACGCCGGGGCGGCATGCGCGGCATGCCTATCAAAGGCCAGGCCGAGAAAAAGCCCGTCAACAAGCGGGCCACCATCCTGCGCCTGCTGCAATACATGATGCACTTTAAATGGTGGCTGTTCATCGCTTTGGCGCTGACCATTGTCTCCAACGTGTTCGCCATGATCGGCCCCACCCTTTCCGGCCGGGCCATCGACTGCATTGCCGAGGAAGGCGGCGTCAATTTCCAGGGGGTCGCCTATTACGGCTTGCTGATGCTGCTGTTTTATCTGGGCTCTTCCATCCTGTCCTATCTTTTGTCCATCCTGATGGTGCATATCAGCCGCCGGGTCACCCTGCGGATGCGCAAGGACCTCTTTGAACGCCTGGCGGATATGCCCGTCGGCTTTGTGGACACCCACCCCGTGGGCGACCTCATCAGCCGCATTTTCTACGATACCGACACCATCAACACCTCCCTCTCCTCCGACGTGGTGCACGTCCTGGCCAGCATCATTACCATTTTCGGCTCCCTGATCATGATGCTGTCCATCAGCCCGAAGCTGCTGCTGGTCTTTGCCGTCACCATTCCCCTGTCCCTGGTCATCACCACCTTCATTACCCGGCGCACCCAGCCCCTTTTCCGCCTCCGCAGCCGCAAGATGGGCGAGCTCAACGATTTTTCGGAGGAAATGATTACCGGCCTCAAAACCCTGAAGGCCTACAACCAGGAGGACAACACCCTGGCCTCCCTGGACGACCTGAACGAGGAAGTTGTCACCGCCTATTACAAGAGCGAATACTATTCCTCCGTCATGGGCCCGTCGGTGAACCTGGTCAACAACCTGTCCCTGTCCCTCATCAGCGTGTTCGGGGCCATCATGTTTATGCACGGCAACATCACCATCGGCAATATTTCCTCCTTCGTGCAGTACAGCCGCCGCTTCTCCGGCCCCATCAACGAAATCGCCAATATTTACGGGGAACTGCAGTCCGCCATCGCGGCGGCCGACCGGGTGTTCAACCTGCTGGACGAACCTCTGGAAAAGGCCGACGCCCCGGACGCCTATCCCCTCACGGACGTAAAGGGCAACGTGGAAATGCAGAACGTGTCCTTCGGCTATGAAAAGGGCAAGACCATCCTGAAAAACCTGTCCTTCGAGGCCAAACAGGGGGCTCTCATCGCCATCGTGGGCCCCACCGGCGCGGGCAAAACCACCCTCATCAACCTGCTCATGCGGTTTTATGACATCGATTCCGGCCGCCTGACGGTGGACGGCCAGCCCGTGGACGAACTGACCCGGGCCAGCCTGCGTCGGGCCTATTCCATGGTGCTGCAGGACACCTGGCTCTTTAGCGGCACCATCTTTGACAACATCGCCTACGCCAAGCCCGGGGCCACCCGGGAGGAAGTGGAAGCCGTGGCCAAGGCCGCCAAAATCCACCATTACATCATGAGCCTGCCCGACGGCTACGACACCGTCATCACGGACGACGGGGCCAATATTTCCAAAGGCCAGAAGCAATTGCTCACCATCGCCCGGGCCATGCTGGTGGACGCCCGGATGCTGATCCTGGACGAAGCCACCTCCAACGTGGATACCCGCACCGAAGTGCAGATTCAGCAGGCCATGCGCCGCCTGATGAAGGACAAAACCTGCTTCGTGGTGGCCCACCGCCTGTCCACCATCCGCCATGCCGATCTGATTCTGGTAGTCCGGGACGGCAACGTGGTGGAGCGGGGCACCCACCGGGAGCTCATGCGCATGAACGGCTTCTACCGGGAGCTGTACGACGCCCAGTTCTCTTAACAGAAATTCCCATTTGACAGGGTTGTTTGCATGCGAATATAATCTTCCTGTGAAAGGAAGGGATTTTATGACCAAGCGCGTTCTGATCCTGCTTCTCGCGCTGCTGCTGGCGCTGCCCCTGGGGGCCCGGGCCGAATGGTATACGGCCTATCAGGAAAAAAACGACCTGAACGCGGCCGAAGACCTGGATAAATCCTGGACCAACATCCTCCTCATCGGCTCGGACACCCGCACCGGCCTGGAAAACGTGGAGCGGTCGGACACGATGATGATCTGCTCTGTGAACCTGGACACGGGGGAACTCAAGCTCACCTCCCTGGAACGGGATATGTGGGTGGAAATTCCCGGCGTGGATGGAAAGCACAAGCTCAACGCCGCCCATTCCTATGGCGGCCCCGAGCTGCTGATGAAGACCGTCAACACCCTTTTCCACATGAACGTGACCCATTACGTCTCCGTCAATTTTCAGGATTTCTGCGCCATCATCGACCTGCTGGGCGGCGTGACCGTGCCCCTGACCGCCGATGAAATCCGCGTCATCAACAGCACCGTCGAATCCTCCGATTACGGCGAAACGGCTTATACGCCCATTCCCGCCGACGCCGCCGAGGCACATCTCAACGGCGCCCAGGCCCTGGCCTACGCCCGCATCCGCAAAATCGACGACGATTTCCACCGCACCGCCCGGCAGCGCACCCTGCTCTCCGCCCTGCTGCACGACGTCATCGCCCGTCCCCTTCAGGAGCTGCCCGATCTTTACCTGGCCGCCTACGCCCAGCTTTCCACCAATTACAACCCCGGCGACCTGCTGGCCATCGCCCTTTCCGTGGCGGGCCGCGCCATGGGCGACCTGCCCCAGCTTTCCATCCCCACCCCGGGCCACTTCCAATACGACGAATCGGGCGGCGTCTCCAAGGTGATTTACGACAGCGAAACCGCCGTGCAGGAGCTGCACCAGTTCATTTACGGAGACGCCGAAACGGAAGGCGCGGAATAAATACAGGATAAGGGCAATTTCCCTCTTGACAGCCGCGCCCATCGGTAGTATAAAGAAAGCGACAACTGAATCGGCCACGTCTTCAGGGCAGGGTGAAATTCCCGATCGGCGGTACAGTCCGCGAGCGGCAGAAAAAGCCGCAGACCCGGCGCAACTCCGGGACCGACGGTAAACAGCCCCCTTCAAAAGGGGCTGGAGTCCGGATGAAAGAAGCAGGTTTCTTTCCTTTGCATGGTTTGCTTGCAATGCTTTGCCCCGAAACAAGGCCGTTTCGGGGCAATTTTTCCATGATAAGGGGGTATTCCTGTGACGCAGAAAAGCAAGCATTTCACCACCCGCAATATGGCCGTCATGGCCATCCTGGCGGCCATCGCCTCCGTACTCTTCATGATCGAGATTCCGGTGGTGCTCTTCTACAAGCTGGATCTCAGCGCCCTGCCCGTGCTGCTCGGCACATTCGCCATGGGGCCTGTGGAGGGCATCATCATCCTGGCGGTCAAGGCGCTGCTGGGGCTTTTGCACTCCTCCTCCCAGGGGGTGGGCGAGCTGGCCGATTTCATCATGGGCCTGGCCATGCTGCTGCCCGCCGGCCTTCTCTACCGCCATATGCGCACCCGCAAGGGCGCCATCCTGGGCATGGTCCTGGGCACGGTGGTGGCTACCGTCGCGGCCGTTTTCGTCAACCTCTGGATCATGATTCCCTTCTACAGCACGGCCTACGGCATGCCCATTGAAAGCATCGTGGAAATGGGCCAGGCCATCGTGCCCGCCGTGAACAGCGCGTTCAAATTCGTGCTGCTCATCACCGCCCCCTTCAACCTGCTCAAATGGACGGTCATCAGCGTGGTGACGGGCCTCATTTACAAGCCCCTGTCCCCCCTGCTTCACGGCAGACGCTGACCGAATGAAAGGAGAATTCCCTTGGCCAATCCCTATCTGCCCGGCTGGGAATACATCCCGGACGGCGAGCCCCGGGTTTTCGGCGACCGGGTGTACGTGTACGGCTCCCACGATACGGCGGGCTCGGATGAATTCTGTTCCCATGTGCTCAAGTGCTGGAGTGCCCCGGTGAACGACCCCAATCACTGGGTCTGCCACGGGGACATTTTCCACACCCAGCCCGACCGGGACCACCCCTCCGACGTTCCCTGGGCTGCCCCGGGCAACCGGCTCTTTGCCCCGGACGTGGTGGAAAAGGACGGGAAATACTACCTGTTCGCCTACATCGTGGGCACGAAGGGCTGCGTAGCCGTCAGCGACCGGCCCGAGGGCCCCTTCCGTCTGCTGGGCCCCTACCGTTACACCATTCCGGAGGACGTGTGCTGCAACGGCTGGTTCATTGATCCCGGCGTCCTGTGCGATGACGACGGCCGCGCCTACATTGCCTGCGGCTATGAACGTTCCTTCATGGCCCAGCTGGATCCCAAGGACCTCACCCATGTGCTGGACGATACCCTCATCGAGCACATTATCCCCTGTGAACCCCGGGCGGAAGGGGGCTTTACCGACCCCGATTCTCTCTTTTTCGAGGCCGCGTCCCTGCGGAAGGTGGGCGCCACCTACTATTTCATCTATTCCCCCAAGCATTGCAGCCGCCTGGCCTATGCCACGTCCTCCTCTCCCACCGGCCCGTACACCTACCGGGGCTGGATCGTCGATAACGGCGTGGATTACCCCGGCGGCAACAACCACGGCTCCATCGCCTGTGTCGGCGGCCAGTGGTACGTGTTCTATCACCGCATGACCAACGGCACCATCATGTCCCGCCGGGGCTGCGTGGAAAGGATTACCATCCTGCCGGACGGCTCCATCCCGCCCGTGGAAATGACGTCCCTGGGCTTTGCGGAATCCCTGAACCCCTATGAAATCACCCCAGCCGACCTGGCCTGCGTCCTCAAGGGCGGCCCCTTCATCACCGAAAAGAACGTGTTCGACCGGGTCATTACCAACATCCGGGACGGGGCAATTATGGGCTGGAAATACTTCGATTTCGGCAGCGATGCGGGCAGCCGCACCCAGCTTTTCTCCGCCCAGGTGAACGGCTGCGGGGCGGATTGCGTCCTCCACATCCTCCTGGACGGGGAGGACGGCGAGGAAATCGGCGTCTGCCCCATTGGCCCCGGGGACGGCGTCGCGGAAACAACGGTGCGCCGGGTGACCGGGCGGCACGCGATCTTCTTCAAGGTCACGGCCCCCTACAAAGGCTGGACGGCCGGGTATTTCAAGGATCGGCCGCTGTTTGAACTGAAACGGTTCGTTTTCATGAAATAACTGCGAAAGAAGGCCATTCCATGCCCCTGTATACCCTGCGCGGCCCGGTGGTTCACGGCCGCCACAAGGGCACCGCTGTCGGCATGCCCACCGCCAACCTGACCCCGCCCCCTGACCGGCCCCTGCCGCCCTTCGGGGTGTACGCCGCCCGGGTGCGCGTGGGCGATGCCGCCTACATCGGCGTCACCAACGTGGGCTGCCGCCCCACCGTGGACGACGTGCCCGTGCCCACCGTGGAAACGTATATCCTGGATTTTTCGGGGAATCTGTACGGAAAGGAAATCACGGTAGAACTCATTGCCTTCCTGCGCCCCATCCGGAAAATGGCCTCCCTGGCGGACGTAAAAAACCAGGTGGACGCGGACAGCCGCCGGGCCAGAGCATTGCTGGCCGATTGTGCGGAATAGACTTTTCCAAAACAGAATCAGGCCGCCCCTTCAAGCGAAGGAGCGGCCTGATTTCAATTTGCTTATTTTACGCGATTTTTTCCGGAATCAGGGCCGCCATCAGCGTCTCCACGTCCCCCGGCTGGCAGGGCACGGTGCCCGGCTGCATGACGGACGCGCCGCCGCAGGCGCAGGCATACCGGAAGGCCTCCACGGGCACGTCTCCCCGGGACAGGGCGAACAGCATTCCGGCCAGCATATTGTCCCCGGCCCCCTGCACGCCGATGGCCCGCACGTTGGCTGCCGGGCAGAAATATGCCCCCTCCCGGCAGGAGAACAGCGCGCCCTCCGCCCCCAGGGACAGGCACACCATGCGCACGCCCCTGTCGTGCAGATCCCGGCAGGCCGCCAGGGCCCGCGTCCGGTCGTGGGCGTCCACGCCGGTGAGCATCCGGAACTCCTGGGCGTTGGGCTTGATCAGGTCGGGCGCGGCCTCCAGCGTCGTTTTCAGGGCATCGCCGTCGCAGTCCACGGCCACCAGGCCGCCCTTGCGCCGAAGCCCCCGGCACAGCTCCCGATAGGTATCCAGGGCCGCTCCCGGCGGCAAACTGCCGGACAGCGCCGCCCAGTCCCCGGGGGCGCAGGCCTCGTCCGTCTCGGCCAGCAGATAGGAAATCTCCTTCATGGTCACGGCAGCCCCGGCCTCGTTGATCTCGATGGTGCGGCCGGCGGACAGGTCGCGGATCTTGAGGTTGACCCGCAAATCCCCGGGCAGCAGCTTCAGCTCGCAGGCGATGCCCCAGCCCTCCATGGCGCCGCGGATGGGCTTGTTGCGGTAATCAAAGCCCACCAGCTTGGTGGGGCAGCCCAGGGCCGCCAATGCCCGGGCAATGTTCACCGCCTTGCCCGCCACGTCCGCCCGCTCCAGCCGCACGCGGTTGGTGGCGTCCAGGGAAAAGGCGGGAACGGTCACGGTTTTGTCCAGGCTGGGGTTCAGGGACAGGCAGTAAATCATCTGTCTTCGCCTCCGTGTCTGAGGATGAAATAAATCAATGCGATTATACCACAGCCCGCCGGGCTCTGCAATGAAAATTTGGAAAAAACCCGGAAAATCCACCGTTCCGCGAATATTGGCAGAACGAAGTTTTCACACAAAAAGGAGGGGACAAAAGCCCCCTTCATGGTGTAGAAAAAGCGGCATCTTAACTCCGGGGATGCATGAAGGGGCCGCAGCCCCTTCATATATAATCCGCACCGCCGGCTTTGCCGGCGGGAGGAGGAGTCAGGATGACTCCTACCTCTATCATTTTCCGGCCGTGCGGCGCAGCCGCACAGGAAAATGATGTAGCCGGTGCAGGAACGTTTCCACGTTCCTGCACCGAAATAATTACACTGCTCCCTGTGCCATCATCGCGTCGGCCACCTTCAGGAAGCCCGCGATATTGGCCCCCACCACGTAATCGTTTTCCGCGCCGTATGCCGCGGCAGCGCTGTCGATGGAAGCAAAGATGTTTTCCATAATGCCCTTGAGCCGCTGGTCCACTTCCTCAAACGTCCAGGAAAGGCGCTGGCTGTTCTGGCTCATTTCCAGGGCGGACACGGCCACGCCGCCCGCATTGGCCGCCTTGCCGGGGGCAAAGAGCACGCCGGATTGCTGCAGGGCCTTGGTAGCCTCGTAAGTGGTGGGCATGTTCGCGCCCTCGGCCACGGCCATGCAGCCGTTGGCGATCAGGGCCTTCGCCCCCTCCGAATCCAGCTCGTTCTGGGTGGCGCAGGGCAGGGCGATATCGCACTTCACCGTCCAGATGCCCCGGCAGCCCTCATGATAGCTGCTGCCCGGCACCCGCTCGGCGTATTCCCGGATGCGGCCCCGCTCCACTTCCTTGATCTGCTTGACAACGTCCAGGTTCACGCCCTTTTCGTCCACGATGTAACCGTTGCTGTCACTCATGGCCACCACCTTGCCGCCCATCTGCGTAATCTTTTCGGCGGCGTAAATGGCCACGTTGCCGCTGCCGGACACCACCACGCGCTTGCCTTCCGGGGTCTTGCCGTGCTTTTTCAGCATGGCCTGGGCCAGGTAGCAAAGGCCGTACCCTGTGGCCTCCTTCCGGGCCAGGGAACCGCCATAGCTGAGGCCCTTGCCCGTCAGCGCGCCCTCGTACAGGCCGGTGAGGCGCTTGTACTGGCCGTACAGATAGCCGATTTCCCGGCCGCCCACGCCGATATCCCCGGCGGGCACGTCGGTATCCTTGCCGATGTATTTGCTCAGTTCGGTCATAAAGGACTGGCAGAAGCGCATGATCTCGTTGTCGCTCTTGCCCTTGGGGTCAAAGTCGCTGCCGCCCTTGCCGCCGCCGATGGGCAGCCCGGTGAGCGAATTCTTCAGCACCTGCTCAAAGCCCAGGAACTTAATCACCGACAGGTTTACCGACGGATGCAGCCGCAGCCCGCCCTTGTAGGGGCCGATGGCGTTGTTGTACTGCACCCGGTAGCCCCGGTTCACCCGCACATTGCCTTCATCGTCCAGCCAGGTAACGCGGAACTGAATGGCCCGGTCCGGCTCGGTAAAGCGTTCCAGCAGCCCGGCCTTTTCGTATTCCGGGTGCCGGTCGAACACCGGGGCCAGGGATTCCAGCACTTCCCGCGCCGCTTGCAGGAATTCCTTTTCAGGAGCGTTTTTTTCTTCCAGATTTTTGAGCACCTTTTCCACATAACCGTTCATATCGCAGCCTCCTTGCCGGCAGTCAGTCTATTCTTTCCGAAGCCATATTATACCGTTCCGCCCCCGGATTGGCAAGGGCGGGGCTGTTCTTTTCCTGTTTCTTTGCGCAACCCATGCCGTGATCGAAACACCGCCGGAAACGGACGCGCCGGAAAAAAGCGAAACAGAATTGCCCGCAAATTCCGCCCGTTTTCGGGCAGTAAAATTTACAAGTGGATCTTGCCGGATTGCTTGACCGTACTGGAACCAAAGTGGTAAAATACACTTATGATGCGTGGTGTAGACATCTCTCCACCACCGGCTTTCTCGCATCCACGCTGGGCGCTGTCCAACCGTTCCGGTATAGGGGGTATATCTATGATGCAGAAACGGGATTGTATGATCTCCAGGCCAGATACTGCAATGGTTTGTTAAAAGGCATTCATGATTGAATTAGGAAAAGAGGTTGATTTTATGAAAAGATGGATCGGTATGCTGTTGATCGCCTGTGTCCTGCCCCTATTCATTTTTTCCTGTCATGCTGAAAGCTCAGTAACGGGGGAGTTAAATGATGCAGTTCCCATGAGGGCAGAGATGGACGGTATGATTTTCGACTATGATACTGTAATTGATGGCGTTTTTTTCAAGGATGACATTTTGATTCATTATCCGGCATCAAAAACGGAAAGCTCCTACCAAATTCCTGAGGGAACGGTAGGGATTCATCATGACGCTTTTTTAAAGGCCAAAGGATATTTATCCGATTTGTTGATTCCGGCAAGTTGTGAAACGATTGGAATAGACGACCCGTGGAACCATTCGCTCGGAAAGTATTATCCGTACCTCGATTACGGGAGTGTGAAGAATTTCATTGTAAATGAAGATAATCCTTATTTTTCCAGCCGCGATGGCGTCCTATTTACTTTTGATCAATCGGTGCTGCTCTTATATTCCTGCAATCGCGAAGAAACGATATATACCGTTCCGCAAGGAGTAAAGGAAATCGAAGATGATGCCTTCCGCCATAATCGTTGTTTAACGGTATATTTTCCCGAGTCTCTCCTGTTCATCGGTGATTATGCGTTTTATAACAGTAATCTGGAATTCATTGCGTTTCCTGAAGGATTATGGAAGATAGGCATTGACGCATTTGCGCAATGTGTGAATCTGAGGCATGTGACTTTTCCCGATTCGCTCCTGGAAATCGGCGCCGGGGCTTTTGAAGCTTGTGGTTTGGAGGATGTGACGTTGCCGCCAAATTTAAAGCGAATTGGCACTGAAACCTTTTATGGCGTTGAAATTGAGGAAACAACGGAAATAAAGTTACCCGCCTCTTTGGAATGTATCGGAAAAAACATATTTGAATTTGGATATTCTAGTGAAGATTATTGGAGTCCAATTTATTTGGTGTATGATGCCAGTCCAGCTATGAAATGGGCAATAACCCACCGATATCATTATAGGATTATTGAATAATGCCTAACGATGATGGCGCTGTCGATCTCATGGAATCTAATGTTGACGAGCATAATAATGTTATGGCGGTACATCATACTGCTCTTAATGATAAATATGTATGGGCAATAAAATCAGCGGGAATCGCGTATGAATTAAGGAGATGATCATTTATGCGTAAAATAGCATTGGCAACGATTGTCCTCTTATCAATAGTACCAATTGTATCCATAACTGCATTATCCGAAGGCTATCCAATATTTGTGCCGGATAATACAAGCCCCGGTTTATA
>CANQKI010000073.1 GCA_947624355.1 uncultured Clostridia bacterium | reverse complement strand
TACCACACAGCCGGTCAACCTTCTATTCTTTTTCCTCCTTTTTTGCCCATTGTCCTATATGTATTGTAATCCAACAGAAATCAAAGACCTTCCGCTCAAAAATTTCCTTGACATTTGCACTGACCGGAAGTATAATAATTTGTGTTTTTGCCGATGTGATGGAATTGGCAGACGTGACGGACTCAAAATCCGTTGATGGCGACATCGTGTGGGTTCGAGTCCCACCATCGGCACCAAGGGGAATGATGGGGCGAGCGGCGAATCATACCGGCTTGCCCCTTTTTCATCGGAATCCATGCCAATGCGAACAACCGATCATGATAAAGGTGGACGTAAAGATGAATCAGTATGACGTCATCATCGTGGGCGCGGGGCCCGGCGGAATTTTCACCGCTTACGAGCTGAAAAAGAAAAACGAAACGCTTCGCATTGCCGTCATTGAAGCGGGGCACAGCCTGGAGAAGCGTCATTGCCCCATTGACGGCGATAAGGTAAAAACCTGTATCGGCTGCAAAAGCTGCTCCATCATGAGCGGTTTTGGCGGCGCCGGCGCGTTTTCGGATGGGAAATACAATATCACCAACGATTTTGGCGGCACTTTGTACGAATACATCGGAAAAAAGCAGGCCCTGGAGCTGATGCATTACGTGGATGATATCAATATGCAGTTCGGCGGCGCAGGCACCAAGCTGTATTCCACGGCAGGCACCCGGTTCAAGACCGTGTGCATCCAGAACAAACTGAATCTGCTGGACGCTTCCGTGCGGCACCTGGGAACGGATATCAATTTTATCGTGCTGAAGAACCTGTACGCCGCCCTGAAGGATCAGGTGGATTTCTATTTTGATACGCCCGTCCGGGATATCAAGGCCCTCGAAACCGGCTTCCTGATCTGCTGCGACGGGCAGGAATTTCAGTGCAGGGAATGCGTGGTATCCGTGGGCCGCAGCGGCAGCAAGTGGATGGAAACGGTATGCCATGAATTGGGAATCGAAACCAAGTCCAACCGGGTGGATCTGGGCGTGCGGGTGGAGCTGCCCGCCGTTGTGTTTTCCCACCTGACAGATGAGCTTTACGAAAGCAAAATCGTCTACCGCACCGAAAAATTTGAGGATAATGTACGCACCTTCTGCATGAATCCCAACGGCATCGTGGTCACGGAAAACACCAACGGCATCGTCACCGTGAACGGCCACAGCTATGAGGACAAAGCAAAGCAAACGCAAAATACCAATTTTGCGCTGCTGGTGTCCAAACGCTTTTCCGAGCCCTTCAAGGACAGCAACGGCTATGGCGAAAGTATTGCCCGGCTTTCCAATATGCTTGGGGGCGGGGTGATCGTGCAGCGGTTCGGCGATCTGGTTCGCGGACGCAGGAGCACGGTCAAACGCGTGGAGGAGGGGCTGGTGACGCCCACCCTGTCGGCCACTCCGGGCGACCTGAGCCTGGTGCTTCCCAAGCGCATCCTGGACGGTATTATCGAAATGATTTACGCCCTGGACCGCATTGCCCCCGGCACGGCCAACGACGATACGCTGCTCTACGGCGTGGAAGTGAAATTCTACAACATGGAAGTGGACGTCAACGAAAATCTGGAAACACGCTATCCCGGCCTGTACATCATCGGCGATGGCAGCGGCATTACTCATTCCCTGTCCCACGCCTCGGCCAGCGGCGTTTACGTGGCAAGGAAAATTGCCCAGACCGCCTGAACCTGTCAATCAATAATGAAAGCGGCCCTTCGGCAGACGTCCGATGGGCCGCTTGTTGATTGGCGTTTCCTAAACGTAACGCTGGCTTTCCACATCGAACACGCCTTTGGTGTTTACCCGAAGGGAGGGAATCACCGTAAGGCTCATAAAAGAAAGCGTCATAAAGGGATCAACATCCGGGGCGACGCCCAGGGCGCGGGCCTTTTCCTTTGCGTTTTCCAGCATTTCGTTCACCTGCGGCAGCGGCTGATCACTGATGAGCCCGGCAATTGGAAGCGGTAATTCGGCCAGAATCCTTCCGCCCGCCGCCACGGCGATGCCCCCGCCCATGTGCTTCACCCGATTGACGGCAAGGGCAATATCCGCGTCGTTTTCCCCAACGGCAATGATGTTGTGGGAATCGTGGGCAATGGACGTGGCCACCGCGCCTTTTTTCAGGCCGTATCCCGTCAGGTAGCCCATACCTATATGGCCTGTGCCCTGATGCCGCTCAAACACGCAGATTTTCAGGATATCCTTTTCCGGGTCAATACCTTCGGCGGTTCCGAGGTTTTCCGTTACCAGCTCTCCCGGAATCAGCTTCAGATGCCCCAGGGAGCGGCTGTTTTTCAGCTGTTCAGCCGTAATGTCCTCAAGATGCATCGTATCCCGGGCGCGCATTTCAAGGCTCAACGGAATTTCAGGTTCCATAACGTCGACGGGTTTTCCGTTTTCAAATACGACCCTGCCTTTTTTAATGACCATCTGAATATCAAAATTCCTGAAATCATCAAAAATCACGAAATCCGCCAGATAGCCTGGGGCAATGGCGCCCTTGTTGTTCATCAGGAAGTAACGGGCAGCGTTATGGCTGGCCGTTTTGATGGCGATAATGGGATCGACGCCCATGCTGATCGCGTTTTTGACAATGTAATCGATGTGCCCGCCGTGCAGCAGATCGCTTGGGTGCTTATCGTCTGTCGCAAACATGCAGCGGGAATAATACTGCTGATTGAGCAGGGGCAGCAGCGCTTTGAGATTCTTTGCCGCCGTACCCTCGCGGATCATGATAAACTGGCCTTTTTGCAGCTTTTCCAGCGCGTTTTCCAGGGTAAAGCACTCATGATCGGAATAAACTCCGGCAGCGATGTACGCATTGAGCGCCAGTCCCGACAGGCCGGGCGCATGGCCGTCGATTTTTTTGTGATGGGCCTGGGAGCACAGGATTTTCCTGACCGGCTCCTCCTTCCCGTTGACGACGCCCACGTAATTCATCATTTCGGCCAGGCCCAGCACGCGGGGATGCTCAAAGTACGGGTCGATATCCGCATAACCCAGCGCTGCGCCGCTTTCATCCTCGGGGGTGGCCGGCACACAGGAGGGCAGCATAAAGTGCACATCCACGGGAAGCCCGGCGCTGGCAGCCATCATGTAATCGATGCCCTGCAGCCCCATGACATTGGCAATTTCGTGAGGGTCGCAGATAACGGTGGTGGTGCCGTGGGGGAGAACGGCCTTGGCAAATTCCCAGGGCTCCACCAGGGAGCTTTCCAGATGAATATGTGCGTCGATGAAACCGGGACACACAATGCGATCGGACGCGTCGATTTCCTGCGTCCCTTCGTATTTACCCATACCAACAATCAGGCCTTCTGCCACGGCAATATCGCCCTGGCAGAATTCATTGCTGAAGACATTCAGATATTTTGCGTTCTTGAGCACCAGATCAGCCTTTTCTTCCCCGGCCGCCACACGAATGACCCGCAGTTTCTTTTCCAGCTTGCGCTGTACCTTCTGGATATGGGTTTCATTTGGAAGCATGCTTTTCCTCCTTCACTTTAAAGAAAAGGGCTGCGCACGCAGCCCATTTCAAAGATATTTACATTCTGAACCAGCAGAAGGACGTGCATCCCGGCAAATCCCAGATGGTCATCATGGTCTTTCCACCGTCGATCATGAAGTAATTGAAATCCTCTTCGTAACCGCCAATTTTCACATAGCGGTGATACGGCGCAGCTTCCGGGGGCACACCGATGATGGATACGGCCACGCCGCCGTTGGTAGTGACGCAGTTGCTGTAGTATTCATCCGTTGTTTCATCCAGGAATTTCTGGAAGCGGTCCATGTAGGAAGGGTTGGGGCCGCAGTGGATTACCAGGGGATAATCCAGATATTCTGCCAGTTCGGGCACCTCCTCGGCAGTGAAGCCGAAATCCCGCAGGGTGCCGATATACATCATAATGTGCCGTGCCCCGTGCTTGCCCACCAGCAGATCGCCGACGCGCAGCGTTTTGTACAGTTCCCCGTAGGGGGGCATGGGCTTGTAGCAAACGTCGTTCTTGTAATTGTAAATGTGCCCGGGAACACCTTTTTCCACATCAGCGCGCTTGTAAGCGTACGTCAGGATCATTTGCTGCAGTCCGTCATGCTTGGGCAGGCCGTTGCTGGTACGAATCCAGTTTGTAAAGCCCGAGCAGTCAAAGCCGTAAATGTATACCTTGTCCGGACTGTAAAACTTGGTTCTTTCAAGCGGCTTCGCTTTCAGGTAATCCGGATACCGGGACACGACATTATCGCCCTTTTGACCGCCGAAAAAGTAGGGAACGCCCAATTCAAACAGCGATTCAACGTTGGAACCAGTCAGTTCATTGTAGCGGCGTTGAAAAATATTATCCCTTTCAATCATGGTAAAAGCTGCGTCCAGCAAAGGAGATTTTTCAAGCTCTGCCTGAGCGCACACGCAAATAGAAAGCATCATGATCCCGATGATAATGGCAAGAAACAGTTTCTTCATGGAAACAAGCGCTCCTCTCAAGAATGAATGCACTTATTATACAAAGTTCCCTTTGCTTTGTCAATTCTGCAAAGGCAAAAATGCAATATTGGAAAGTTGCTGCAATTCGGGTTTGACGTATGGTTAAATGTATGCTATAATACATTGTTGAAATTCTTTGATTCCTTATGGGAGGGATTATTATGTCCGGACATTCCAAGTGGCACAATATTCAGGCAAAGAAGGGCAAGACCGACGCTGCCCGCGGCAAAATCTTTACCAAGATCGGCCGGGAAATCGCCATTGCCGTGCGTGAAGGCGGCGCGAACCCCGAATCCAACAGCAAGCTGAAGGATATCATCGCCAAGGCAAAAGCGAATAATATGCCAAACGACAATATCCAGCGTTCTATCAAAAAAGCGGCCGGCGAAGGCTCCAACGCCACCTACGAAGAAATTACTTACGAAGGATATGCCCCCGGCGGCGTGGCCATCATTGCCCAGATTGTTACCGATAACCGCAACCGCACCTCCAGCGATGTGCGCCATATCTTTGACAAGAACGGCGGCTCCCTGGGCACCCCCGGATCGGTAAGCTATATGTTCGACAACAAGGGCGTCATCGTCATTGAACGCGAACCGGGCATGGACGAAGACGAAATGATGATGACTGCCCTGGATGCAGGCGCGGAAGACGTGAAGGTGGATGAGGATGCATTCGAAATCATCACCGCACCCAACGATTTTTCCTCCGTTCGGGAAAAGCTGGAAAGCGCGGGTTTTGCCTTCCTTTCCGCTGACAAGCAGATGATTCCCCAGAATACCGTCTCCATCAGCGATCCGGATACGCTGACCAAGGTGCAGCGCCTGCTGGATATGCTGGAAGACAATGACGACGTGAGCGAAGTGTACCATAACGCCGAGCTTCCCGAAGAAGAGGAAGAAGAATAAAGCCCTGCTGAGGCCAAAAGTATGCGCGTTTCTTTCAGAAAATCCGGCTGGATCATTGTTCTGTGCGTTTTTCTGATTGGAAACGCGCATATTTGCTGTGCGGACAACCTGACATTGGCGGAGGCGTTTTTTTCGCGTCCGGAAAGTGTGTCCGGCATGATCGATGTGCCGGGCAAGGGTCCCATGCGCTATTATGCACAGAATGATGGGTTATGGGGCGCTTTGGTTTATGAACAGGGCGACGTTTCATCCAGCCGTCCCATCCGCGATTCCGGCTGCGGCCCCACGGCGACGGCCATGGCCATCGCGGCGCTGGTGCCGGAAAGCGGACTGCGGCGCATTTCGGATTATGCCGATACGCCTTATGCGATATGCGAGTGCTCGGTGAACAATGCCCGCTGCAATCATCGGCACGGCCGCTACCTTTTGACGTCCGACCGGGATTACGCCCGGTTTCTGCCCTTGATTTTCGCTGATTTTGCCACAGGAAACAACACTTTCGGCGTTTACAGCCGAGGTGTTGCCATGGGTACTTCTTCCGGCTTTATTAAGGCCATTGCCGCCGCCTACGGCCTGGATTACCGGTATATTACGGACTACGAGGAAGCGATTGCCGCGCTGCTGTCCGGTTCGGCAGTCGTGGCGACCGCATCAAGAGGAGGCGCCTTTACAAATACCGGACACTATGTATTCCTGGCGCATATCGACAACGAAAAGCTTTATATTCTGGATCCTCTTTGCCGCACGGAATACAAAACAACCGGCGGAAATAAGCTGGAAATCATTCAGCCCGGCCTTGTGGCGCTGACCCATGAAAATGTCAGAGCGGCCCTGTTCAACGGTTTTCATATTTTTTCTTCCGTTACACCCCAAAATTGAATGAACGCCTGAAGTTCGGAAAGTCTGGCACCGACTTTCCGTTCTTTTTTTGACGGCAAAAAAGGAATTAACGGCAAATATGTGGTATATACCCATGGAAAACAAAAGGAGGCATGGTCATGACCATTCGGGAAGAACTGGAAGCAAGGGAAAGGGAGTGGCTTTCGCCTCATGCGGTTTGTAGTGCGGATACAAAGGGACGGGCTGCGGATATATCGCCGGATACCCTCCGCACGGAATTTCAACGGGATCGGGACCGTATCCTGCATTGCAAAAGCTTTCGGCGTCTGAAGTTCAAAACGCAGGTGTTTATTGCGCCGGAAGATGATCATTTCCGCACCCGCCTGACCCATACGCTGGAGGTTTCCCAGGTGGCCCGCACACTGGCCCGGGCCCTTCGCCTCAATGAGGATCTGGCCGAGGCCATTGCCTTAGGTCATGATCTTGGCCATACCCCCTTTGGTCATTGCGGGGAACGATGCCTGGACAGGCTGACCGGGGGCGGGTTTCGCCACAACGAGCAAAGCCTTCGGGTGGTGGAAGTGCTGGAAGGCGGGGAAGGGTTGAACCTGACCTGGGAAGTACGGGACGGCATTGTGCACCATTCGGGAAAAGGCGCCGCTGCCACGCTGGAAGGGCAATGCGTGGCCCGGGCGGACAGGATTGCCTACATCAATCATGATATTGACGATGCCATCCGGGCAGGTGTGCTGCGGGAATTTGAATTGCCGCATGAGCTGCTTCGGATTCTGGGGGAAACCCACGGCCAGCGGATCGACACCATGATTACCGATATTGTCCGGGAAAGCCGAAATCAACCCTTTATCCGCATGAGCGATACCGTTCAGCAGGCGACGGACGAATTGCGTGATTTTCTTTTCAAACGTGTTTATATGGACGGTTGGCGGGCGGACGAGGAACGCAGATGCGACCATGTGCTCACTTCTCTTTTCCATTATTTTTTGGAAAACCCCGGCGAAATGCCTCTGGAGTATGTCCAGATTGCCTATCGGGACGGAACGGAGCGGGCCGTGGTGGATTATCTTGCCTGCATGACCGACCGGTACGCCCTGCGAACCTATGAACGGCTGTTTATTCCGGCGGCATTTCCCATAAACTGACTGCGAAAAAAATAATTTTTTGCAGGAAATCAGCCGTTCATCTCGAATTATGTTGAATACGGAACGGAGGGGAGGAATGGAAATGGCGGGCAGGCTGCCTGCATCCTGGCTGGATGAGCTGTATGCCCGGACGGATATCGTATCCGTGGTTTCCTCCTATCTGCCCCTCAAAAAGGACGGCAGGCGTTATTGGGGGCTATGCCCTTTCCATAACGAAAAAACGCCTTCGTTTTCCGTAAATCAGGAGCTGAACCTCTATTACTGCTTTGGCTGCAAGGCCGGGGGAAACGTGGTGCAGTTCGTGATGGAAATGGAGCGGGTATCTTATCTGGAAGCAGTGAAAATATTGGCCGATAAGATTCATCTGCCCATGCCTGAACTGCGGGAGGGCCCTGATTACGAGCGGCGGCGCTCCCAGCGGGAACGTCTTCTGAACGCCAATCGGGACGCAGCGCACTTTTACCACGAAACGCTGTGGAAGCCGGAAGGTAAAGTAGCTCTTGACTATCTGCATGGCCGCGGGCTGGACGACGGGATTATCCGCCGGTTTGGCCTGGGCGCATCCCCGGAACACTGGGACGCCCTCACAAACCACCTCCAGGAAAAAGGCTACACCCGGGAGGAACTTTCCCTGGCCGGCCTCATCGTGGTAAAAAACGACAGCGCTTTCGATATGTTCCGCAACCGTGCCATGTTTCCCATCATCGACCAGCAGGGAAATGTGCTGGGGTTTGGCGGACGCGCGCTGACCGACGTAAAGCCCAAATACCTCAATACGGCCGATACGCCTGTATTCAACAAGCGAAAGGGCGTATATGCCATCAACCTGATCCGCAAAATCCGCGATCTGAAACGTATCCTGCTGGTGGAAGGCTACATGGACGTGGTAGCCGTAAGC
Source organism: uncultured Clostridia bacterium (assembly GCA_947624355.1). GTDB lineage: Bacteria > Bacillota > Clostridia > Christensenellales > Aristaeellaceae > RUG563. The sequence goes on along the minus strand of CANQKI010000073.1, from coordinate 5,439 downwards.
CAGGCGGGGGTGGTTGGAGCTGTGGCCACGCTGGGCACGTCCCTTACCGAAGAACAGGCCAGGCTGCTGAAGCGGTATGCCCCCGAAGTGTGGATTGCCTATGACGGCGACGAAGCCGGGCAGCACGCCATTGAGCGCGCACTCGGCATCTTTGAAAAGGAAGGCGTCCCTGTTCGGGTGCTGAAATTCCCGGATGGCCTGGATCCGGATGAATTCATCCGCCAGCGCGGGCTGGACGCTTTCAATCGCCTGCCGCCGCTTACTGCCGTATCCTATCGAATGCAGCGCTTGGCCATGCAATACGATCTGGACACCCAGGATGGCCGCACCGAATACGCAAAGGGCTGCGCCGCGCTGCTCCGAACGGTTCGGGAGCCGGTGGAACTGGAAAACTATCTGGAGCTTTTAAGCGTGCAAACCGGGTTCAGCCGCGATGTTCTGGTGGCCCAGGTCGGGATAACGCCGCCGGCTGCTGAACGGTATAAACCCACGGAAAACCGGGAAAACTTGATTGCAAAGCGCCAGCGTTCGTCCGAATCCCTGCGCACCGAGCAAACACTGTTGGCCCTGCTTGCCACCGGCAAGCTGCCGGATGGCATGGTAAAGGCGGAGGATTTTTCGGATGCGCAGACCCGTAAGGTAGCCGAACTCCTACTGCAGGGCGTGCAGCCGTCCCGGATTCTGGCCGAGGCGGAGGATGACGCTTTGCGCCAAACGGCCGGAGAAATTTTCTCTATGCTGTCTGACAGTGAACGGGAGAACCCCGCCGCGGTGGCGGAGGATTGTCTCAAACGCCTGCATATTCAATCTTTACAGCACAACATTCAATCCATGACCGAACTGATGCGCAGCGCACCGGATGAAGAAACCCGTAAAAAGGCGCTGGCGGAGGTCACGACGCTTTCCAAAGAACTGGCTCAGCTCAAGCAGCTGGGCCGTTGACGGCAAGAGAGGAGTTGGAGCGCCTATGAGCACGCAGACAGACGTGAAACAGGCAAAGCTGGACGAATTATTTGAACTTGGAAAACGCAAGGGCTCTTTGACGTACGACGAAATTATTTCCAAACTTGCCTCCTATGAGATCGACCCCGAACAGTTCGACGACGTGCTGGATACCTTTGACGCCATGGGCATTGCCGTAATCCGTGATGGTGAAAATGCCCCTGAACCCACGCCGTCCCAAGAAGAGCCCGTGCCCGACGATTATGATATTTCCATGCCGGAAGGCATCAGTATTGACGACCCTGTACGGATGTATCTGAAAGAAATCGGCCGGGTGCCGCTTTTGACGCCTGAAGAGGAAATCGAGATTGCCCAGCGGATGGAACAGGGGGACGAAGAAGCCAAGAAAAAGCTGGCGGAGGCCAATCTGCGCCTGGTGGTTTCCATTGCCAAGCGGTACGTGGGCCGCGGGATGTTGTTTCTGGACCTCATCCAGGAGGGAAACCTGGGCCTGATTAAAGCCGTTGAAAAATTCGACTACCGAAAGGGATATAAATTCTCCACTTATGCCACCTGGTGGATCCGCCAGGCCATTACCCGCGCCATTGCCGACCAGGCACGCACCATCCGCATTCCTGTGCACATGGTGGAAACCATCAATAAACTGATCCGCGTGTCCCGCCAGCTTCTTCAGGAATACGGCCGGGAGCCCACGCCGGATGAAATCGCCAAGGCGATGGGCATCAGCGAGGCCAAGGTACGGGAAATCATCAAGATTGCCCAGGAGCCCGTTTCCCTGGAAACGCCTATCGGCGAGGAAGAGGACAGCCACCTGGGGGACTTCATTGAAGACGATCACGCGCCCGCTCCCGCTGAGGCTGCCTCTCATGCCCTGATGAAGGAGCAATTGTGGGATGTGCTGGACACCCTGACGCCCCGGGAAGAAAAAGTGCTGCGGCTGCGCTTCGGCCTGGACGACGGCCACGCCCGCACCCTGGAAGAAGTGGGCCGCGAATTCAAGGTGACCCGTGAGCGTATCCGCCAGATCGAGGCGAAGGCCCTGCGCAAGCTGCGCCATCCCAGCCGCAGCAAAAAACTCAAGGATTATCTGGATTGATGATGCGGCTGCCCGTTCTTGACGAAAGGCTGTCAGCGGCGGCCCATATGATGCCCGCCTGTGCATACGGCGCTGATATCGGCGCCGATCACGGGCGGTTATCTTGTTATCTGCTGGCAAACAATATCTGCGAAAGAATGTGCGTGGCGGATATCAGTGCGCCTTCCCTGCAAAAAGCAAAACGTCTTCTTGCTTTGCACAGCCTGGACAACCGGGCTGATTTCCGTGTCGGAGACGGGCTGGGCGTGCTTGAGAAGCCGGCCCAGGCAATTGCGGTTCTCGGCATGGGGGGATGGACGGTGGCAAAAATCCTGGAAAAGGGATCGAACAAGTTGTTTGGTGCGGCGTTAATTCTTTCTGCCCATACCGATCTTCCGGTGCTTCGGGAAACATTGATGAACCTGCAATACCGGATTACCCAGGAACAAATCGTTTTCTGCGTGGGCCGGTTTTATACGGTCATGAAAGCGTTGCCTGGAAAAGAAGCGCTGGATGAAAAGCAATTGCTTTTGGGTCCCCGTCTCATGGAGCATCCGGGCGACCCTGTATACCGTGATTTTCTAAGAAGAAAGCTGGCTGCCGCGTCCTGCCGCAGGGATGCGGACGGTCCCAACGTTACCCGGATCATCAAGGAGGAATATGAACGTGCCTGCGACAGTGGAAACGGTTGAAAAACTGATCAATGAAATTGCGCCCTTTGAAACGGCAGAGGCCTTTGATAACCCCGGCCTGCTGGTTGGGCGGCGGGACGCCGAAGTGACGAAAGTGCTGGTGGCGCTGGACGCCACGCTGGATGTGGTCATGGAAGCGGAACGGTTGAAAGCCGAATTGATCGTGAGCCATCATCCGCTGTTTTTCCATGGGCGGAAGAACCTGGTGGAAGAGGATGCCGAGGCCCGCGTCCTGTGTGAAATGGTGCGGGCACATATTTCACTCATCAGTGCGCATACCAATCTGGATAAAACGATGCTGAGCGGCAGCGCGGCGTGCGCAGGGTTACTGAGCCTGCAAAACCTTCGCCAGGACGGTTACCTGTTTGTGGGGGAACTGCCCGAACCTCTGCCCGCAAAACTGCTGAAAGATAAAACGGAAGCGTGCCTGCATGCGCCGATCCGGCAATACGGGGGAGAGCCGGGCACCCTCATCCGCACCCTTGCTATTGCCGGCGGCGCGGATGATGAGGATTGGCAGGAGGCCATGCACCTCGGCGCCCAGGCACTTTTGACCGGGGAAGTGCGTCATCACAACGCGCTGGCTGCCGCCATGAGCGGCTTTGTCCTGCTGGACGGGGGCCATTACGCCACGGAAGCTCCCCTTGTGTCGGTGCTGGCAGAGTATTTACAAAAACGCCTGAATGATGTAAAATATTCTGTGCAGTTTTTTGCATCCGAATGTGCGCCCTTCGGCGCATTGGAATAAAAAGGAGGCCTCGCCATGGACCAGTTGCATCTCTTATGGGAATATCAGCAGGCAGATGTGGAAGCGGATAAAAAGGAAAATGCTATCCGCCGCTCGCCGACCCGCCAGAAGCTGGTGAAATACCGCGAATATCTGATCGAGCAGCAGAACACCATGCACCGGATTGAGGACGAGGTGGCTGCCATGGCCGACCGCCTGGAAGCGCTGAAAGACGCCGTTTCCCGGACGGACGATCAGCTTCGCAATCTGCAGGCCAAAATCGAAAACGAACCGCCTGTCAATGCGGAGGCTGCCCGTCAGTACATCGCGGACGCCCGCCGCTATCAGAACAATATTACCGCGTATGAGCAGGAAATCCGGAAAATCAGCAAGGACGTGGGGGACAGGGAGCGGCTGCAGCACGATGTGAAGCTTCGCGCTGCCAAGGCAAAGAACGAGTTTGACAAGCTGAAGGCCCCTTACGATGTGGAATTCAAAGAACAGAGCAAGGAGTTGGAGGTACTTCGCGCCGCGGCTGCTGAAAAGGCGAAGGCCGTGCCGGAGGACCTGATGGAGCGCTACCGCACCATCAAGCGTCACTCCGTGCCGCCGCTTGCCCCGCTGCTGGGGGATCAGTGCGGCGGCTGCAATATGTCGCTTCCCTCAGCGGTTTCCAAGAAAGTCAAGGCCGGGGAATTGGTGGAATGTGAAACCTGCGGGCGGCTGCTGATTATTCTTTGAGCCGCTCCATACAGAAAAGAATGCGAAAGGCAGGATTCCCTGTCTTTCTTTTTTTGCAAAAAACGCCAAAGCTACTCTCCCTAAAAATTTTTTGAAAAGGTGGAAAAAACGAGGATTTTTTTCGTCTTATAAGTGTAAGGCCTTATAAAACTTGCGGAATCGGGCCGAAGGGCCGATGGAGCGGAAACCAGGAAATTTACCTGGGAGAGCGTTACGGTCCGTAGGGTGAGCGTCGCCCGTCAGGGCGACCGAGGGCGAGCAATTCTTGAATTGCCGCCCGATGCCCGCGCTTCCACGAAGTGGAGTAGCGTGGGGCGTGGCTGGAATGCGAAGCTTAGAAAAGAACCCGCAGCTTGCGGAATCGGGCCGAAGGGCCGATGAAGCGGAAGTCCAGCAATTTACCTGAGAGAGCATTACGGCCCCAACGGGGCCGGAATGCGAACAAACAAGAGAGGAGGCGAAGGATCATGGAGCATGCCGCGGTACCCGGCATGGCCGAGACCCTGGAAGAATGGGTGCATCAATACGCGGGCGAGATCACGAAGCTGTGCTTTCTGCAGTTGGCGGACGCCAATTCAGCCCAGGACGCCATGCAGGATACCTTCCTCAAAGCCTGGAAATACCTGCAGAAGCATCCCGGCTTTTGCCCCGGCAATGACAAAGCGTGGCTGATCCGGATCGCGCTCAATACGTGCAAAGACTATCAAAGATCGCAATGGTTCAAAAAGGTGGATATGCGGAAAAGCCTGGAGGAGCTTCCCATCGCCGCACCCGAAGAAGACCGGACGGCGGTGCTGCTGCTCGGCAAACTGCCCAGGAAGCAGCGCCAGGTCATGATCCTGCACGGACTGCAGGGCATGACCATGGCGGAAACCGGGAAGCTGCTCGGCATCCCGCTTACTTCCGTTCACAGATGCTATAAACAAGGCAAAGCATACCTCATGGCCGCGCTGACGGGAGGTGAGGACGATGACTGACAGGGAATTCAAGGAACGTTTGCAAAAATCGGTGAACAATACTCTTTCCTGCCTGGAGCCTTCCGCCCGTCAATGCGACCGGATTGTACAGGAAACATTGGAGGGTAAAAAAGTCATGAAGAAACATATTTCTTTCGCGCTGGTGTTGGCGATCCTGCTGGCCTGCGTCACGGCAGGCGCAGGAGCAGCGACGCTGCTGTGGCGGGATTATGTGCCGCAAATGAAGCAAGAGGAGCATGAACTTGGAGACTACGATGCGTGGCC
>CANQKI010000072.1 GCA_947624355.1 uncultured Clostridia bacterium | reverse complement strand
AGTTTCTTCTCCCTCGCCGACTTTGGTGAGCAGCTCGCTGCTCACCAATACTACGCCAACTCCCTCCCCTCCAGACCGCTTGGCTGGTTATCCCCGTATTCTTTCCTCCGGAATTACTTTACTGTCCTATTTGTTTGACAAACTTACAGATTGACAAGAAGCAAGGAATCGGGTATAAATAGTAAGGTATGGCTAATGAAGGGGGATTTCGGAATGAAGCCTTGATACCGCTCCTTCGGTTTGAACGGGAAACAGGAGAAAACGGAAGGAGTTTTTTTATGGAGGATCTGGAAAAAGAGGTGCAGTGCAGGCGCACCTTCGCCATCATCAGCCATCCGGACGCGGGCAAAACGACCCTCACCGAGAAGCTGCTGCTCTACGGCGGGGCCATCCGCCAGGCAGGCAGCGTGAAGGCCCGGCGGGCCGAACGCCACGCCACCTCGGACTGGATGGAGATCGAGAAGCAGAGGGGCATTTCGGTCACGTCCAGCGCCATGCAGTTTGATTTTGACGGCTATCACATCAACATTCTGGATACCCCGGGCCACCAGGACTTTTCGGAGGACACCTACCGGGTGCTGGTGGCGGCGGACAGCGCCGTGATGCTCATCGACGCGGCCAAGGGCGTGGAGGAGCAGACGGTGAAGCTCTTCAAGGTGTGCCGCATGCGGGGCATTCCCATTTTCACCTTTGTCAACAAAATGGACCGGGCGGCCAAAGACCCCTTTGCCCTGATGGAGGAAATCGAGCAGGTGCTGGGCATCCGGGCCTGCCCCATCAACTGGCCTATTGGCGTGGACGGGGATTTCCAGGGGGTGTACCACCGGGATGAAAAGACGGTGGAGCTCTATTTCGGTGGGGATCACGGCAAAACGAAGGCGGGCAAGACCGTGCTTTCCACGGACGACCCGGCCTTTGAAGGCGCCCTGGCGGAGCATTACCGGAAGCGGCTTCGGGACGAAATCGAGCTGCTGGACGAGGCGGGGGACGCATTCGACCTGGCGGCCGTGCGCCGGGGGGAGTTGACCCCCATGTTCTTTGGCAGCGCCATCACCAATTTCGGGGTGGAGCCCTTCCTGTACCGCTTCCTGCAGTATACCGAGCGGCCCCTGCCCCGGGAAAGCGACCAGGGGCTGATTGAACCGGAAGACCCGGACTTTTCGGGCTTTATCTTCAAGATTCAGGCCAACATGAACCCAGCCCACCGGGACCGGCTGGCCTTCCTGCGGGTGGTCAGCGGCGTGTTCCGCAAGGGCATGACGGTGTGGCACTCGGGCACCAACAAGGAAATTCAGGTGAAGCAGCCCCAGCAGTTCATGGCGGACGAGCGGGAGGGCGTGGAAAACGCCTATCCGGGGGACATCATCGGCCTGTTCGACCCGGGTATTTACCGGCTGGGGGACACGCTGTGCACGGGAAAGCGGGTGCGGTTTGAAAAAATCCCCGTGTTCGCTCCCGAGCGGTTCGCCCGGGTGCGGCCCCTGGATTCCATGAAGCGCAAGCAGTTCGTGAAAGGCATCAGCCAGCTTTCCGAAGAGGGCGCCATTCAGACCTTCCGGCGGGCCGAAACGGGGCTGGAGGAATTTATCGTGGGCGTGGTGGGCGAATTGCAGTTCGACGTGCTCACCTACCGCTTAAAGAGCGAATACGGCGTGGATCTGGTGATGGACCGGCTGGGCTATCGCTTCGTCCGCTGGGTGATCGAAACGCCGAAAGCTGTGGAGGACCTGCAGCTCACCTCCACCTCCGCCCGGGGGTATGACGGAAACGAAAACCCCGTGCTTTTCTTTGAAAACGACTGGAGCATCCGCTTGGCCGGGGAAAAGAACGAGGGGCTGAAGCTGTCCGAAATCGCGCCGCGCATTGCGGAAAAATAATAGTATTGAATGAAGGAAAACTGACGGTTTAAAGATCTGTGATGGAAGACGATACCAAAAGCCGTCCGCAGGACTTAAAATCGTATCGTCCAAGCCCGTCAAACGCGCAAGCGCGTTCGCCGGGTACACGGCTGCGGAGCCCTTGCGGGCTGTCCTCGCCGTTAGTCGGCCCTGCGGGCCTCCCTTGCCCCGGCTTTGCCGGTCGGGCGGGGAGTTTTCCGTAGCAAAATGCTTATGTGGAGGCGAGGCGTAGCCACGCCGGAACGCATCCAAGCAATTTACCTAAATAGCGCGGATGAGCCGAAGGCTCAGACGTGCGGAGTAGTGAAAACATACCACAGCATAAGTCGAAAAAGTGGTCTTGCCACTTTTTCGAAATAAATATTGAGGGGGACAAAAGCTATGTGGTTCTGGATGGCCATTGCGGCGCTGCTGTGCTGGAGCGGCTCGGACTTGTTCAGCAAGGTGGGCTCCAAGCCGGACGATAAATACAGCCATTGGAAAATGGTGATGGCCGTGGGCCTGGTGATGGGCCTGCACGCGGCATATGAAATCTTTGTAAACGGCACGGAAATTTCCTGGTACGTGATCTGGAAGTATATGCCGGCCTCGGCGTTGTATATCCTGAGCATGACGCTGGGGTATGTGGGCCTGCGATATATCGAGCTTTCGGTGTCCTCGCCCATCTGCAATTCCTCCGGGGCCCTGGCGGCGGTTTTCTGCCTGGTGGTGCTGGGGCAGACCATGGAAAGCCTGCAGGCCGTAGCGGTGGCCATGGTGTGCGTGGGCGTGATTGCCCTGGGCATCGTGGAATATACCGAGGACGCCGCCGCCCGTATGGAGCGCCAGAAGGCGAGCAATATCAAGTATACCAAATCCCTGATTGCCATTCTGCTGCCCGTGCTCTACTGCCTGATCGACGCGGCGGGCACGGTGGCGGACGAAATCATCCTGGAGGGCCTCAACGAGGATTCGGCCAACGTGGCCTATGAACTGACCTTCCTGTTCATGGCCGTGTGCGCCTTTGTGTACACCGTTATCATCAAAAAGCAGAAGCTGACCATCCCCCGGGAAGGGCCCAAGCTGCTGGCCGGCGTGTTCGAGACGGCGGGGCAGTTTGCCTACGTCCACGCCCTGGCGGGGGGCGATGCCGCCGTGGCCGCGCCCATCATTTCCTCGTACTGCGTGGTGAGCGTGCTGTGGAGCCGCATTTTCCTCAAGGAAAAGCTCTCCTGGAAGCACTATGCCGCCATCATTCTGACGGTGGCGGGCATCGTGATCTTAGGCATTTACGACGCATAACAGGCGGACGCCATCAAAAGAAACCAGGGGAACCCGAGCGGAAGCAAGGGTTCCCCTGGTTTTTGTATTTTGAAGAGGTTTGTCAGCCTCTTTCCCGGATGCTGCCGCTGACGATCTGGTAATAGGCGTTGGAGGTCCAGCGGTAGGCAAAGGCGTACAGAATCCCGAAAAAGAGGAAGGAAACGCCGCAGGAAAGCAGCAGGGGCGCAAGGCGGTTGAAGTAGAACAGGTACATCATCCGGGAGAGAATGGGAATGGCAAAGAGCAGGTGCAGCCCGGCAAAGAGGAGGGGCAGGAAAAAGACAGTGAGCATCTGGGAATTGATGGATTTGCGGATGTCCCGCCGGGTCATGCCTACCTTCCGCATGATGGCGAAGCGGGGCTGATCCTCGTACCCTTCCGAAATCTGCTTGTAGTAAATAATCATGACGGCGGCAAAGAGGAACACCAGGCTCAGCAGGATACCCAGGTACAGGAAGCCTCCGTACATGCTTACGTGATCCGACCGGTTCATTTCCCGGTTGTAGCAGGACAGGTTCTGCACATGATGCCGTTCCGTCAGGAAGTCGCGGGGAGCATTGGATTTCAGGTTCTTGATATTGTCATAGGCCATGCGCTGGGAAGCAACGGAAGCATCGGTATCGAAGGAAAAAATCCAGCGCACCCGCGACCAAAGATTGCCGCCCAGCGTGGGCGCGGCAGCCGTTTGCAGCAGCGGAACCAATTCATCATCGGGAACAACCAGCGCCAGGATGCCCGCCATGGACACATCGGACATGGGAATCGGGGTGGGCGCGGGGCGCAGGCGAAGGGTGACGGCGCTTTCGGTGTCTCCCAGCACAATTTCCTCGTCCTCCCAGGCCAGCATGCTCGTGCCGTAGAAGGCTTCGCCCGGAGCCAGGACGGCGCTTTCTCCCGTTACGTCGTTATAATAGGAAAGGGGCAGAATGTCCAGGTCCAGGTAATTGGGTTGGTCGTACTGGGCCCTGAAAAGAATCTGATTTCCCTGAAAGTAATCCATGCCGCTGTACTCCACATGAACCCGGGGATTCTGGATGGAAACGCCCACCTCCGCCACGGCGGCCTCAATATCGGCCCGGAGGCCGGACAAATTTTCCTCGTTCAGGTCGTCCAGGGATTCAAAAGCGACTTCCACGGAAAAATCGGTGGGATAGCGGTTATGCAGCCCTTCCTCCACCCCCACATACAGGCGCAGGGAGGAGCCGATCATCACCAGCACCATGGTAAGCAGAATACAGATGGAGGCCAGGCCCGCGCCGTTCCGCTTCATGCGGTAAACCATGGAGGACACGGAAACGAAGTGGGCGGGCCTGTAATAATAGCCCTTGCGCTTTTGCAGAAACCGGCACAGGGACACGGAGCCGGCGATGAAAATGAGATACGTGCCCGCGATGACCATGGCCACCGCCACAAAGAAGATGCCCAGGGCTTCCACTGGGTTCTGGATGGCGGCGGCAATGGCATAGGCCGCGCCCAGGAGGGCAAGGCCCAGCAGACCGATGAACCAATTGCCCTTGGGCGGTTTTTCCCCGGCGGATTCGCTGTGCAAGAGGTCAATGGGCCGGGAAAACCACACCTGGCGGATGTCGTTTGCCAGGATCAGGGCGAAAATCACGGCGAAATAGGTTCCCGTGCCCAGGAGTGCGGGCCGCTCCACCGTGAAATCGAAGGACACGGGGATATGCAGCAGGTGGCACAGCCCCAGCTCCGCCAGCTTGGAAAGCAGCACCCCCAGGCCCAGCCCGATCAATATGGACAGACCCGCCACCAGCAGGCTTTCCCACAGCGCCATCCGGGTGAGGCCCCATTTATCCAGGCCCAGGATGTTGTACAGGCCGAATTCCCGCTTGCGCCGGCGCATAATGAGGGAATTGGAATAGAAAAGGAAGAGCAGGGAGAAAAAGGCAATGACGGCGGTGCCGATGTTGAGGATATCGGGGGCCGCGCCGGCGCTCAGGTTCTGCCGGATTACCCGGGACTGGGCCAGGAAGGCCACGATGTAATCCATCATGACCAGCCCGGCGGAGGTGGCAAGATAGGGCAGGTACAGCCGCTTGTTCTTTACGATGCCCTGGCCCGCCATGCGGGCAAAAAACGCGCCCTTCACTGCACGTCACCGCCCGTCGCCAGCAATGTAAGGGTATCGGAAATTTTCTGATACAGCTGCTCGTTGGTCATTTCGCCCCGGTAAAGCTGGTGGAACACCTCGCCGTCCTTGATGAAGAGCACCCGCCCGGCGTGGCTGGCGGCCTTGACGGAATGGGTGACCATGAGGACGGCCTGGCCGCAATGGTTGATGATGGAGAAAAGCTGCAAAAGCTCGTCGGTGGACTTGGAATCCAAAGCGCCGGTGGGCTCGTCCGCCAGGACGATACGGGGCGCGGTGATCAGCGCCCGGGCCACGGCCGCCCGCTGCTTCTGGCCGCCGGAAACCTCGTAGGGGTATTTTTTGAGAAGGGCGGAAATGCCCAGCTGGGCGGCGATGGTGTCCAGCTTGCGCTTCATATCGGCGTACTTCTGCCCGGCCAGCACCAGGGGGAGAAAGATATTGTCCTCCAGGGTGAAGGTGTCCAGCAGATTGAATTCCTGAAACACGAATCCCAGGTTATCCCGGCGGAAAGCCGCCATTTCGGATTCCCGGATGTCCGAAAGGGCCCGGCCGTCCAGGCGCACCTCCCCCGCCGTGGCCTTGTCCAGGGCGGCCAGGATGTTGAGCAGCGTGGTTTTGCCCGAGCCGCTTTCGCCCATGATGGCCACGTATTCCCCTTCCTCCACGGAGAAATTCACGTTCTTCAGCGCTTCCACCGGGTGCCCGCCCAGGCGCGTGACGTACACCTTTCTGAGATTTTTCACTTCCAACAGGCTCATTGAACAAACTTCCTTTCTGTTTTCGTTTGCGCCTTCATCATAACAAAAAGGGGAAACGCAGGGCCATCGAATCTCCTTACATTTCCCCCGTCAAATCTTACATTTGTGTCACAAGCTATTCGATTTCTAACTTTTTGCGGCTTAGATCAATATATACCGCCGTGCCCTGGCCGGGGGCGGATTCCAGGCGGATGCCGTGGCCCAGCATATCGCACACCCGTTTGCACAGGTACAGGCCGATGCCGCTGGCGGAGGAATCCCGGCGGCCGTTGCAGCCCGTATAGCCCTTTTCAAAGACCCGGGGCGCGTCCTCGGGGGCGATGCCGATGCCGGTATCCCGGACGCAGAGCACGTCCGGTCCGGCCATTTCGACGGTGATGCCGCCCGTTTTGGTGTATTTGAGGGCGTTGGAAAAAAGCTGCTCCAGCACAAACCCAAGCCACTTTTCATCCGTCAGCGCAGAAGCGTTCAGGGGCGCGTAATGCAGCTTCAGCTTCCGGTCGATGAACTCCCCGGCGAAGCGGCGCACGGCCCCCTGCACGACGGGATCCAGATCGCAGGGCCGGATTACCAGGTCGCTGCCGCCGCCGTCCAGCCGCTGGAGGGCCAGGGCCATATCCACATATTGAGAAATGCGGTTCAGGTGCAGGGCCAGGCGGCGGTTTTCGGGGGCGTCCGCGTTTTGCAGAATCAGGTTCATGGCGGCGATGGGGGTCTTGATCTGGTGGGCCCAGAGGGCATAGTATTCCGCCTGATCCCGGAGATGGGCGGTCCAGGCGGTTTCCTGCGCCCGCCAGGCGGCGTCCTGCCGGCGAATCAGCTGCTGGTAATCCTGCTCGATGACGGTGCGGGGAGCGGGCAGCTCCGGGGGCACCTGGGCGGCGGATGTCAGCAATCGCGCCAATTCCCGATGCCGCTGCCGGGTGCGGAAATACCGAAGGACGAGCCAGACCGCCCCGGGCGCCAGACATAGAATCAGGGCATAGCAGACCGCCGCCATGTTCATCCGGAACAGCCAGAACACCGCCAGGGACACGGCGACGCAAAAAAGGGCGTACAAAAGGACGCCCAGATGCTGCCGGATAAAGAGGGAGAAAAATTTTCTATCCATACAATCCATACGGGTTTGTTACTCCGGAATGAGGTAGCCCACGCCGAACTTGGTGACGATGAAATCGGAAAGGCCGGCCTGCTCCAGTTTTTTCCTGAGGCGGCCGATATTGACGGTGAGGGTGTTTTCGTCCACGAAGCTGTCGGTTTCCCAGAGGGCCTCCATGAGCTTTTCCCGGCTGACCACCTTGCCCCGGTTTTCCATGAGGCAAAGGAGGATGCGGTATTCGTTGCGGGTCAGGTCGATTTTCTTATCGTCATAGGAAAGCGCCTGCTCCCCGGTGTGCAGCAGCGCGCCCCGGCAGCTGAGGACGGGGGCGCTGGCGGCAAAATCATAGGCCCGGCGGAGCAGCGCCTGGATTTTGGCCATCAGGACGGTGAGGTCAAAGGGTTTGGCGATGAAATCATCCGCCCCCAGGCTCATGGCCATGACGATGTTCATATTGTCGGCGGCGGAGGACAGAAACAGAATGGGCGCTTTGGACGCCTTCCGGATTTCCTGGCACCAGTGGTAGCCGTTGAAAAAAGGCAGGGAAATATCCATCAGCACCAATTGCGGGTCAAAGGCCAGAAATTCCTCCAGGACGCGCCGGAAATCCTGGGCGCAGCGGATTTCAAAGCCCCAGGCCGCCGCCCGGGCGCAGACGGCCCCGGCGATATCCGGATCGTCCTCCACGAGAAACAGCTTATACACGGGCCCCTCGCTTTCGTGAACGGTTATTTTTCGATTTCGTGAATGAGCTTCAGCACCGCCGCCGTGCCGTCCGCCGGGGGCGCTTTGCGCATGTTTGCAATCAGGGTATCCTTTTCGTCCATGAGCTTCATGAGAGCGTCGTACAGAGTGTCCGCCGTCATGTTCTCCTGGAGCAGCACATGGCACAGGCCCCGGGCGCGGAAGGACTCGGCGTTGAGAATCTGGTCCCCCCGGCTGGCCCCCTTGGGATAGGGCACCAGCAGCATGGGCTTCATGAGGGCCTGAAACTCGCAAAGGGCGTTGCTGCCCGCCCGGCTCAGCACGAAATCGGCGCAGGCCAGGGCGTCCGGCAGATCGTCGGAAAGGAACTCGAATTGGGTGTAGCCGGGCAGGGCCCGCAGGCTTTCATCCAGGTTGCCCTTGCCGGTGATGTGCAGCACGTCCAGTTTTTCAAGAAGCCGGGGCAGGGCCGCCCGCAGGGCCTGGTTGACGCTTTGGGCCCCCAGGCTGCCCCCCATCATCATGAGCACGGGCTTTTGCCCCGAAAAGCCGCACAGGGCAAGGCCCTTTTCCCGGCTGCCCGAAAAGAGGGCCGGGCGCATGGGCGTGCCCGTAAAGACGGCCTTCTCCCCCAGGGCCTTGGCGCACTCGGGGAAGGTCGTCGCAATTTTCCTTGCGAATTTGGCGCAGATTTTATTGGCGAGGCCGGGGGTCAGATCGCTTTCATGGCACAGGACGGGCACCCGGTGCAGCCACGCGCCGATGACGACGGGCACGGACACGAAGCCGCCCTTGGAAAAGCACACGTCGGGCCGGAGCTTGCCCATGAGGCGGGTCGCCTGGAAGCAGCCGATAATGACCCGGAAGGGGTCGGTGAAATTTTTCCAGTCGAAATACCGGCGGAGCTTGCCGCTCTTGACGGCGTGATAGGTCACGTTTTCTTCCTTTTCCATCATGCGGCGCTCGATGCCGTCCTCCGTACCGATATAGTGGATTTCATAGCCCTGCTCCCGGAGGTGGGGCAAAATGGCCAGGTGTGGCGTTACGTGGCCTGCGGTGCCGCCCCCCGTCAGTACGATACGTTTCAAAGCGAAAAGACCTCCCTTATCTCCTGATGTTTTCCATTATATTATGTTTGTCGCCGTGCACGCATACGCGGCCCGGCGACCCGGCCGACCGCCCTACGGGCCGGTCGCCTAAACATTATCCCATGTTTGTCGCCGTGCACGCATACGCGGCCCGGCGACCCGGCCGACCGCCCTACGGGCCGGTCACCTAAACATTATCCCATGTTTGTCGCCGTGCACGCATACGCGGCCCGGCGACCCGGCCGACCGCCCTACGGGCCGGTCGCCTAAACATTATATCACAGGCAGAGCCTTATATACAAGAAAAAAGCCGCACCCTTGCGGATGCGGAAAAAGGAAGGTTATGGGATTGGAAGGGTAATGGTCTCCTGAGCGGCGGGCAGGCCGTTCCGCAGGGGGCAGAGGCCCAGCACGGAAACGTCCTCCGGCAAGGCGACGGTGAAGCTGTACCCCTGGGCATAGGGCCCGGAGGCGGTGGCAAGGGGCGTATTGTTGGCATAAAGGGTGTAGCCTGTGACGGCGTTTTGCCAGGCGTCGGGGGCGGAGACAGCAACCGTAACGGTGCAGTTTGCCCCGATCCGGGCGGAAGCGAAGGCGGAATATTCACCGTTCTGGAAGGAGCCGGTGACGACCTTGGCCAGGGCGCTTTTGGGAACGAACCCCCGGACGGGCGCGCCGCCGCCGTCCACTTCCACATACGCCCAGTCCCCCATGACGGCCAGATGCGTTACCGTGCTGCCGGCGGGCAGGACGCGAAGGGGTGCGCCGTTGCCCAGGGGATCGTCGGTGAGGGCGGCGTCCGTTTCCAGGGACGCCGCCGAGGCGGAAAACCCGAGGGCAGGAACGCGGGCGTCCGCGGGCAGGGAGGACTGGTCAATGTAACCGAAGCGCATATGACCGGCGGAAATGGCGTACTGAATGAGGGCATAGCCGTTTTCCGTGCCGAACACCTGGATCCAGTCGTTGGTGGAAACCTTGGCCGCGCCGTCGGCGGCCCGCAGGTAGTATTCCCCCGGGCCCGAATAGACGGGGAAGGCCTGGCCGCCGGTGAAGCGGATGTTCTGGGCGGTGAGCTCGCTGTTCTGGGGAAGGACGGGGGCCTGGGTCAGTTTTTCCCGGGCGGCGGCAGGGGTCATGGGGAAGGCGGCAAAGCTGTGGTAGCGCAGGTTGCGCTGCACCGTACCGTAAACGGTGGACAGGGTGTCGCCGTTGTCGTTCTGGTACACGATGCGGTCGGCGTACACCCGGGCGAAGCAGTACGCGGTTAGCTGGTTTTTCAGGTACACCAGCATCCATTGGCCGCCCGCCCCCGAAAGTTCATAAACCTCGGTCCAATTCCAGTATTCCTCAATTTCTTCCGACTGGAAGGAAATTTCCAGGGCGGGATGATCGCAATATAGTGTGCCAAACAGCGTGCCGTAAGCGCTGTTCAGGTGCATTTCCCCTGCCCGCTGGGGGAGGGCGGACGCGGTTTTGAGCCAATAGGTCCAACCGCCGCCGTCCCGGCGGGTAAAGCCGTAGAGGGTTTGACTGCTGCCCTCCGTCAGGGCGGCGAAGGCGAAATCTCCCGCCTCGGTGCCCGTGATTTCCACATAGGCGTCCGGGCCCAGGACGCAGCCGTTGTACTGCGCCCGGGAGAAGAAGACCCGGATATCTTCTGGAAGGTTGGCCCGGATGTCCGCACCCTCGGCGTGGGCGGGCAGCGCGAAAAACGTCAAAATCAATGCAAGGGCGAAAAAGCGTTTCATGTTCGTTTCCTCCTGATCTCGGCCTGGAGGCCTTTTTCATAAGGAATGACAAACGGGAAGCGGCAAAAGTTACGCGAATTTCGGGTTATTCCGAAATTTTTTGAAGGCTGGCCGCCATTTTTTCGATTCCGTCCGCATAATCCTCCTCGGCGGTGAGGCGGAAGGTGCGGCCGTCCTGATCCCAGGTGAGGGTGACGACGCCCTCGGCGCTGGTTTCCCGCAGGGCAAGGACGCCGTTCAGCGGGACATAGGAGGCTTCGTCCCCGGCGGCGGGCAGGGAGCGGGCGGAAAAATATTCGGTGAAGGTGATGACGTCCGGGCGGGACGTGGAGCCGAGGATGACCATGGCCTGCTCGTCATTGGCCCCTGCGCCCGTGACTTCCAGACCCCATGACAGATAGTCCGGGAAATAGGCACCCCGCCAGGAGGTGGGGACGGGGATGCCGCCGGACGTCAAGACAGGCGCATCGGTGGGTGAAACCGTCGGAATATTGGTGGGATCAAGGAATGGAGTGGGGAAACCTGCTGCAGCGGATGCCGGTTCCGCCGCTTCGGTGGGGAACGGCGTGGGCGCAGGTGTGATCGTGGGCTGTGGAGTGGGGGAATGCGTGGGTTCGGGGGTGACAGTGGGTTCAGGTGTAGGGGATTGGGTGTAATAGGGGAGAACGGAGGCGGTGACGCCCGGGGACAGGGGCGTGGGCTCGGGCCGGTTCCGGAAAGCGGCGGCCCCCGCAGCCATCAGCAGCGCCAGGCAGGCGGCGATTTCAAGGAAGCGCTTCATACCGAACCGCTTTTTGAATTGCGCGTCCAGCAGGGCGGACACGGTTTTTTGGTGCCGCCGGTAGAGGGCGTCGATTTGTCGGACGGAAGGTAAATCCATTTCCCGGCGCAGGGCTTCCGTTTCTTCCTCCGCGATTTCCTCGCAGGCCTTCCGAAGCAGGTTTTCTTCGCGGTTCATGGCGCGTCCTCCTTTCCCTGCAGCAGCGCTGCCAGATGATCCCGGGCCCGGGTCAGGTGCACCCGCACGGTGCCGGGCCGGACGCCCAGCTCCTTTGCGATTTCATCGTCCTTCATTTCCCGGAAATAGCGCATGAGCATGATTTCCTTTTCCCGGGGCGGCAGACGCAGGATGGCGCGCTTGATTCGCTCCACCCCCGCCCGCGCCATGACGCCGTCCTCGGGCCGGGCGGCGTCGGGGGTTTCGGGCAGATTGCCGTCCCAGGTCACGTCCTCCCGCTTTTTGCGGCCCAGGAGGTTCAGGGCTTGGTGCTTCACTGTTATAACAAGATAGGCGGCCTGTTTGTTACGTGGCAGGGTGCGCAGAAGATCAATTTTTTGGGTCAGGGCCAGGATGGCGTCGCTGACGGCGTCCTGGGCGGCCTCGGGGGTATGGGTGATTTTCAGGGCCTGATAATACATCAGCCGGTAATGCTCCCGGTACAGCGCTTCCAGGAAATCCCGGTCCTCCCGGCTGTCCAGAACCAGCAAAATCAACGGCAGGGGAAACAAAAAAATCCGCTCCTCTCGCGCCCGGATTCCATGGGTCGGATGGGATTCATTATAAGGGGGAGGGTCGGATATTGTCAAACGATCAGGGAAAAGATTTACAACTTCCGAGCCTGCGGCAATTGTAAAACCTGAAAAATCTGCCATGGCCCCCTTGACGCGGCGGGAAAGAACGGATAAACTGTTCCTGTAATTATTACATAATGATTACAAAAACATTGCAATTGTTTTTACTGGACGCCGATTGACAGGAGGCGATCCCTTGGACGACGACCGGAAACGGAAGGAAGCGTTTTTTGAGGCCCTGTACCGGGCGCACTACCGGAGGCTGTTGCGGCAGGCAAACGCTTTTTTCGGGTACAAAAAACAATTTTTCCATTTAGCGGAAGACGCGGTGCAGGAAACCTTTTTTCAGGCGTTTCAGTCCTATGAAGCGTTTTCCCGGCACCCCAATCAGGGGGCGTGGCTGACCATCGTGCTCAGGCGGCGGCTGCTTTTCTACGGAAAGGAAGCGGAGACCCTGAAGCGCCTTTTGACCTTGGACGAAAATACGCTCCCGCCCGCCGCGCTGCAAGAGGAAAAAGACGATATGGAAGCGTTTTTGCAGCGGGAGGAAACCCGCGACCTGATCCGAAGGCTCACGGAGCCCCTGAACGAAAAAGAAAAGCGGCTTCTTCATTTATATTACGGCGAGCAAAAGAGTACGGCGGAAATTGCGGCGATTTTGGGCACAAGCGACCGGGTGATTCGCACAAAACTGTATCGGATCCGAAAAAAATTGAAAAAATTTTTGAAAACGGGATTTTTTTGTTGACGTTCGTCCTGTTTTTTCACATATAAATAGTGAAGGAGGTCAACGAAGCGCGGAAAAGCCGCGCAAAGCTGCCCGAAACACGCGATGTACTGCATACAAAGGAGGATGTTATGACGAAAAAAAGCATGGGATGGATGCTTCTGATGGCCGGGCTGCTGGCGGTTTGCTGCGTCTGCGCCCAGGCCGAAACGGACGGGCAGGACGCAGTGGCGCTCCGGCAAGGGATTTACGAAGAACTGCTGGACATGGAATGGGAGCTTGACAGCGTTGAAAAATTTCCCCCGCAGGAAAAATATCGCCTGCTTTTCGCCATGCAGGAACTGGGCTTTTCCTTTGACGCGCCGCCCCTTCCCGACGAAGCGGAGGCGGAGAAAGCGTATAACGCCGTGCTGGAAGAGCAGCTGGGGCGGCTGGACGCCGTTTCCGTGCTGGACGTGATGGAGAAGACGGAAGGCCCCATGCCCCTGTGGACGCTGGAAATGAAGGCCTGGTACGGCGATTACCTGGTTGCCCGCAGCCGTGCCCAGGGCACATGGCGGGACGTGCTGCCGGGCGATGACGATCTTTCCCGGGAAGAGGCGGTGGAGATTGCCCGGGCGGCAATCTGCCAGGCCTTTTCCCTCCAGGAAAGCGACCTGGACGAACGCATGACGGCCGTTGATTTCTTTACCCGGGACGGAGAGGCCCCAAGGTGGCGCGTGTCGTTTTATTCGGGCCTGTACAGTGGCGCGGATTATGAAATACTGCTGGACAGGGAGGGCCAAATCACGTCCGATCCCGATCTTGGTATTCTGACGCCCGAAGAGGCGGCCGCAGCCCAATGAAAAGAAGGAATATGATGACACACAACCCGAACACGGAAACAAACAGGGAAGCGCCCGAAGGGGCGGAGCGGCTTTCGGACGAAGAGCTGCAGGCGCTGATTGACGCGGAGTTCGCAAAGCCCGAGGAAGAAATGGACTGCGAGGCGCTGGACGCTTACTGCCGGGCGCTGGAGCAAAGGCAGTCCCCCTTCACGGA
>CANQKI010000071.1 GCA_947624355.1 uncultured Clostridia bacterium | reverse complement strand
GAGACGGTATTATTAATGTCAAAAAAGGACAGAGAATAGCCGCATGTTACGCATCTGTTCTCATCCGGTTTCGCCGTCAACGCAACGGCCCTTACGGTTTATTGAAAATGGAAGAATCATCGCAAGATACGCGGTCATATTTCTGACTGGTAAAAAGCAGCGTTACAATTCCGGGAATGTATGAAGGAGCCGCAGCTTCTTCATTTTTAATATGCGCGGAAATACACAAACGGTTTTCAATCGCCCCATATTTTCGATGAAGGCCTGCATCTTGCTGATGTTTTCGCGGCGTATGGACGGAATCACGCGTTATTCTTTAATCCTCCCGTACGAGGCGGCCATCGCGTTCTGTGAGGCGGTAAAATACGGGATGCTCCTGAAGATGAGTGTTGGGGCTGTGCAGCGTCAGGCGAAGGACGCCGTCCAGCCCGCGGAACACCATGCCGTGGCCGCCGTCCCGGCGGAAAAGAGGCTCGGTCTGTGTAAAGACGCCGTCGATTTCCCCGTTGCCGCTGCGGGCCACGCCCTCGGTGTAGCCGTCCTGGGAAAAACCGGCCCACAGACAGAGCAGCGCGCCGTCCTCCGTGCGCCACAAAAAGGGCCCGTCGGTCACATAGCCCTCCTGGCCGCTGGAATGATGCATTCGTTTGCTCCATGCCGCATCCCCCGCCCGGAAAAGCACCCGGGGTTCCCCCGCGGCGGAACGCAGATCCTCCGTCAGCTCCATGGCGCACACTTCGCCGTTTCCCACCTGCACCCACTCATGGCAGAACACCATGTAGGGCCTGCCCGCAGGGCTGACGTAAAAAGTGCCGTCCAGGCATTCCCAATCGCGGGGGGTCACGCAGCCCTCCGAATGGGGCGCAAAGGGCCCCAGGGGAGAATCGGCCCGCAGGATGGCCGTGCCCCGGCGCACGTCGGCGCGCTTGAAGCTGGCGAACATGTAAAAGCCATCTTCCCAGCGGTACACCTCAGGGGCCCAGTAATTCCGGTCTGCCCAGAACGAGCCATCATTGTGAAAGCATTCCGTCGGGCCGCTCCAGTTTTCCAGGTCGCCGCTTGTATAGACGTCGAAGCCGTCCGCCTCGCCCCAGCAGGTGGCGGCCCGGGTGCCGTACAGGTAATAGGTTCCTTCGTGCACGAGCACAAAGGGATCGCGGAGGTTGATTTCCGTACGCTTCATGGGGTTTCGCTCTCCTTCCGGATTTCTTCCAGCGCTTCTTCCAGCTGCGTCCTGCGCACCAGGAAGCGCCCGTCCCCGTCCACCTGGGCCAGGGCATAACGGCGGTCGTAAGCATCGTAACGGACGGTGATTTCGCTGCCGTCCCGAAGGGTGAAAAGAATTTCCGCCAGCGTCGATCCGCCGGGCGCGTCCGCCGGGGCGGTTTTATCAAACGTCAGCCCGATGAGCCCCGAATACAGGGAGGTAAACACGTCCCGGGGCACGTCCCTGTCGTTCACGGCCTGGTTTTGGGGCGAAGTATCCTCTTCTCCCGCCCAGGACTGGGTCAGAAGAACCTCCCCGTCGGGCGTCCGGATTCTGACGGAGGCCACCCCCGAAGCGGGCACCAGCGCCACGAACCGATCCAGCAGGTTATCCAGCGTCGCCGATTGGACGAAGGAAATCTGTTCCCCTGAAATCAGGTACACGTCCCCCGTGCCGTCCATCAGGGCGTAAAGCCGGCCCTCGCCCGCGTCGGCACCCAGCCGGATATCGCGGATTGTGCCGTCCGAAAAGGAAGCAATCAGGCGGGTGGGGCGATCCAGCCCGTATTCCGCCAGGTCCTCCTGGGTTTGGGCGGAGGCGACGTAAGCTTCCGCGCGAAGGGCGGAAATGCCCGAAACCAGCGCTTCGGCCTGGGCCGTGCTGCCGGGGTGGACAAAGGGTTGATCGACCCGCCAGGGAAAAAGAACGCCCCCCTCCGCTTCTCCTGTTGTCCGGGTGACGATAACGGTTTCGTCCGCCGTTACGACGGCGGCCTGTACGGCGTCATCCGCGCTTTTGCCGAGCGCCCCTGGCAGGCGGTGCTGACCGCTCAGGGGACGCGTCATAACGTCATGAAAGTCCACGGGCACCAGGTATACCCCCTCGTCCCCGGACATCTGTACATAGCACCCCGCCCGGGACGCGGCGACATGGCCCACCGTCAGTACCAGCGGTTCATCTCCCGCATAGGTCACGGTGATCCGGGCGTCGGGGGCGTACAGCCCGCAGGCGTTCAGGTCGAGGGCGTCATAGCGGGCGGTGGCGGGCAGGTGCTGGGCGCAAAGGAGCATCATCTGATACGCCGTCCGGTCCAGGATAAAATCCTCCTGTCCTTCCACGACCACGGGCTGGCCCAGGTTGTTGTACACGCCCAGCAGCCCGCCGTTTTCGTCGAAGGCCATGCTGGAGCGCACCGTGTAGCCGCCTTCTGGCAGGGTCACGGCCAGGGTTTCAAACCGCGTCACGTCCCGCTCATACATCATTTCATAGGCTGCCGAGGGGGTGGGCAGCGGCGCGGCGGCCCCGGGCCGGGAATCGGTGCGGAGCAGCGGCCAACAGACGGTCAGCGCCGCCGCCGCCAGGCAGCAAAGTGCCAGTTTTCCGCCCCGGCGCATTACAGCCGCCTCCTTCTGATCAGCACGACGGCCATGATAACGCCAATGAGGCAGGGCAGGGCCGCCAGGATCACGGCGCTGACCCGCAGCCGCACCTGCTGGTTTTCAAAGGTAATCAGCTGTGCGGGCAATTGCTTTACCCCGGCCTCTAAGGTGGCCGTTCCGTCAAGATCGGTCATTTCGGCCATACAGGCGGCCAGGAAACGCAGATTTTCGCTGGCGTCCACCACCGCCGCGCCCGTGGTTTCTGCCCCGTCCCGCAGCATGTCGCTGCTGGCCAATTGCAGGATGCGCATATCGTCCTTTTCGGCCATGACGGCCAGCAGCAGCGTGCCGGACTGATCCGCCGGGGAAGAATACAGGGGGTCGGCGGCAGGATCGGCCCGCAAAACGGCGCGGCCCGACGTTTTCAGGATAGCGGCGGCCGTTACGCCGGGGCGCAACGCGGGCACGGAAGCGGCGGCGCTGCGGGGCAGGATCAGGCGGCCGGGCAATTCCTCCATCAGGCCGTTTTCTTCGCAAAGAAGGGGCTGCAGCCATTCGGGCCGATCCTGATAACAGGCCGTTTCCGCCGGGTTTTCAACCGCCCAGCCGGAGCGATACCCCAGGCCGTACACGTCAAGGGCCGCTTGCAGTTCCCCCAGCCGGTCAAAAGGCGCGTCGGCCCCGCAGGCCACGATCAGCCGTCCGCCCCCGTCCAGGAAAGCAACGAGCCGGTCCGCCTCGGCGGCGGTCAGATCCTCCGTGGGGGCAAGCAGCAGCAGCACGTCGTTGGGGGCAGGCTGAATGCCGTTCAGCGCCCCTTCCCGTACGTCAAAGCCCAAGGCACGCAGCTGCAGGGCAAAGGATTGGCAGTCTTCCTGGCCCAATTCCCCGTGACCTGTCAGGAACCAGGCGGCCAGGGGCGTATCCATGCAGGCGCGTTCGACAGCGCCGATCAATTGGGCCTCGCCACCGTAAATCGTGTAAATTTCCTGGCCGATGCGCCGGGAAAAAAGGAAGCCGTCCGGCTCCAGGCGGATGACGCGGTTTTTATCTTCATTTGCGACGAACACCGTGCCGTTCCGGACGCCCGATACGTCCCCGGCCAGCTGGGCAATCCGCTGGGGCTGGGTCAGGGGATCCAGCTCCTCCACCCGCACCTTGGGGCACGCCGCGGCCATGCGTCCCAGCGTTTCCAGCTGCAGATCCCGCAGGGCGTCTTCGGCCCCGGCGGGATAAACGAGGCTGAGGGTTACTTCCTCGTCCAGGGCGGCCAGCCGCTCCGTCGTATAATCGCTCAGGCGGCTCAGGCGGCTTTCCGACACGTCCCATTTGAGATACCACTTTTTTTCGGCCTCCTGGGCCACCAGGCAGACCATGGCCGCAATGACGACGGCTGCTAGGCACAGCAGCGCGTTGTAGAGGGTAAAGGGCATGGGCTTCTTTTTCATGACGCTCACCTCTTTACGAATCTACCGCGCTCGAGGACCCGGCAGGTTAAAAACATCATCAGCCCGGCAGCGGCGAGAAAATAGACCGTGTCGGCCAGGCTGATGACGCCGTTTGAAAAATCCCCCAGCCGGGCCGCCGACGGAAGCCAGGAAAGAACGGCCTGCACGGGCCGCAGGGCGGCGCTTCCCTGCTGGGGCAGGATATAATGCTCGTTCAGGTAAAGGAACACATTGACCCCCAGGGTAAACACCGCGGCGCTGACCTGGTTGACGCACAGGGCGCTGATGAACGTTCCCAGGGCCAGCAGTGATACGCCCAGCAGATAGTACCCCAGCCACACGGAAAAAATCTGGGTGGGGGACACCTGGGCCCACCGGCTGATAAGAAGGGGGTAAAACAGCGTCAGCCCCATGGACAGGGCCAGCATCACGCAGGCCGCCACCAGCTTGCCCGCCACCACCCGGCTTACGGGAACGGGGGCGGTGAAAAGCAGCTGATCGGTGCGCATGCGCTTTTCCTCGGCGAAAAGGCGCATGGTCAGAAGAGGGGCGAGCAGCAGAAAGGGCAGCTGCATCCCCGAATAAAGCAGATTCATGCTGGCGCTCATTTCCCGGCCGATGTTGATGAACACGTACACGACCCCCGCCAGGCCCGTGTACATCATCAGGAAAATATAACCCACCGGCGTGGAAAAATAGCTGAGCATTTCCCGGCGGAATACGGCAATCATGCTTTTTCCTCCTCCAACAGCTTGAGGAATGCATCCTCCGGCCGCTCGTGCAGGGGCGTAAGTTCGGTCAACTCCGCGCCGCTGTTTTCAAACAGGCGGAAGACCCGGCCCCGCAAATCGGCGCCGGGAAGGGTGCGAAGCTCGGCAGACGCTTCCGCGCCCGCTTCAAACCGGGCGGACAGAACCCCCGGCAGGGCCGCCAATGCGGCTTGGAACCCTTCGTTATCCGCCGCTCCCCGCCAGGCCACCCGGAGCCCCTCGGTATTTTGGGAAAGGCGGCTCATTTCCCCGTCAAAGCGGAGGGCGCCCTGCTCGATAACCAGGGCCCGGCTGCATACCTCCGTAACCTCGCTGAGGAGGTGGGAAGAAAGCAGCACCGTGCACTGCTGCCCCGCCCGGGCGACGAGGTCCCGCATGTGGGCCGTCTGCACGGGATCCAGGCCGTTCCCGGGCTCGTCCAGCACCAGTAGGGCGGGCGCGCCAAGCAGCGCCTGCGCCAGGCCCAGCCGCTGCCGGTAGCCTTTGGACAGGCGGCCGCTGAGCCGGGAGGCATAGGCTTCCAGCGACGCGGCGTCAATCACCCGGTCGATTTCCGTGTTGGGCTTTTGCAGGCCCTTGAGCCGGGCGCAGTGGCGCAGGTATTCCCGCACGGTCATTTCGGGATAGATGGGCGGCTGCTCGGGCAGATAGCCCACATGCCGGCGGGCCTCCATGGGGGAGAGCTGCACATCGTGGCCGCACACCGTGACCCGGCCCTCGGTCATAGCCAGATAGCCGGTAATGATGTTCATCAGGGTCGATTTTCCGGCGCCGTTCCGGCCCAGGAGGGCGATGACCTCGCCGGGCCCGGCGGTGAAGCTGACGTCATGAAGGGCCGTCCGCCCGCCGTACCGCTTGCCGATTCCTTCCACGGTCAACGCCTGTTCCGTCATGTTTCCTCCTCCGTGCTGCGCCGGTACTGCAGGGGCGTTTCGCCCGTCATCTGCTTGAAGCGGCGGATAAAGCTGGATGCGTCATAATAACCCACCCGCTGGCTGATTTCCTTGATGGACAGGTCGGTCCGCCGGAGCAGGGTTTTGGAGTGCTCCACCCGGATCACCGTGAGATATTCCAGCGGCGAAAGCCGCATCATTTCCTTGAAGGCCAGGGACAGGCGGGCGGTGGACATGTTGAAGGCTTCCGCAATGGCGCTGATGGAGAGTTCGGAATCGGCGAAGTGCTCGTTCATATAGGCGACCACCTGGCTGATGACCGATGGCTCGTCCGCGCCGTCCAGGGCGGCGGGCGCGTCTTCCGTGCGTAGGATGGCGTCGCACAGCTTCCGCAGCAGCGCGTCCAGATCGTCGATGCTCTGACAGCCTGAAAGGGAGAAAATATCGTAGGCCGCCAGCGGCTCGGCGTCCTTTGGCCATGTATCGGCATGTTCCCGAAGGAGCGTATCGATGACGTCGTTGTACAGCAGGCGGAAGGCGAAGGGGGACATGCTGGTGTGCCTGAAAAAGTGGAGCAGCTCGTCCATTTTGTTTTCCAGCAGGCCGCGGTTGTTGAGGCGGATGGCGTGGTTGATGCCGTCGGTAATCTTGCGGGCCTGGGGCAGAATATCCTGCATGTTTTCGGAAATGTCGCTGTAATTGATCAGGCGGCTGTCATCCATGATGAAGCGGTTGTCGTAAGCGGTGGCCGCCTCCAGATACGCGGTGGGGGCCCGGGAAAAATCGGTCTGCACCCCGCCCAACGCCACCACGCCGTGGCCGCGCTGCTCCAGGGAAACTTCCCGGATGCAGTCGGCCATGCGGGAAACGGCCTGGGCGTCCCCGGCGAAAATCAGGTAGAGGTGCACGCTCATGGCCACCAGTTCCACGCCGATGCCCACCGTATCCGGATTTTCGGCGGCAAAGGGGGGCTTGCGCAGATCGAAGGGCTGTTCCTCGTTGTCCGATACGCTGCTGAGGGCCACGGCGTAGCAGGGCTTATCGATGTTCAGGCCCAGGGCGGCGGCCGCCGCCACCGTTTCGGCCCGGGAGGAAAAGCGCCCCTTCATGAACCGGATCACAAATTCGTGCCGCTGCATGGGCAGGGAGCGGTCCAGGCGGCTGATCAGGTCGGTGTTGCTTTGCGTCAGCTGCTGCACCCCGTCCAGGATGGATTTCATTTCGTCTCCCGTGCCCGTGGGGTTGGGCAGCAGGCTGGAAATGGCGCGGATGGGCTGAATGCTGCGCTTGGCCAGGTACAGGGCCAGCAGCGCCCCCAGCGCGGCGATGGGAACGGCCAGGAGCAGAACGCCCCAAAGGCCGTTGAGAATGGTGCCCCGCAGGTCGGAGACGCGCAGGACGGCGGCGTAGCGCATTCCCCAGTCGCGGTTTTTCAGGGCCAGCAGATACCAGCTTTCTCCGTTGCAGTCAAAGGAAACATAGGCCGGGGACGCCTGGTCGTCCAGCCCTGCCAGGGCGGAAAACACTGCGTCGTCCGGCAGATCAAAATCCCCGTCGGAAGCGAGCACCCGGCCGCCCTGGAAAATATAGGTGTTGTTGCCAAGCTCGATGGCGTCGGAAAACATATCCCGGTAGACAGCCTCCTTCAAAAGGAAGACCAGGGAACCCTTGCTGCTTTTGAGGCTCATGCCCAGGGGCACGATGAAGGTGACCATTTCGGATTCGCTGCCGTCCACCAGTCGGCTGACCACCCGCTGCGCCGGAATGATCTGCATTTCTTTGGTATTGTCCAGCATGGACAAAAGCGCGTCCCGGGAAACGTTTTCATACTGCAGAAGATTCGCGAACATATCCAGCGTCATGGAGGACGAAGAGGAATACAGGTGCGAATCCCCCGCAAAGCGCAGGTACATCTGGTCGCAGAAGGAATTGGTGACGGTGTAGGGGGCCAACTGCCGCAGCAGGTCATAGGCGCGCCAGGGTTCCTCCTCAAAGGAAAAGGGTTCGATAAAAGGCGAAAGGCCGATCTGCTCCGCCGTATTGAGCATGGCGGACACGTATTCCTCGTGCTGGAAGGCAATGCGGCTCAGGCGGTTGATCTGGCTTTCCAGGGTTTTGTTCCGCACCTCCCGGTCCACATAGCAGCACATATACCCAATGGCCACGGCCAGCACGATGGCCAGCAGGCTCAGGTAGGACAGGGCATAGCGCACGAAGGCGGAAGCGCGCCATTTGGTCAGGGTGCGCCGGATCATACGCCTCCCCCCGTTCCTTCCAGGTATCGGTCGTACACCTGCTGATAGATGCGCTTGTAATCCTCCGAGCCGATGGCCCGGAGCTGCTTTAGCATCGCCTGGTAATCCGCTTCGTCCGCGCCCTTCGTGATGAAAGCAACCAGGGAGCTTTTCACCGTTTCCTCCAGCTGGGTCTTGAGCCGCTGGAGGGCGGCGGCCTCTTCCTCCGTCTGGGTGGCGATGACGGTGAGCACCTTATAGGAAACATCCTCAAGGACGCCGGCCTCGTCGTAGAGGCGGCTGTAATTCTGTTTTTCTTCCCGGTGCTGGGCGGGCACGTAAACCGATTCGTAATAGTCCGCCGGGGCGAAAAACTGGCCGCAGATAACAGGCACGATGCTGTAAAGCTCGTTGGCTTCGGGCACATAGACCACCTCGTACCGCCCGTCCTCCCGCAGGCGCAGCATATCGCCCACCGGCCCGTTCTGGGCCACCAGCATGTTTTCCGTTTCCATCTGGCAGTCCAGCCAGCGCAGGGAAGCGTCCGGGTCCCGGTTCTGCACGGTCAGCGCCGCGCCGAATTCCACGAAATCCGTCAGGCGGCCAAGCCGTGCCTGGCGGCCCTCGGCGTGCACGGGCAGCATACAGACGAACTGATCGGCTATTTCCTGGGAGAGGGCGGTGTTGTCGAGCCGCCAGTAGCTGAAATATCCCGCCGTATTCTGATTGACCTTGGCTCCCCACAGATTGGAGCCCTGGGTGATGCAGGCTACGTCCAGCAGGTTTTCCCGGCACAGCATATTCAGCCATTGAACGCAGTCAAAAAAGCCGTCCTCCTCGGGGGCAAAATGCACCTTGCCGTTCCCGTCCACGTACACCATTTCCAGGTTCAGGGGAACGCCCCAGGCGCTGAAGGCGTTGTAAATACCCGTATTGCAGTCGTTGAAAGTGGCCTGGTAGGGAATTTCGTCCCGGAGGCCGTTGCCGTTGGGATCGTCGTCCCGGAAATGCCGAAGGACCTCCGTCAGTTCGTCCACCGTCTGGGGCACGGAAAGGCCCAATTTGTCCAGCCAGGTCTGATTGATGAAAAAGTGTCCGTCCGCGGCGATATTCTGGGAAAGAAGGAAGCCCACGTAATAGGTTTTGCCGTCCGAAGAGCGGATTTCGTTGCGCAGCCTCTCGTTCAGGCGGCCGCTGTACACCGGCATATCCTTTTCAAGATAAGCGTCCAGGGGCAGCACCAGGTTCCGCGCCGCGCCGTATTCCTCCACGTCCAGGCTGCCCCGCAGCACCATATCGTCCATGCTGCCGCCCGCGAACATCAGGTTCACCCGGGCGATCCAGTCCGAATCCTTGACTTCCTCAAAATCCACATGGACGCCCGTCTGCGCTTCGATCTGCCGGTAGTACCACAGATCGCTGAAATCGATGGCCTGGTTTTCAAGCTCGTACTGCAGCGCGGTCAAATGCACGGGTTCCTCGGGGGCCTGTTTTTCCCCGCAGCCCGTCAGGCTTACGGCCAGCAAACCCAGCAGCAGCCCGCAAAGCAGCCGTCCGCTTCGTTTTTTCATCCGCAGTCCCCCTCCTTTGACCGTTCGTTTCCGTCAGGCAAACCATTTTTCGGGCAGATAGGCCCGCTGGGCTTCCAGCATATCGTCAAAGAGCTTTTTGCCGTCCTCCAGCGAAACCGCGCCCATCTGCGGGTCGTTCATGAAGGTGGACAGGCCCAGGGCCCGGTCGCAGGTGAGGGCGGCGCGCAGGGCGTTTTCGTGGTTGTACACATGCCGGGCCACCAGCGGCAGAATGGGGGAGGGAACGGGCCCGGCGTACACGGGCTCGATGCGGTCCCGACCGAAGAGGGCGTTGGTTTCCACCACCGCGCCCAGGGGCAGGTTGGGAATCTGGCCGCGGTTGGGCACGTTCACGTTGGAAACCAGGTCCCCCAGGCCCAGCACGGCCTTGATGAGCAGATGCCCTTCCTCGCCCGAGGGCTTGAGGGTCAACTCCTCCGCGCCGCTGATGAGGTCGTCCGAGCGCTTGAGGCGCTTGCCCAGGTCGTCCACCCGCCAATCCACCGTCGTCAGGCCGAATTTCCACGCGCGCACCGTTTCGGGGGTGCGGGTGTACCAGGGAGGCAGGAATTCCACCAGGTGCCGGTCCCCCGCCGCGGCGATGGCGCCGTAGCGCAGAAACAGATCGAACTTGACCCGGTGGGCGCAGGCAAAGGAATTGTTCATCCAGTTGTCGTCGTGGCCCTCGGAATAGCCTTCCTGCCAGTGCTCCCGGGCGAAGCGGCGGTAGAGGGGCATAAGGTCCATGTCCTTATAGCTGGCCCGGGTCAGCCAGGTGAAATGGTTGATGCCCGTCACGGTGGTGTAAAGCTGCTGCCGGGTGACGCCCGGGATGCCCTCCTGGGTTTCCAGCATGCTGCACAGCAGTTTCTGGGTGCCGAACACCTCGTGGCAGCAGCCGAAGGCCTTGATGCCGGGGAACACTTCGTAGAGCGTGCGGATGCACAGACTCATGGGGTTGGTGTAGTTGATGACCCAGGCGTCAGGCGCGTAATCCCGGATGGCCTCGGCGATGGTTACGTACATGGGAATCGTGCGCATGGCCCGCATGAAGCCGCCGGGGCCCGCCGTATCGCCCACGGGCTGATAAATGCCCAGGCGTTCGGGCATATGCACGTCCGAACGCATTTCCTCAAAGGTGGCGGGCAGGATGGAAATCACCACGAAATCGGCCCCGGTCAGGGCGGTTTCAAGCGAATCCGCCACCTCGTAATGCCAGCGGGAAACGGCGTCGGGATGGGCGCTGATCTTGTTGCCGATGATTTCGTTGCGCCGGGCGGCGGGCTCGTCAATATCGTAGAGCCGCACCGTGCCGCACATCTGCCCGTCCATGGCCAGATCCATCATGAAGCCCCAGGCCCAGCCCCGGGAGCCGCCGCCGATGTAAGCGATTTTCAGGTTCTGAAATTCCTTTTTCATGGTTGGTTCCTCCTTTGAATTCTTTGGCGCAGCGCCAGCAGACGGAAGTAAATCTCTCTTGGGTTGCCGTCCTCATAGAGGAAAGCGCCGTTGCCGAAAAAGCTCGGTTCGATGAAATCCCACCAGGTCAGGGCGCCGATTTCGGGCCGGGCCGCCGCGATCAGGTAAAACTGCTCCAGCCAATCGGCCTGGGTGTGTTCGTTCCAGCCGCCGTGCCATGTGCCCTCGCTCATGCCCAGCTGGGACCATTCGCTGCCCGCCGTGCCCTTTTGCCGGAAGCCGCCGTTCACGCCCATTTCGGTAATGTGAATGGGCTTGCCCAGGGCGGCAAAGGCGTCCAGCAGCCGGGAAACGGCCACCATGTCCCGGCCGGGGAAATACAGCTGAATCCCCACCACGTCAAAATCCACCCCGGCCTCCAGCAGCGCTTTCAGGTAGGAAAGGGGCGAACGCAGACGCTCGGGCAGCGCCCCGTAACAATTATACCGCCCCGCCACGTATTCCGCAAAGGGCAGGCAGACGTTCACGATGGAAACCGCCCGGTCGTTTGCCTCCCGCAGGGCGTTTGTGGTGGCCCGGGTCAGGTCGAGGAGCTGTTCCTGGGTCAGCTCGAAGCAGTTGGCCCAGTCGTGGGCCTCGTTCATGGCATCCCAATAGAGGATGCTGTCCCGGTAGGCGGCCACATGGTGCCGGGCAATTTTTTCGGCCTCCCGGCGCAGCTCGGGATAGGGCAGGGAAAAGAGCCAGGGAGGATTGACCTCCCTGTGGCCGAAAAACAGGGGATGGCCCTTGGGCGTAATGCCCTTTTCCAGGAGAAAAGCCAGGGCCTGATCCACGTACCCGTAATCGTACACGTCCCTTTGGGGCACGGTGCGGCCTGGATAAAAGGGCAGCGTGGCAAAATCAAAGGCCTTGGCAAAGAATTTGGCGTAACAGTCGTCCGCCGAGCGGAAGCGGCTGAAATTGCAGCCCAACATAAGATCGGCCCGGGGAAGGGCGAAAACCTTCTGCCGGGAAGCCTCTACCAGGGCCCCCTCCGCCGCGTATATGGCGTGGGACAGGGCGTAAAGCCGGTTGTCCGGGGTGTCCGCGCCCCGGTTGGCCAGGTGTTCCAGCTCCAGCGCCGCCTCCAGGTGGCCCTCCGTTTCCACGGAAAGCCCGATCCCTTCGGAAAACCGGCGGGCGTAAGAAATGTACGTGCGCACGGCTTCCGAAACGAAGTCCACGAAATCCCCCGTGTAGCCCTCGCCCTGATTATCCGCCATGACCCAAAGATGCCCGTATCCCGGCACGGCCATTTTCACATGAATCATGTACGGCTCCCGGGACACCTGCAGCTCCACTGTACCGTCCGGCGCAATGCGCAGCCGCCGCTCGTCCGGTTCGAAATCCAGGCCGGAAGCATAGGCCGTTTTCAGTGTCGCCTCGGGCAGCGGCATGCCGCCCGGCCCGTCCAGGCGGATTTTCACCGTCTTCATCCCTTTTTCCTCCCTTCGTCAGGGCTTTTTTCAAGAATCGTCGTGCGGAGGAGGTTTCCCGCCTCATCCGTTATCAGGCGGACGCCGCAGGGGCCGCCGTAAATTTCCTTTCCGTCCGCCAGGGCCCGGGCCCGCCGCCCGTCCGACTCCGTGCAGTAAACATGGCCGCCCCACCGCTGCTCATAGGCGTATTCCAGGCCGCCGCACAGGCTGAAATGGATTTCGCCCAGCAGCATCCGCACCCCCCACATGCGGGCCATATATTCCATGACCGCCAGGATGGTGGGGCCGTAAGCGTCCTGCATGACGACGGGGCCGGTATCCTCGCCGCTCTGCTGGGCCGGAATGGGCACCATGGAGGGCGCGCCAGTAAAGGGATCGAACTGCTGGGTAAACATATAGCCCCCCTCGATCACCGCCCGGAACAGGCGTCTGCCCAGCACGGGCACCAGGGAATCGTACCCGTAATTTTCCAGCGCCCGCACGGCCCGCTGATAGGTGAGCCCTTCCGGCTGGCCGCTCCAGTTGTTTTCCGGCGCGTTCCGGAAAGCGGGGTCGCTGACCGACACGGAGGGCAGGGGCATTTCGCACCAGAATTCTTTGGGATTGAGCAGGTGCTCCCGGACGAACCGGTCGGCCATGTCCTGGGAAAAGGAGCCCCAGTACATGCAGCGGAGGTTATTGTGGGTCAGCACATCCACAGGGCGGCCCAGATGGTCCCGGTCGAAACACGCGCCGCGCTTTTCATCCCACAGTCTTTCCCGGAGGCCCCGGGCAACGTCCTCTGCGCGTGCGCGCCAGTCATCTTCCTTCCCGTCCCCGGTGAGGGTGGAAATGCGGCGCAGGGTATCCCGGCAGGCATAGGAAAAGGACATCATATCCATGCTGGCCATGGGCACCACGGAATAGCCCCGGGGGGCCTCGTCCTCCGTCCACCAGCGGGGCGCGTCCCCGTAACGGACGGCGTTGTCCTCCCCGGTGTCGTACACGCAGAAGGATTCAAGGCAGCCGTCCCCGTCGGAATCCCGGGTTTTCCAGAGATATTCGTCAAACCGGCGCAGGCACCCGGCCAAATCGTCCAGGTACGCCCTGTCCCGGCCTGTCCAGTAATACAGGTTCAGGGCAGGAAAAGGAAAGCAAAAGCCCTGGAATTTATTGAACTGCGGTTCCACCCGGCCGTCCACGCACTGGATGGAGCCGGGCAGCCGCCCGTCCGCCCGCTGGTGCTTCATGAAAAGCAGGGTGTTGTTCAGTGCGGCTTCCAGGTTCCGCCCGGCGTACATTTCGCCGCCCATCGGCTGGGTTTCCAGCCAGATTTTTTCATATCCGCCGCCTTCTACCAGCACCGTGTCCCCGCCGAAGGAACGCAGATTATTCCGCGCCTTTTCTTCGGCGGTTGTCCACAACCGCTGCAGCGCCGGATCGGCGCAGGAAAACGAAACGCCCGTACGCGGAAGAAGCATGGCCGCCCACCTCCGGTTTCTTATTTATATATTGTAGTGCAATTCATATAAAAAGCAAATAGACGAAATTTTTGCATATTCCCTTTTTTCCGAATATCCTTGCGCCGCGCGGCTTGCAGAAAATCCACAAAAATTTTGCCTCTTTTCAGTATATCCGCATAATGTTATGATACAGGCAGGAATTGACTTGTCAAATTATCTTCGGAAATCTGCCAAAAATTTACACC
>CANQKI010000070.1 GCA_947624355.1 uncultured Clostridia bacterium | reverse complement strand
CCCCACTGGTATCAGAATTACATTCCCGACGGGGACGGCGAGCACACCGGCGCCTGCATCTACTGCGGCCGCACGCTGACCGCTCCCTGCAAAATGATCGGCGCCAGCGTGGGCAACGTGGAATTCAGCGCCTGCGGCGTGTGCGGTTACGCCCTGAGCTACGGTCCTCAGGATGTGGCCGTTGCGAACCTGACGGAAATCCCCAATGCGGTGATTGAGTCCGTATCCCGCCGGAAGCTGGAGCACGGCACCCGCGTGGTTGCCTTCAGCGTGGATCCCAGCCTGCTGGGAAACAGCAATATTTCCGCCGCGTTCGTGGTTTCCATGTTCCTCTACAGCGAAGACGCGACCCTGGACGGCATAATGGGCCAGGTGTCCTTCCCGTGGCCCCACAGCATCGCCGGCCAGAAAATGGTGCGGATCGATCCGGACGGGACCGTGGTGGACCTGGAGTTCAGGATTTCCGCCGGAAAGCTGGTTTTCAATACGGGCAAAATGGGCCTGTTCGCCCTGGTGCCCGCCGCCTGACATATCCGGTATTGAAGGGCCGCCGATGATAGATCGCCGGCCCTTTTTTGACGCAAAAAAACGACTGGGCTGATTTCCTGAACGAACCGTTTACAAACATCCCCATTCTATGGTATAATAATAGGCTGTCGCGGCAGTTTGCCTGCCGCCGGCACGGAGCCCAAACGGAGGAAGAACGGAGTCTTTCAATGAAGCTTTGCGAAATCACCTCGCCCGCCCAGTTAAAGGGCCTGAGCGACGCCGAACTGGAGACGCTGGCAGGCGAAATACGGGAAACCATTATCCGCACCGTATCCCGGAACGGCGGGCACCTGGCATCCAACCTGGGGGTCGTGGAACTGACGCTGGCCCTGCACCGGGCGCTGGAGTGTCCCCGGGACAAACTGATTTTTGACGTGGGCCACCAGTGCTACCCCCATAAGCTGCTCACCGGCCGGTACCGGGATTTCGGCACGCTACGGCAGCTGGACGGCCTGTGCGGCTTTCCCCGCATGGACGAAAGCGAATACGACGCTTTCGGCGCGGGCCACGCCTCCACCGCCATTTCGGCGGCCCTGGGCATGGCGCGGGCCAGAGATCTTCTGGGCCAGGATTACCAGGTGGTGGCCGTGGTGGGCGACGGGGCCCTGACGGGCGGCATGTGCCACGAGGCTCTCAATGACGCCGGCTCCAGCAACGCCTCTCTCATGGTGGTAGTCAACGACAACGGCATGTCC
Organism: uncultured Clostridia bacterium; assembly: GCA_947624355.1. GTDB lineage: Bacteria > Bacillota > Clostridia > Christensenellales > Aristaeellaceae > RUG563. Next base: position 13,304 of record CANQKI010000070.1, on the reverse strand, counting down.
ATTTCCAGGAACGTGGGGGCCCTGTCCGGCCAGCTGAACCGCCTGCGCCTCAGCCGGGGCTGGCTGGATATGAAAAGCGCCGTTTCGGACGCGCTGCGGAACAAGCCCGCCGTTTACGCCCGCTTTCAGCGGATTAAAAACACATTGCGCAACATCCTTGTGCGGGACAAATATTTTTCCTCCCTGGGCTTCCACTACTTTGGCCCCATCGACGGCCACGATTTAAAGGGCATGGAACGCATTTTCCGCAAGCTCCGCTCCTATCCCGGCCCGGTGGTGGTGCATGTGGTGACACGGAAGGGCGCGGGCTCCCAGGAGGCGGAGCTGCACCCCGAACTGTACCACGGCGTGCCGCCCAGGGGCTGCCCCGCATCCGGCCGGTCCTTCGGCCCGGCGGCGGCGGACGCGGTATCCCGCCTGGCCCGGCAGGACGAGCGCGTGTGCGTCGTGACCGCCGCCATGACGGACGGCACGGGGTTTTCGAGTTTCGCCAAAAGCTTTCCCCAGCGCACCTTTGACGTGGGCATTGCCGAGGAGCACGCCGTCACCATGGCCGCCGGCATGGCCGCCGCGGGGATGCGCCCCTTTGCGGCCATTTACGATACCTTCCTCCAGCGGAGCGTGGACCAGATCATGGAGGATGTGTGCCTGCAAAACCTGCCCGTCTGCTTTCTGATGGACCGGGCCGGGCTGGTGGGCGAGGACGGGGCCACCCATCACGGGGTGTTCGGCGGCGCGCTGCTGCGCCCCATCCCCAACCTGACCGTGCTCTGCCCCCGCACCGTGAAGCAATTGGAAGAAATGATCCTTTGGGCCTATCATCATCACGGCCCCGTGGCCATCCGCTACGGCAAGGCCCAGGAGCCTGATCTGCCCGAGCCGCAGATTTCCTTCACCCCCGGCCAGTGGGAAACCCTCCGGCCTGGCAAAGACGCCGCCCTCATCGCCTGCGCCACCCTGGCGGGAGAAGCCCTGCGGGCGGCGGAGCTGCTGGCGGAGCGGGGCGTTCAGGCCGCCGTGATTCACGCTTCCTCCCTGAAACCCCTGGACGAAAACTGCCTCCGGGGCCTGGCGGATACGCCCTTTTTCGTGCTGGACGAGGGGCCCGTGGCCTGCGGATTGTGCAGCGCCGTGACGGAGTTCTGCGCCCTGAACGGGCAAAAAGCCCCCGCCGGGATGCTGGGGCTGCCCGACCTGTTCATCCCCCACGGAGAGCGGCACGCCCTGCTCCGGCGCTACGGGCTGGACGCTGAGGCCGTGACCCGGCAGGTAACGGAGGCACTGAAAAAATGAAGCAGCGGCTGGATGTATGGCTGGCAGGGCACGGCCTGGCCGAAAGCCGGGAAAAGGCCCAGGCGCTGATTATGGCGGGCCAGGTCTATATCGGCGAAAAGAAGGCGCAGAAGGCCTCCGAACAGGTGGAGGAGGACGCGCCCGTGCAGCTGCGGGGCGAACAGAACGCCTTTGCCAGCCGGGGCGGGCACAAGCTGGAAAAGGCCATGACGGCCTTTCACGCGGACGTGACCGGGGCCGTGGCCATGGATATCGGCGCGGCGGCCGGGGGGTTCACGGACGTGCTGCTGCGCCACGGCGCGGCCCATGTGTACGCCATCGATGTGGGCTACGGCCAATTGGACTGGAAGCTGCGGAACGATCCCCGGGTCACCGTCATGGAGCGCACCAACGCCCGGGCCCTGACAGTGGAAAATTTCGACCGGCGGCCGAACCTGGCCGTCATGGACGTATCCTTTATTTCCATCCGGCTGATTCTGCCCGTGGCCGCCGCCATCATGGGGGACGCGGGCCGGTTCCTGACCCTCATCAAGCCCCAGTTTGAGGCGGGGCGCGGCCAGGTGGGCAAGCACGGGGTGGTGCGGGAGCCCGCTGTCCACGAACGGGTGCTGGACGAAATCTGCCGCTTCGCCCCCACCTTCGGCTGGCACGTTGCCGCCCTTACCTTTTCCCCCATCAAGGGGCCCGCGGGAAACATCGAGTTCCTGGCGGACATCCGCCCGGGGCCGGGAGAGGAAATCGGCAAAGAGGAAATCGCCGCGCTGGTTCGGGAGGCGCACAGGGAACTGGACTGACGCACAAAAACGGACGTACAAAACGGGAGAAATGCTTTTTGACCGCATTTCTCCCGTTTTGATTGCTGATCGATTGATTCTCTCCGGGGCTTTCTCCGGTTGTTTCGTGGACCCCGGGCAAAGCGTCCGTCAATAGCTTCCTTCGGTGTTGAAGGTGACGTCCTTTTCCTCCTTATGCCGGGAGGTTTTGCATTTTTCCATGAGCAGGTCTTTGAACTGCTGCTCGTCAAAGGGCAGCGTTACGGGCGCGCCCGTCCAGGCGGAAAGATGCATGGCGTTGCTGAGCATCAGGCCGCGGATGCCCTCCCGGCCGTCGGCCACCAGCTTTTCCCCCCGGAGGATGTGGCCGGCAAAGGCGTTGAGCACGGCGGGGTGCTGGATATTGAGCCCGTCCGTTTCCACGTCGACGGTTTCCGTGGGCGGCTTTTTGAAGCCCTCTTTGCAGGAAAAGCGCCAGGTCTCCTCATCCTCCAGGTTGCGGGTGAATGTCAGGCGGTCGTATTCGCAGACGGCCTTGCCTTTTGTGCCCGAAATCTCCAGGCGGTTGGTGCCGGGGGCGTCCCCCGTGGTGGTGACGAACACGCCTGTGGCCCCGTTTTCAAATTCCAGGTAGGCGGTCACGTCGTCCTCCACCTCGATATCGTGCCACTTGCCCTCGTGGCAGAAGGCCGTCACCCGGGTGGGCAGACCGCAGAGCCACTGGAGCAGATCCAATTGGTGGGGGCACTGGTTCAGCAGCACGCCGCCGCCCTCCCCCGCCCAGGTGGCCCGCCAGGCCCCGGAATCGTAATATTCCTGGGTGCGGTACCAGTCGGTAATCAGCCAGGACATGCGCTTGATTTTCCCCAGTTCGCCCCCGTCGATCATTTCCTTGAGCTTGCGGTAAACGCAGTTGGTGCGCTGGTTGAACATCATGCCGAAGGTCAGTTCCGGGTGCCGATCGGCCTCGGCCAGCATTTCCCGCACCTGCAGGGTATACACCCCCGCGGGTTTTTCGCACATGACGTGAAGACCGTGGCGGAAAGCGTCGATGGCCAGGGGCGGGTGCTGGTAATGGGGGGTGCAGATGTGCACCGCGTCGCAGAGGCCCGAAGCAATGAGATCGCTGCCCTCTTCAAAGATCGCGGCGGCGGGCAATGTCTTCTTCGCCCATTCCCGACGGGAGGCCCGCCTGTCCGCCACGGCGGTCACTTCGATTTCGGGGCACATGCCCGCCAGGATGTTCTGGATGTGGCCCGAGCCCATGTTGCCCGCGCCGATGATGCCCATGCGTACCTTGTCCATATCCTTTCCTCCTTCAGCAGCCCAGGGCCTTCAGGCTGTCATAGCTCTTCTGCAGGCAGTCAAAGGGCGATTCGCCGTAGCAGTCGTCCTGTTCCACCAGCACGTATTCGGTGACGCCGTTTTGCCGCAGGGTGTCCAGCATTTTGCCAAAGTCCATATTGCCCTGGCCCACCGCCGCCATGCGCACGGAAAAATCCACGGGCAAAAAATCCTTGAAGTGCACGCAGTGCAGCCGGTCCGCATGGTCCGCAAGCCACCGGTTCGCGTCCACGCCGCCCATCTGCAGCCAGTAGGTATCCGCCGTCACGCCCATAATTTCGGCGGGCAGGGCGGCAAGCAGCCGGTCCATGATGGTGCCGCCCTCCGGCAGGTGGCCGAACTCGAAATTATGGTGATGGTACATGAAGATGAGGCCCGCGTCCCGCAGCTTCCGGGCGGGGGCTTCCATGTCCTTTGCAAAGCAGTCCACCCACTCCGGGCGGCGGTAACGCTCGCTCATGGCCCCCAGGCCCACATATTTGCAGCCATACAGCAGGTGCTCGTCAATGAGGGCCTCCACATTTTCCAGAAATTTCTGCTCGGGGTTGTGGGTCAGCACGATCCGGAGGCCGTTTGCGTCGCACAGGGCCTTGACCCGCTTGGGGGCGATATTGCCAAGACCCGAAAGCTGCACGTTCCGGTAGCCGATTTTCGCCACCCTCTCCAGAGTGCGGCCCAGGTCCCTTTCGTTCTGGCAGTACATCCGCACGGTGTAGAGCTGCGCGCCGATCTGAAGCATGGGTTTTTCCTCCTTACTGCCGGGGGCTCAGGACGCCGCCCAGGTCGATATGCAGCCGGTCCTCGTGATAGCCCGCCATGCGGAAGCGGTTCCCCTCCCTCGTCAGGCGCAGGGAAATTTCCTGGCCGGGCCGAAGCTCGGCCTGATAATTGACCGTCAGGGAGCTTACGTCGTTTTCCCGCAGCACGTCGACGCCCAGCAGGTTGCAGGCCCAGTCGGCATATTTTGTGTTGTTCACATGGCCGTTCACGTCCAGGTCGGTATACACGGGAGAATAGACCGACACCGTTTCCGGCCCCGTCAGTGTGTCCACCACGCCGGGCAGGGGCAGAGGGGCGGTCAGGTCGCTGTTGTCCGGAATGCAGGGCAGCACGATATCCGGGGGCGCCATGCGCCGCTCCTTCAGGTTCAGCAGCGCCCACACCGTGGACGCCTTGCCGTACAGGCCGCCGTTCTCGTCCTCAAAGAGGAAATAGCGGGGAAAGAACATCCGCCGGTTGGGCATGGGAAAGGTTTTCACCGTGACATAGTCCCCCACCCCGGGGTAGCGGTCCATTTCCACATGGCTGCGGTTCAGGATCCAGGCGATATTCTGGGGATACAGCTGCGTCCAGCCGCAGTGCAAAATTTCGGCGTGATCCCCGGCCGCCTCCTGCATGGCCTCTAAAATGGCGCTCAGCCGCCACTTGCCCGTAAAATCGCAGGCGCAGGTGCGCACCAGGATTTTTTCCGCATGGATTTTCTGCAAAACTGTCGCTTCCTTTCAATAGCTTCCGCGTTTATTGTACCCATTTTCCCATGAATTGGCAACACCAAAATATACTTTTTCTTTTCTTTCATTTTATGCTATAATTGAGCGGAAATTTTCCGGGGAGGAATTGTTGCTATGGCAGACGTGATCGTCATCGGGGCGGGCCACGCGGGATGCGAGGCGGCGCTGTGCTGCGCCAGGATGGGGCTGGATACCCTGCTCCTCACGCTGAACCTGGAATCGGTGGCGCTGATGCCCTGCAATCCCTCCATTGGCGGCACGGGCAAGGGGCACCTGGTGCGGGAGGTGGACGCCCTGGGGGGCGAAATGGCCCTGGCGGCGGACGACGTGACGCTGCAGAGCCGCATGCTCAACCGGGGCAAGGGCCCGGCGGTGCACTCCCTCCGGGTGCAGGCCGACAAGCGGGCCTATCACCTGCGCATGCTCAAAACCCTGTTTGCCCAGGAGCACCTGACCCTGCGCCAGGGGGAGGCCAGCGAAATCCTGACAGAGAACGGTCGCGTCGCCGGGGTGAAGACCCTGACGGGGGATAAAATTCCCTGCCGGGCCGTCGTCGTCTGCACGGGGGTGTACTTAAAAAGCCGCATCATCATCGGCGAGGCTGAATGGGAGGCCGGGCCCCAGGGCCTCATGCCCGCCACGCGCCTGACGGAGAGCCTGCGGGACCTGGGCTTTTCCATCCGCCGGTTCAAGACGGGCACCCCCGCCCGCATTGCCGAAAACTCCATCGATTTTGACAGAATGACCCCCCAGCCCGGGGACGAGCCGCCCACCGCCTTTTCCTTTCTGACGGACGCCGCGCCCCCCAACAAAATCCCCTGCTATCTCACCTGGACCAACGAAAAAACCCACGAAATCATTCGGCAGAACCTGCACCGGGCCCCCATGTTCACCGGGGCCATCAGCGGCGTGGGGGCCAGGTACTGCCCCTCCATCGAAACCAAGGTGGTGCGCTTTGCCGACAAAGACCGGCACCAGATTTTCCTGGAGCCCGAAGGGGACGGCTATCCCGAATGGTACGTGCAGGGCATGAGCACCTCCATGCCCGAGGACGTGCAGTGGGCAATGTACCGCACCATCCCGGGGTTGGAGCACTGCCGCATCACCCGCCTGGCCTACGCCATCGAATACGACTGCATCGATCCCCTGGCCCTGACCCCCTGCCTGGCCGCCCGGGATATTCCCGGCCTTTTCCTGGCCGGGCAGGTGAACGGCACCTCGGGCTATGAGGAGGCCGCCGCCCAGGGCATTTACGCGGGCATCAACGCATCACTGTACTGCCGGGAGCGGGAGCCCTTCCTCATCACCCGGGATCAGGCCTACATCGGCGTCCTGGCGGACGATCTGACCTGCAAGGGCACGGACGAACCCTACCGCATGATGACCAGCCGGGCCGAGCACCGGCTGTACCTGCGGCAGGACAACGCCGACCTGCGCCTCACCGCCCGGGCCCATGCAATCGGCCTGGCGTCGGACGCGCGGATGCGCCGCATGGAACAAAAGGAAAAGGAAACGGAAGCGCTCATCCGCCGCCTGACGGAAGCGGGTGAAGACAGGGCCCTTCGCCAGCCCGGCGCCACCCTCACCCTGCCGGAAGGATGGCAGTATACGGAATGCGCCCGGGAGCAGGCGGAAATCCAGATCAAATACGCGGGCTACCTGCAGCGGGAAATGGCCCAGATCCGCCAGGCCCGGGCCATGGAGGAGGCGAAACTGCCTCCCGACGCCGATTATCTGCACATGGACGCCCTGCGGCTGGAGGCCCGGCAGAAGCTGCAGGCCCAAAAGCCCCTGTCCCTGGGGCAGGCGGGCCGGATTCCCGGGGTCTCCCCCGCCGATATTGCCGTGCTGATGGTGTGGCTCAAGCGGCGGGTAGCCAACGAATAAGAAATTTTTAACTTGCGGCGCTTTTCTTTCCGTATTATACTGTAAAATGGTTTTTTCTTCATTTTTCGCAAAGGAGACTGCATATTGAAACGAAGCAGCAAAAAGCTCCTGACCATCTTCTCCTGGGGCCTGACCCTGGCATGGCTGGCCCTTTCTTTATTCTTATCCCTCCAGGACGGGCCGGATACCGTCGGCCTGAGTATGCGGATTGCCGCCTTCCTGGCGCGCTGGCTGAACCGGTTCGGTGTGTCCGTTTCCCTGAGTGCCTTCCACATGGCGCTGCGGTTCTTTGCCCACTTCGGGGTGTTTTTCGTTCAGGGCTTTCTGTTTGCCGCCACCGCCCTCCTTACGTTCCCCCGCCGCCTGCCGCTCCTTCTGTCCGTGCTGGCCTGCACCGTGCTGGCCGTGATGGCCGAAGTCATCAAACGGAATATCCCCGGGCGGCATCTTTCCTGGCCCGAAGCGGGGCTGAACGTCCTGGGCGCGGCGGCCGGGGCCGCCCTGGCGCTGCTGATCGGCTTCCTGGCCGGCCGAAGGAAACGCGCCCGTTCGTAATTCCCCGGGAATCATCCGGGAACCACAAACCCTTAATTAAAAAAATATGGTGGTAGGAATTGCTTCCTTCCGCCATATTTCTCCCAAACCTACTTTGCTTTCCCCTTTTTGATTTTTTCCCCGGAACGGACGCGGCGCGCCCGTCCGGGGAAGAGGCTTTATCAGCCTTCCAGCACTGCCAGGGTCAGCGCATGACCGTTCAGTTCGATCAGCTGGCTGGTGGTGAAGTTGATGGTCAGCGTGCCGTCCGCATTCGCAACGGCGGCCACGGGGACATACTGCACAACACCGGTCGCATCCACGTAACCGGCCATAACCACAACGGTCTTGCCGGCTTCGATGGCGGTGGTCAGCTTCACGGTAACGGACACATCGCCGTAAGCGGGATCGTAAGCGATGGGCTCAACGGCAACAACATCGTTCAGCTTCAGGGTAGAAGCATCCGTGCCGGCGGGCAGAACGGAGGCCAGAGCAGCCTCGTCCACTCCGAAATAGGAAACCACATCGCCGCCCATTTTGGCAACCAACTTGAGCGCTTCCACTTCGGCCGCGAATTCCGGGCTGGGATTGGCGACGGGCTTCATGAAATCGGCGGGAGCGGCCAAGATACCGGTGGATGTAACCTTTTCGGTCTCCACGTAGTTGCCGTTGGGGCTGTCGGGGCCTTCGGCAATCGCCGCGACGGCGGTCATGCACAGCATGAGGGCCAGCAGGACACTCAGCATCTTCTTGATCATTGGAAATCACCTTCCTTGAAATTACTTGGTATCCAAAAAGCCTTTCGGCATTGGGAGCAAATATCAGGCAATGGGCTCGTACAGCAGGGCCAGCGTCAGCTCCTGCAGCTTCTGGGCGTCCGGATGAAACTGCATGTAGCTTCCCTGCACCCTGTGCTCGCCCTCCATGGTAATGATGTCGCCGGTTGCATATTCCTGGCTTTTGACGGCCTCGGTGGCCATGATGGCCGGGCCCATGTTGGTGGTCAGGTAGGGCCCCATCTCTTCCGCCATGACCGTGATGAAATCGGTATCTTCCCGAATTTTGGCAATCAGCTGATCCAGCATTTTGTACATATAGTCCCGCTGCCGGACCATCCGCGCCTCGTTGGTGCCCACGCCGATATACTTGCGGCTCTGCACGTAGTATTCGGCCTGGCGGCCCTGAAGCGTCAGGGTTTCGCCCGTTTTCATGGCGGGATCGAGGGCGGTAAAATCGTCCTCCAGCGTAACCGTCACGCCCCCGACCAGGTCGTTTATCACGGCAATGCCGTCCATATTCATGGCTACATAATAATCGATTTCAGAATTCATCAGCAGCCGGCCCACAGCCGCCACCGTGTTGGCGTCGCACTTGTCGGCGGTTTCACCGAAGCAATGGGAAATGCAAATCTGCAGCGTCTGGGTGCCCGCAGGCTTGCCCAGGATGTTCACCGTATCCACGACGGCAATGGTATCCCGGTCGATGTGCAGCAGGCTGACGGTATCGGTATCGTCGTCGATGACGGCCAGCAGCAGAAAATCCGCCTGGCCGCCGCTGCGGTAATCCGCGTTGTTGTTGGACCGGTTCACACTCTGGTCCACACCCATGAACAGCACGGTGGTTTGCCCCTTTTTCCGGCGGTAATCCTGGCCGTCCACGGAAATGATATTCGCCGCGTCAAATCTGCGGATCAGCGCGCCGCGCACCTGGGCGCTCACCGTGCTGGCGGCAAAACGCTGCTGCATGTCCCCGTCCGTAGTGTAGGCCCGGAAGCTGAAAGACGCCATCCAGCTGCTCCTGGAAGCGGCATCCGCAGGCGTTACGCGGGTAAACCGCGTCATCAGGGAATCCCGCACAGCGGCATCCACATGGGCCGTATTGCCGAACCGTGCAAGCAACTGGCTTTGCAGTCCCTCGTCCTGCGCGGGCAGCATATCGAATGCAGCGGACGGGCCGGCCGGAAGATAGGCGGCCGTTTCCCCCTCGTACCGCTCGGCGGGCATATCGGAAATAATCAAAAGAAAAAGCAGGCATACCGTCACAAGCGAAACCAAGGGCAGCGCAACGGGCCCCCGTCTGGCATACCAGAACTGCCTGATTTCCTTTTGTTTTGCCATGTCTGCAATAATCCTTTATTTCATACGCGGAATCCCGCAGCCCTGCCCCCTCCCGCAAAACGCGGGACCGGGAAAAGGCGGGCGGATGCTTCGTATCCGCGCAGCGCATTCCCTGTTTTTGAAATCGGAGGCCCGGCATTGCCAAAGTTTCCGCCTTTGTAATATACTGTTAAAACAGAAAATTGTCAACAGTTTTTTCTTAATCACCGCCGGTTTTCAAGAATCTTTTACATTTCGCGAAATACTGCGTTTCCGCAAAAACAATATCAAAAAGCGGGGGCAGCGCTTTGCTGTCCCCGCCCGAAAAAACCTTTAATCCGGCAGTTCCTCCAGCGTCTCCTGCCGGATGGCATTCAGCCGGCCCCAGTCCATGGCGTCGATATAGTACCTTTCCAGCTGATCGTGCTTCGCCTTGGCGTTGGCCAGCACCTCCACTGCCTGGTTCAGGGCCAGGTCGTGCACCGCCCGGTCAAAGGACAGCCGCGGCTCCTCCCGATGCATGATCTTTGAATCCAGCTGAGGCGTGACGGCCGGCGCGTCCGGTATTACCGCCGTGGTAAACACCGCGTCCCCCGTCTGAATGTGGCCGAATCTGGCCGCGTCCAGGGGATCATGATACGCCGCCCGGTACATTTGCTTCCGGCCGGCAATCTGCCACAGGTCGCTCAGCAGCCCGTGAGCGTCAAATCCCCAGGGCGCGTCCAGGCACACCGTTTTCCCGGTCAGGATGCCGTCCAGGTACTGCAAAACCCCTTTCCAGGTAATGGCCTGGGCGAACAGATGGCTTTCCCCGTCCCCGCAGGGCTCGGGGAAATAGGAAAGCAGTTCTTCCAGCGCCGCATGGCGGGCGCTGCGGCTCAGCGCCGCGTCGCACACCGCCCCCGCATCCTCCCGCATGGCCCGGGCAGCCCGGAGATAACGGTATGCCTGGGCATAACAGGCCGATATCTCCCGGTTGAGGCGCTCCACGTCCTCCCGCTGGCCGCTCAGCTGCTTTTCGTCCAGGCAGACCCCCAGGTTCAGTATGCCGTCCGCCGCGCCGGGCAAGGCCGGGTCCACAATGTGGGGCGCGGTGCCGTCCAGCATCAGGTAACCCCGTTCGGGCACGAAAACCGCGTCCAGGCTGTCCGGGTCCCCGGAGCAATGGTAATAAACCACCGGGGTTTTCTTTTCCTCGTAATGCTGGCCCACCGCCTTCATCAGGCTGCTTTTGCCCACGCCCGGGCCGCCCTTCAATATCACCGTGCGCCCGGCCTGACTGCGCAGATTTTCAAAAAAGCCCACGAAGCCCGCGCCGGTATTGCTTCCCGGAAAAAAATGACGTACAGCGTCCGTAACCATCCCATATCCCCCTTTCATTCCGCCGCCCAGCGGCGGCATAACACGTTATGCTGCAAAGCGGAAGGATATGCGCCCGAAAGCGGGGATTGGAAAAAACCTGTTCTGCGTGTATAATCATCCTGAAAGGAGGCGGCGGAAAATGCAAATCCGTGCGGACCACCTGAACCTTGACCAGATTTTCCAAAGCGGCCAGTGCTTCCGCTGGCAGCCGCTGCCTCCGGACGGATACATGATTCCCGCCTTCGGGAAAAAACTGCGGATTCGCCAGGCGGCGGAAAATCTTCTTGAGGCCGACTGCGCGCCGACGGAATGGGATGCCCTGTGGCGCCCCTACTTTGACCTGGACACCGATTACGGCGCCGTGATTGCCGGAATCGACCCCGAAGACCGCTTCCTGACCGCCGCCGCGGCTTACGGCGCGGGCATCCGTATCCTGCGCCAGCCCCTTTGGGAGACGGTGGCCAGCTTTATCGTCAGCCAGAACAACAATATTCCCCGCATCCGCGGCATCGTGAACCGCCTCTGCGGGGAACAGCCCGATTTTCCCGCCCCCGGACGCGTGGCGGCCCTGGGCGAGGCCGGCCTGCGGGCAATGGGCCTTGGCTACCGCGCGCCCTACCTTCACGCCGCCGCCCTGCGCTTTCTCCGGGAAAACGACGAACGGTTTCTGCCCGCCGCCGGCTATCCGGACGCCCGGTCCCGCCTCCTGCAATATTCCGGCATCGGCGAAAAAGTGGCGGACTGCATCTGCCTTTTTTCCCTGCACCACCTGGAGGCCTTTCCCATGGATAAGTGGATGAAGCGCATCGTCCGAACCCGCTATGCCGGGCGCTTCCCCATGGAACGCTATCCCGGGGTCCAGGGCGTGATGCAGCAGTACCTGTTTTATTACGAACGCGCCCTGGCAGCCCTGCCCGGGCGGGAGGATCCTTTGGGGCATATCTGCAATCCTGCATAGCGCGCGGCTTTCCCGCCGTTTATCGCGTCCGCTGCCCCGTTGATTCTGCGCCCGTCAAATGCGTAAATCCGTTTGATTCCCGCTTCCGGAAAGGCTTACGGCACAATGATATAAAGGAAATTGGCCCCTTTATCATACCACCAGCGATAACTGCCGGCATTTTTCAGGCGGTTGATGATGCCGTCATTGAGGCGGCTGTACACCGTTTCATAAACGGCGGCGGTTTCAAACTGGATGGTAATGGTTTTCAGGCCCTGGTCGCGCCGGGCAATAATCTGGTATTTGACATAGCTGACGGGGTCTTCCGTCCATTGGCTCACATAGATGCCCTCCCGATAGGCATAATTGCCGGAAACAGAATAGCAGGCGGGGCGGGTGAAGCCAAGGTCGTCCATTGTACGGTTCTTCAGCATAAACTCATCCGTCTGATTGAAATACTTCAGGTAGGCATTGCCGTTTCCGGGAAATGCGGCGGGATGATCGCTCCGCTCCCAGGTGGGGTCATCCCAGGTGGCGTCGCAGTGATACCATTCCCCATCGATGCGGGCCATCGTCCAATCGTGGCCCCTGTCGTCATTCCTTTGACCGTTGGTGTAGGTATAGCCGGTTATATGCAGGCAGGGAATACCATAGTAGCGCAGGGCCAGGTTCAGCGCCCGGACATAGCCGCAGCACTGCGCCCGGCCATACCAATAGACAGAATCCGCATAAACGGTAGCGGGCTCGTCAATCTGATAGGAGCAATGCTCGATGATATAGCGATAGATGGCAAACTCCTTGCTGTAATCCGAGGCGGAAAAGCCGGGCAGGGAACGCATGCCCTGAACGGCCGATTGGATGGCCGACCAGTGCTGGGCATAGGCGTCGCGGGTCAGACAATATTGGGGCTCAGCGCGGACCAGGGCCTCATCCCGGTAATAATAGGTATATTTTGAGCATTGAATGATTTCCGGGCAATCGAACCGAATCACGTTAATCACACGGTTATACATGGAAACGGTGAATCCGTCCGGAAACGGGATTACGGTTTCGAAATTCATGATGCCGTCGTAAAGCAGGGAAAAAAGCTGCTTTTCCTGGGTGGTCAGCTGGTTGTAATAATAGCGCGTGGTTTCGCTGTACCAGGAAAAGACGGCCGCGGAAGGCCGGATGGACAGGGGCGCAGCGGTGGAGCGCGGCACGGCGGTTGGGCGCGGTGTGGCGGTTGGGCGCGGCGCCGTGGTGGATCGCGGCACAGGCGTGGCGACGGACCGCAAATCGGCGGAAATCGGGCTGCCGCAATTGGGGCAGTAGCGGTATCCCTCCAGCACCGTGATCTCCGTGCCGCAATTCCCGCAGACCACCACCCGGGATGTGCCCCGGGCCGTGCCGCAGTCGGGACAATAGGAATAGGCCGGTATATTTTCCCTGCCGCAGTAGAGACAGAACCAGTTTGTGTCCGCCCGGGCGGAAACCGAAACGCAAACAAGCAAGAGCAGCGACAGGCAAAGCAGCCAAACGCGCCTGAAGCGAATATGCTTCATGGAATGCGCCGCCTCCTTTTTCA
>CANQKI010000069.1 GCA_947624355.1 uncultured Clostridia bacterium | reverse complement strand
CAGCGCCGATGGTACTTGGCTGGACACGGCCCGGGAGAGTAGGTCGCCGCCGGATCCCATTTAAGAGTCTGCTATAGTAGGCTCTTTTTTTGCAACTTGTTTGTGATTGAACGGCAGGAAGATTTATGCTATACTTTTCCCGGACAAAGGCACAAAGAAAGGGTGTTTTCATGGACAATATTATGCGGATTGTGCAAACGGGCGTCTGCACGGGATGCCAGGCCTGTGCATTTTGCGAGCACATTTCTTTTGTAGAAAACGCCTTGGGTTTTTGTGTGCCGATGGTTGACGATCAATGCACCCATTGCGGGCAATGCGTGGCGGCGTGCATTTATGACCCCAACCGGCAAGAAGATGAGGACGAATAGGAAATGATGATTGCCCGAAGGAGGGGCGGCATGAAGTTTCTTTCATCCGATGAACGGAAGACGGTAGGCGGAAGCAATTATATCGAATTGCAATACTGCCGTCTCCCGGCCGGAACGGCGAAAAAAAGGATCGTATCGCCCGATGCTATCCGGCATTGGCGGGACGATTCGTTGTATGTGCGGGACGAATCCGGCTTCTGGGCGAAATATCATGCTGTTTTTGCCGATGGCCTGTACGCGAACCTGCGCAGCGGGTTCATGGACATCTGCGGCATCAATTATTACGCGCCGGAGCGGCTGGGGCCGATTCTGGAAAGGCTTTATGCGGCAAAGCCGGCCGATTATGAACCGCTGGCGGAATGGCTGGAAAAGGCAAAGGCAAACAACGGGTTTTACATTCTGGGCATATGACGATGATCCCGCCCGGGAAAACGACGGGAAAGAAGGAACATGTCATATGAGCAGGTTGATTATCCTCCGGGGCAATTCGGGCAGCGGAAAAACGACGGCGGCCCGCGAGCTGCAGCGCCGCCTGGGCCGGAACACCGTGGTGATTCCCCAGGATACCGTGCGGCGTGAAATGCTGTGGGCTAAGGACGGCCCCGACACCGCCGCCCTGCCGCTGCTGGCCGATTTGCTGGCCTACGGCCAGAAACACCGCGAAACGGTGATTCTGGAGGGCATTCTGCGCGCGGACTGGTACCGGCCCCTGTTTGAACGGGCACAGACCCTTTTTGGGTCGAAGATTTATGCCTATTATTACGACCTGCCCTTTGCAGAAACCCTGCGCCGGCACGAAACCAAGGCCAACCGGTTTTCCTTTGGGGAGGCGGATATGCGCCGCTGGTGGCGGGAGAAGGATTTTATCGGGTTCATCGAAGAAAAAATCATCACGAAGGACGATTCTCTGGAGGCGGCCGTTGAACGCATCCTGGACGACCTGAAAACCGCCCGGGAATGAGCCGGAAGGGAGGAAAGCTCATGGACGAGGACATGCCCCGGGCGGAGCAGCGGGCGCTGCTGGAATACGCGAAAGCCCATCGGGATTCCTTTGAAAAGGGCGGCGCGTCCTCCAATGAAATCCGGTATTTCACGTACGCGGGCCGGGCCTATGTGCTGAAAACGCCCCTGATGACGGGGGAGCGGCTGTCCCCCTTCTGGGGAATGATGCGGGACGTGTTCGGCTTCACATTCGAAAAGCAGATGGCAGCCATGCCCGCTCTGTCGGCGGCCTTGGGGCGCAATCCCCACATCCCCGCGGCGAAGCTCGCGGCGGCGGGGGAGGGCATGATGATCTTCGAGCGGATGCCCGGAACCTCCTGGCCCGTGGACGAATTTCCGGCGGGAGGGGACAATGCCAGGCGGCTGGGGCAGTATATCGGATACAATCATCAGATGCTCGGTCCAACCGAAGCATTCCTGGGCACGGTGGAAAGCGCGGATTTCTTTCGGGCCGCCTGGGCGCGGATGGATATGTGCATCACCGAACACTGGAACGGCAAAGGGGCAACCGACCGACGGGTGCGTAGGCTGTATTTCGCTTTGCGGGAGCGGACCTTTCAAAGCAGCGCCTCGGCGCTGATTATGACGGACATCAGCGCCGATCAGTTCCTGTTTGACGGGGAAGAAAACCTGGCTGCCTGCGTGGACCTGGACGCGTATGTGGTGGGGCCCGTGGAATGGGAACTGACGATTCTGAAAAATCAGGTGCGGGACTGGAATCAATTTCGGGCGGGATACGAAACCTACTGGCCCATGCCGTCCTTTGAGGATACGTCGATATTTTTTTCTTTTCTGATGGCCCTTAATTCCTATGAGCACAAGGAAGAAATCAGCGGCTATTGGGCCCAATACCTGCCATTGTAAAAAGAAAAATGTTGCAAAATTGTGGCATTCTTCCCTCCGCTCTTGACATTCTTCCCTTTCTGGAATATCCTATATCTGGAAAAATAGGGAAGGAGGCGTTCGCATGGCGGGCATGATGCCGGTCAAGGAAGCGGCGCGCCGTTGGGAACTGACGGAGCGGCGGGTGGCCAGCCTGTGCATGGAGGGCAAGATCCCGGGTGCGGAAAAGCAGGGCCACGCCTGGCTGATTCCGACGGACGCGGAAAGGCCGAAGGATCACCGGGTGAAAACCGGGCAGTATATCAAGCCCCCGAAATCCGGCGCGAAAGGGCAGAGCAGCGGCCAGCCCCTTTGCCGCATGGCCATTTGTTACGATTTTGACAAGACCCTGTCCCCCGACGATATGCAGACCTTCACTTTAATCCCGTCCTTCGAGGTGGATCAGGAGGAATTCTGGGCGGAATCCAACAAGCTGGCCCACGAGAACCTGATGGACACCAATCTGGCCTGGATGTACGAGCTGATCAAGTATTCCAAATTCAAGGGCAAATCCCTGAAACGGGAATACTTTAACCGCATTGGGGCGGACGTGAAGCTGTTTGACGGGGTGGACACCTGGTTTGCCCGCACTACGGAATGCGCGGCAAAAAAGGGCATTGCCCTGGAGCACTACATCATTTCCTCCGGCCTCAAGGAAATTATCGAGGGCAGCCCGGTGGCCCCGTATTTCGCCCGGGTGTATGCCTCCTCCTATCTTTATTCCCCGGACGGCATTGCCGAATGGCCCGCCCAGGCCATCAATTACACCAACAAGACCCAGTACATCTTCCGCATTGCCAAGGGCATCCTGAACGAATATGACGAGCGGGTCAACGACAGCATGCCCGCCGACCAATTGCGCATTCCTTACGAAAACATCGTCTACATCGGCGACAGCGCCACGGATATTCCCTGCATGCGCCTGGTCAAGAGCAAGGGCGGCTATTCCGTGGGGGTGTACGACCCACAGAAGGATAACCGGGCCAAGGTCTACCAGCTTTACAATGACGGGCGGCTGAATTTCTTCGCCCCCGCTGATTACACAGAAAAAGGAACGCTGTACCGCTGCCTGCAGGATATCATGGACGAAATCGCCGCCCGGGAGCGGATCAAGGAGGAGCAGCGGCTGCTTCGGCAGTATGCCAACAGTCACCGGAAATAAAGGGGGCAAAAGCGTGTATCAGGTAAAGGGAAAATGGGCGCTGATTACGGGCGCGTCCCGGGGCATCGGGTACCTGACGGCCCTGTTCATGGCGAAGCAGGGCTGCAACCTGATTCTGCACAGCCGGAGGCTCAGCCACACGGAAAAGGTACTGGAAGAGGTTCGGGCGCTTGGGGTGGCGGCACATGCCGTGGAGGCGGACCTGAACGACCTGGACGCCGTGCGGAAAATGCTGACCCGGATTGACGGCCTGGGGGCGCAGGTGGATATCGTGCTCAATAACGCGGGGTTGCAGGTGGCCTACCGCATGGAATATTTCCATACGCCCGTCAGCGATTATGTGACCAGCTTCAACGTGAACACCATCGCCCCCATCATGATCTGCTATCATTTCCTGCCCGGCATGATCGCCCGGGGGTCGGGCCGCATTCTCAACACCACCAGCGGCATCCGCCTGGAGCCTCAGCAGGCGGGCTATTCGGCCAGCAAGGCGGCCCTGGACAAGGTGACCATCGACCTGGGCTCCACCGTGCAGGGAACAGACGTGCTCATTAACCTGACCGATCCCGGCTGGTGCCGCACGGATCTGGGCGGTCCCCACGCGCCCAACGCCCCGGAAAGCGCTATTCCCGGCATCGTCGTCGGCGTTTTCGTGGATGATGGGAAATCCGGCCGGTTCCTGGGGGCGCAGGAATTTGCGGGCATGACGCTGGAGGACGCGGTGAAAAAGGCCGAGCGGGAATTTGACAGCCCGTATGGAAAATAATTCTAAAATAAAAAGTACGCTGGTCGGAAACGGCCAGCGCTTTGTGTGAAGAATCAGTTTGGGAAGAAAAGCGGGATCACAGGGGATAGCGGGAGCCGACGTCGGAGACATCTTCCCAGGGCAGAACGTCGAAAAGGGGGTCGTGAACAAACGCGTCGGGGGTTTCCTCCGGCACGGGCCGCCCTTTTTCCGGGCGCAGGGCTTCAAAATCGATCATCATGGCCTCTTTTCTTCTCTTTTCGTCAGAGCCGGTCAGCGGACTTCGCCCTTGGGCTTTTCCGCAGTGTGGACTGGGTTTGTGCATACTTCCGTGCGGATGGGCACAAGGGGCGGTTCATAAATGCTTTCGCACCATTGACAGTAAATGCAGGAATGTTCTTTTTCGGCTGGGCCTTCCCAAAGGGAGCAACCGCCGCCCCGGTTGATATTGATGACGGGGAAGCCGTTGATAACCTTTCCGTAAAAAAACGCGGGAATCGGTTCCTCTGCGTCCGGCGATTTTTGCGGAACGGAATTCGACGGCGAAACGCTGCCGCGCATGAATCCGCCCTCCTTTGTGAACACTTTGTTCAACTGAATGATAGCATATTTTCCCAAATTCCGAAAGAATTTCTGCACGAAGGGTCTTTTGAAAGCGTGAATGGCTAAATTTTCAAACCACTGCTTGAAATAATTCGCAAAATACGATATAATTCCGATATCTTACGGCCAGCAGGAAAAGGGGGAAGCGCATGTATTCCATTGCCATTTGCGACGACGATGGGGATTTTCTTCGTTCCTTCGGCGAACGGATTTCCGCCGCGCTGGAAAGCAGGAACCTGGCGTTCAGGCTTTCCTCCTTCCGGACGCCTTCATCTTTGCTCCGGGCCGCGGAGGCGGGAGAGCGGTTTGACCTGGCGTTTCTGGACGTCATGTTCGGAAAGGCGGAAGGGCTGCGGCTGGCCGAAATCATCCGCCGGCAGAAGTGGGAAACGGATATTGTGTTCGTTACGAACTCCCCCGAATTTGCCGTGGCGAGCTACGACACCGCGCCGCTCCATTATCTGATTAAGCCGGTGACGCAGGAAAAGCTGGATGCGGCGCTGGAACGCTTTCTGCGGCGGCACGCCCCCGATCTGATTCATTTTTCCACGTCCCGGGGTACGCTGCAGATGCGGGTTTCCGATATTCTGTACTTTGAAATTTACGGTCATGAAATCGTGATCCATAAAACGGACGGGGGCCGGGAATCCTGCACCGGGACGCTGAAGGAGCTGGAAACCGCGCTGCCGTCCATGCGGTTTGTGCGCCCGCACCGGAGCTATCTGGTCAACCTGGAGCATGTGGCGAAGATCGTGCGGTATCAGATTTTCCTGACCGGCAATGCGTCCGTTCCCGTCAGCAAAAAACTGTATCAAAAAACCCAGGACGCGTTCATCGAATACGCAGGCGGGGCATGTCACACTTTGACACTTTAAGAAGCCGCTTCCCGACAGGGAAGCGGCCAGCTTATAAAAAAGTATCATATCTTGGGGGATGTATGAAGGGGCTGCGGCCCCTTCATTTTCAATCCGCACCGCCGGCTTTGCCGGCGGGAGGGCCGTATCCCGCCGCCGCCAGTGGCGGATGAAGGCGGGAGAAGGCCCAATGAGGCAAGGAGTGCGGCAAGCGGCAGCGCAGACGCACGACTATGCCGAATTGAGAGTTACAAAATTTGCGACAGCGTCGCCGCTTGCGGCGACCGAGGGCGTGAGATTCTTCAATCTCCGCCCGAAGCCCGCGCTTCCATGTAGCGGAGGAACGCGGAGCGTGGCCGGAATGCGACGTATAGAGCATTGTGGAGGCGGGGCGAAGCCACGCCGGAACGAACACAAGTAATTTTCCTAAGCAGCGCGGATGAGCTGACCGATGAAGAGAACCCGCAACTTGCGGAATCGGGCCGAAGGACCGATGAAGTACAGCCAGGAAATTTACTTGAGAGAGCATTACGACCCGAAGGGCCGGAATGCGATGAAACAACAGACGTGCGGAGCAGTTTATCTCAGCGCCAGATTGGTTTTGACCGAAAACCGGCCCGGCTCACGGTCCAGCTTCAGCACGCTGTCATATTTTTCCGCCACGCGGCGCATGGCTTCCAGGCCGTAACCGTGGCCGGGACGCTTTTCCGCCGGGGGCTCCTCTTCCGGCGGGGCGCTGTTCACGCACCCCACAAAGAGCGAGCTGCCGCTTACATGCATCCGGACCTCGATGAATTTTTCCATGCCGGCGGGAATTTTTTCGCAAGCCTGCACGGCGTTTTCCAGCAGATTGGTGAGCAGCACGGTAAGGTCTTCGTCGGCAATACCCACCTTGGCGGGCACGTCCAGGGCATACTCCACCCGCACGCCCTCCCGTTTTGCTTTGTCCAGATACATCCCCGCCAGGGCGTTCACCAGCATGTTGGGGCTGTATTGCATATTGGGCAGGCGGTCCAGATCGCCCTGAACGGCGGCGACGTATTCCGCGGCCCGGCCAGTCTCCCCGGATTGCAGAAGACCGCTCAGGGCCGCCATATGGTGGCGCATTTCGTGGCGCACGGCGCTGGTGGCTTCCTCGGCCGACAACAGCCGCTCATATTCCGTCACGGCAATGCGGCTGCGCTCTTCCAGCATATCCATGGTCCGATAGGCCTTCAGGCGGCGGCCCAGGGTGTCCACCGCCAGAAAGACCACGGCGGCGGCAGAGCAGATGTCCGCCACCAGATCCATAAAGGTAGCGTAATAAAAATCCAGGAACAGCATATGCCCAAGGGTGCACAGGTACGTCCAGATGGTGTCCCATACGCTCTGGGACATCATCCCCCAGTTGGCGGCATGCCAGAGAAAGCAAACCAGGGCCGACAGCAGCAGGGTGGCGCCGCCGGCCAGCTTCTGCCGCCTGGAGAACCGCTTGGAATACGTCCTGCAATCAAGAATGTAGCAAACGATCAGCGCCAGGAAAAGCGCCATGGACACCCGATCCTCCGAATCGGGGAAGAACTGGGCGGGATTCAGGACGTTCACCAGCCAGAGGCCCAGAAGGAAGGCAAGCCAAAGGGCCGTGACGCCGGACAGAACCCATTTTTTCTTTCCCTGCAGCCCCAGCGCAAGGTACAGAAACAGCGTCGCCAGGCAGATCTGCTCGGGGAAATACAGGTTCAGCTTCTGAAACAATGGGCTGAAGCCGCCCGGCAGGGAAATGGCGGCGCTTTCCAGAAACGTCATCAGGAAAAACGCGGCCAGCAGCAGCGTCCGTGCGTTTGTGCGCCCGTTGGGATGATCCACCGTGAACAGGGCCAGCACCAGCAGCACAGCGAGGGCGTAAATCGTCAGAAAAACGACGTTCAGCACCGATTCCGTAATCATTTGGGCCGCGACGGCGGTTTCGCTGCCAAAACCCACCCAAACGGGCAGGGGATTGGCAACGGGTTCGGGATAATAGGCGGTCACGGTCAGGGTTTTGCCCAGGTAATCGTCCGGCAGGATGATGCCGACCTCCGTGCCCATGCCGGAAACCGCTGTCCGGCTCTCCTCCGTCCATTGAAGGAAGCCCTGGGCATCCCGGCCGCCGCCCGTCATATTGGAATAATACGTCACGCCGTCCAGCGCAACCTCCAGGCCAACGCCGGAATAGGAGACCAGCAGCTGCGGGATGTAGCGTTCCAGGGGCTCGGCCATCACGCGGGACATGCGTATGGCGTCCACCCGCTCCCCCGGCAGCGCGCCCGAGGAAGGATCCAGCGCATCGGGGGCAACCTTCGAGACCGCGCCGTTTTCCAGCACTTCATAGGTCCAGCCCCAATGCTCTTCGGGCGTATCACGAAAAAAGACGGTCTGGGCGTCCGTCCTGCTTAAAGCAAAGAAGGCTGCCGCCAGCAGCGCAAAGGCAAGCGCTATCAGCACGCTTCCCGCAATCAGTTTTTTTCTGTACTGTTCCTGCACGGCTCCTCCCGCCTTTCCAGGATGAATGCAGGCCTATTGTAGCACGAATTGCGAAAAATGCCAAAACTTTTTCACGAATCGCCCGCAGAAAGCGCCATCAACCCGAATTTTCGCGCCGCAGACGCAGAATCGGCGCGGACGGACCGTGCGCAAGCGGACACTGCATTTTGCCGCATAAGAAAACGCCGAGGCAAAGGAAACTTTGCTTCGACGTTCCTGGCGGAGAAGGAGGGATTCGAACCCTCGAACGGTTTTACCCGTTACACGATTTCCAGTCGTGTCCCATCCGGCGCTCTGCGTGATGAATCGGGGCGGGTCATCACGCAGAAATCCGGCCCGGCTGTACGTCGGAAAAAACGGCGCTTGTTGCACGTGAAACGGCGGTCAGATCGGTATGGATATAGGTGTCTGCGGTAACGGAAAAATGCGCATGGCCGAGAACGCGCTGCACGGTGGTCAAAGATTCGTGCTGCACCATCAGCGTGGCGCAGGTATGCCGGAGGCCGTGCAGCGTCACCGGGCTGTCAATGCCTGCACGCTGCATAACGTGGCGGTGGTGCCGCTGCAGTACCATTTCGGACATATCGCAGAGGTAGCCGGCAGCCGGCACGCACAGATCGGCCAGCAGCGCGGGCGGTATCGGAATGTTCCGCGCACTGGCCGCCGATTTCAGGGGTACCCGTGCGGAGCCGCGCCGCTGGTACTGCAAATGCAGCACACCGTCGCGTATGTCCTCGGCCTGCACGCCTCGGGCTTCGTTGCGCCGGAGGCCCAGGCACAGCATCAACGCCAGCAGCGGAAATGCCTCGTCTGTCCGTGCGGCGCGGTAGTACGCCACGGCCTCGGCCTCGGTCAGGTAGCAGATTTCTTTCTTCCGATGCTTCGGGCATTCGCAGTCCTGCATAGGGGATACCTGCACCAGGTGCAGCCTCTGCGCACGGCGCAGCGCAGCGGCCAGCACGGTAAAAAGAATCTGCGCCTGCCTGCTGTACACTGCGGCCAGGGCGTTTATCTCCCGCTGCAGCTGCATCGGCGTCAGCTCGTCCAGCTCCATTGCCAGCGTCGCCGCGCTCAGGTGTGCCAATGCGGCGCTGTAGCCTTCGGCCGTGCTTGCCGCCCGGCATGGCCGCACATATGTTCCCATCCATTGCCCCAGATACGTTTCCAGCGTCACAATTATTCCCCCTGTGCGGTAGAATTTCTCCCCAAAATTGTACCGCCCGAACACCAAAAAAACAACGCACTACATTTGGAGGCTCACAAATGAATACCATGCTACATATCGTCAGGCCCGATGACGTCCCCGCGCCATCGGCGGCCGAGATCGCCGCGCAGATGTGCGCCGAATGGGCGCTCCCTGCCGTTCTTCCCTGGATGACCCGCGAATTTGACAAGCTGCTCCTGCAATGGTCCGCTGAACTCCTGCAGGAGGCCATTTCCCGCACGGCCCGGGCTCCGCGTCCTTCCTGGGCCTACTTCTCCGCCATCCTTCGGAACTGGGCTGCCGCAGGCGTGAATAGCCCGGCCATGCTTGCCGCCATCGATGCCCAGCGCCGCTTGCAGTCTGGCCTCGGTCGCACCGTCACGGCCCAGCAGTACACGCAGCGCAATTACACCGATGCAGAGCTTGACGCCGTTACCGATGATCTCATCGAAGCGGCAAAGGCGTACAGGGGGTGATGATATGCCGAAATTTCCCCGTGTTGCCTGCCCTGGATGCGGAAAAACCATGAAATTTGCGTACCAAGGCCCGTTCCTCTGCCGTCCGCTGTTCGTCGGTCACTATCACTGCGATTTCTGCGGCTGGCAATCCCCGGAAATCGGCGGTGATACCCCGGAACTGTGCCAGGAAAACGCCACGAACACCGCAAACAGGCGTTATGAACCCCTGCGCATTCCATCCCGGCCTCGGTGGCCCTGACTTACCCACATGGTTATCCCCAGGGCAAAGCCCGTCACAGTCACATCACAGTGTCGCATTTTGTCAAAATACCGCGAAACGGTGTCCTGTGTCCTCCCTGGCTGCCTGACGGGCTTTGCCTGAAACCCTTGCAATTACTGGAGGTGCTGTCATTGACAGTCCGCGAATTTGCCGCGCTCTGCGGCGTACACCACAACACAGTTTCATCCTGGTGTCACAAAGGTATCATACCCTGCACCACAACAATCCGGAATAATCGCGTCATCATTACCGATATCCCGGAAAATGCCCTGATTCATCGTCCGTATCTCAAGTCCGGCCCGGCTGCATCGGAAAACCCGGATATGGTGTCCACATCCGGCACCATCGCGGCCGACGTGCTGGACAAACCCGCCGACATGGAGGAATGCCTGGGCTTCCTCGCTGCTGTCATGCGGGGGGATATCCCGCGCAGCTCGCCCGGCCTGTCCTACCGGGTCAAAGCGGCCTGCGAAATCATACGCTACATCGTGCGCAGCGGCCGTCTTAGCGAGGATGAGGCCCTGGCCAAGCTGGATAAGCTGCTCGATGCCATGAAAATCCAGGTAAATACGCAGCCCGGCGACGATGCGCCGCCGTGGGAGGAAACGCCGCGGGATTGACAAATACCATTATAGTGGTATAATCATTCTGGTACTCAGAGTGAGTCTCCTCTCGCACGGCAGCCCTGGCAAGATAGTCATTGCCAGGGCTATATTTATGCGCAGCGACGGAGCAAGGACGAAGCTCGGGCGCACCGATAGCGCCCTCGCAGAGACGCTCCGCTCGCTGCGCTCGCTTCGCTTGATGCGCCCCCGCCGCGCCCACGGTGCGGGCTTGCAGGGGGCGCAGATCGCGCAGCTGCGCCCACGGTGCGGGCGCAGCACTGCGCAAATTGGTGAGCACATCATCTCGTACCGGCTGCCTCGCCCGGCGTCGTCGCCCCTCCCCCCATTCCCCCCCCGTTACCCCCCCTTTCGTCCCCCCTCCCATGGCGGCGCGGTTCATTGCCTCCCTGCGGTCGGCAACGGTTGAACAGGGGGGGAAAGGTGGGGGGAGGGGTGCTCCTTGCCGTGCGCGGCTGCGCCCGCTGTTCTTGCGGGGGTGCCTTATGGCCCTCCGCACCGCCAACGGCGCCCCCGCAATTCACGCGGGCCCCCTTCGTGAAAGATGGTTGTCGTGAACCCGGCAAATATCCATGTTTCGTATCTTGCCCACCCGCCCCGCGGCTCCGCGCTTCGGCACGCCGCGGCACCTTGCGCCGCGCCAGTGCCTCGCACGTTTCGCCGCTCCCTGCTCGGGGGGCCCGCGTGAATTGTTAAGAAAGGGGGCTGTCGGGTGCGCAGCTTGGGGAACGTTGGTTACCCGGCCGCCTGCCTCGGGGGCCCTCTGCGCCCACGGCTTCGCCTACCGGGCGCGTCGGGGGCTCCCCGGGCGCGTCGGCCTGCGCGGCTTCGCCGCGCCGAAAATGGCGGCCGCTGGCGTGGTCTGTGTTCGGTTTTTTTGGCATTGCTCGGGGGATACCTCGCCCACCGGGGGAAAACCGCTCAGAAAGGCTCGTAGCCGTGCATTTCTGAACCGGGGTTGTGGTGAGGGCTGTCCTTTTCCCTGGATGCCTCCATCCGGTCGGGGTTGGCCGGGCGGGGGCCCGCTCCCTATGCCCGGCCTTTGCCTCGGTGCGGGCGTGCGGGGCGGCGGCCGTTGGCCGACCGACCCCGCCCGCTCCGCTCCGTGGCTGCGGCCTGGCATAGGCCCCGCCTCCATCAGAAAGGCATATTTAACTTGCGGGTAATTTGCGGGTAACTTGCAGATGGCTGCTGCTCTGGGTGCCGTTCATCGGCGCGGCTCGGCCCTGGCCACGCGCGCATGCGCGCGCGCGCGCGAAAAAAAATAATATTTTTATTCGTCATTCTTATTATTTTTTTCGGGGGTACGGGGTGCAGGGGAGAGGGGACGCAGCAGCGCGCATAAAAAAGGCTCCGCTGGTGCTGATCAGCGCCGCGAGGAAAAAATGCCTTGCGCTGTCACAATGATTGTGATACAATGGGCGTTGGGGCAATGGATAACACGACAATACCCCGGGCCAGTCCCCACTGGCCCGGGCGCACTAAATTTGGAGGTGAGGCAGATTTTTTACCTCTGCCCCCGCGTCAGAGAGGCTCATCTCCGACGCTCTGGCGGAGAAGGAGGGATTCGAACCCTCGAACGGTTTTACCCGTTACACGATTTCCAGTCGTGCGCCCTCGACCAAGCTAGGCGACTTCTCCATGGCGGACAAGCACAACTTGACGCAAAAGTAATCTTACCACAAAACGGAAAGGCCGTCAAGGGCTGTTTTGCGAAATCGGGCACGAAAATCGAAAAAATTTCCGGAGCGGCTATCTGCATCCCCAGAGACGGGACGCGGGCGCTTGCTTCTTTTTCCGATTGGCATTATAATACAGAGGATCGGGTGTCGAAAAACAAGTTTTCGACACCCTGCGATGCAAGAACGCAGGGCGTTCTTGCATCGGCTGCATCATTTTCCTGTTCGCTATGCTCACGGCCGGAAAATAAGCAATGAAGAAGAACTACTAACTCTCAATTCGGCATAGTCGTGCGGTTTCGCTGCCGCTTACCGCACTCCTTGCCTCATTGGGCCTTCTCCCGCTTTCATCTGCCACAGGCAGCGGCGGGATACGGCCCTCGGGGCGGCAAATCCGCCCCTGCGGATTACATATGAAGGGGCTGCGGCCCCTTCAAACACCCCCAGAGTTATGAAGCGCCCTTTTTGACAGTCTGGGAAAGGAAGTGCGGCCATGGAGCAGAACACCTTTTTTGAGCGGGAGACCCCGCGCCCGCTGGCGGCCCGGCTGCGGCCCGAGACGCTGGATGATTTCGTGGGGCAAAAACATCTGATTGCCCCGGGCAAGGTGCTGCGGCGGCTGATCGAAAACGACCAGGTGTCCTCCATGATCTTCTGGGGCCCGCCCGGCGTGGGCAAAACCACCCTGGCCCACATCATCGCCAACCAGACCAAGGCTTCCTTCATCGATTTTTCCGCCGTCACCAGCGGCATCAAGGAAATCCGCGGCGTGATGCAGCAGGCGGAGGACAACCGCCGCTTTGGGGAAAAAACCATCGTTTTCGTGGACGAAATTCACCGGTTCAATAAGGCTCAGCAGGACGCCTTCCTGCCCTTTGTGGAAAAGGGCAGTATTATCCTGATCGGCGCCACCACGGAAAACCCGTCCTTCGAGGTAAACGGGGCCCTTTTGTCCCGGTGCAAGGTGTTTGTGCTCCAGGCCCTCAAGCCGGAAGACCTGGTGCAGCTTTTGGAGCGGGCGCTGCGCGACCCCCGGGGCTTTGGCGGCCAGAAAATCGAAATGGAAGAGGACATGCTGGCCCTCATTGCCAATTTCGCCAACGGCGACGCCCGCATGGCCCTGTCCACCCTGGAAATGGTGGTGCTCAACGGCGAAACAGACGGGGACGCCGTGCGCGTCACCCGGGAAACGCTGGAGCAGTGTATTTCGAAAAAATCCCTGCTTTATGACAAGAAGGGCGAAGAGCACTACAACCTGATTTCCGCCCTGCATAAGTCCATGCGCAATTCCGACCCGGACGCGGCGGTGTACTGGCTGGCCCGGATGCTGGAGGCGGGGGAGGACCCCTTGTATATCGCCCGGCGCATGGTGCGCTTTGCCAGCGAGGATGTGGGCCTCAGCGACCCCCGGGCCCTGGAAATCACGGTGGCCGCCTATCAGGCCTGCCACTTTATCGGCGTGCCCGAATGCAGCGTGCACCTGACCCAGGCGGCGGTGTACCTGTCCCTGGCCCCCAAGTCCAACAGCCTGTACGTGGCCTATGAAAACGCCAAAGAGGACGCCCTGCGGATGCTGGCCGAGCCCGTGCCCCTGGTGATCCGCAACGCGCCCACACAGCTCATGGCCGATCTCAATTACGGAAAGGGTTACCAGTATGCCCACGACACCGCGGACAAACTGACCAACATGCAGTGCCTGCCCGATTCCCTGCTCGGGAAGGAATACTATCACCCCACCGACCAGGGGCTGGAGGGACGGTTTAAGGACCGCCTGGAGCAGATCAAGGCCTGGAAGAAGGAACACGCGGGAAAGTAAATTGTTTTCAGCCGGGCAGCGGCCCGCAGATTCTGATTTTTACTGGAGAAGCACCGATGCGGATTGCAACCTACAATACCTGGAACAGCGACGCGGGCATGCCCATCCGTTTCCGGCAGCTTGCGGATGCAATTATCAGGGAAAGAGCAGATATTCTCTGCCTGCAGGAAGTGGCGGACCGGGAAAACCCACGATGGAGCGTGGTCGAAGCAAAAAATACAGTGGAGGTCAATCAGCGGGTAGACTGGATCATGCTCAAGAATCCGTATCCCGCCGGATTACCTCAATTAAAGGCATGCTCGCTCTTTGGAACGGACATTTCGGAAGAAACCGGCCTTGCCGCCAGCGATCATTACGGCGTCGCGGCGGAACTGGAATTTTAAGGAGAAGAGAACATGGATATTTGGGAAAAGCTCTATCGGGAAGCGCTTCGGGTGCAGAATGCTCGGGTGATTTCCCCCTTCATTGACGCGGGCGGGGTGGCCGCCGCCCTGCTGACCAAGGCGGGAAACATTTATGTGGGCGTGTGCATCGACACCGCCAGCACCCTAGGCATGTGCGCCGAGCGGAACGCCATTGCCAATATGATTACCAACGGCGAACACGAAATCGACAAGCTGGTGGCGGTGATGGAGGACGGAAAAGTCGGCTCTCCCTGCGGCGCGTGCCGGGAGTATATGATGCAATTGTCGAAAGACAGCGGGGATATCGAAATCCTGACGGATTATGAAAGCCGGAAAACCGTACGGCTGAAGGAACTTATTCCCGATTGGT
>CANQKI010000068.1 GCA_947624355.1 uncultured Clostridia bacterium | reverse complement strand
TTTCAAAATTTTTGAATCCAATGTTGGGCGCACTCAGGATACCGGCCATTCCGCCGAAGCCCTTGAAATTCTTAAAGGCCGCCACCAAGCCGAGCAACGGAACATACTTGAAGATGATGAAATAGACTATGGGAAGCAATGCGAAGAGATGAAGCCAACGATATTTCCAAATGAATTGAGTTGCTCTTTTGCCAAATGGTTTTTTCGCTTTTCTGGCTTTCGTAATTACCTGCGTGCTCAAATTGTGACCCTCCTTTTATGATTGTGGACAGGAAACCGGGTTGTCTTCATTCGTTTGCCATCTGAAGCACTGTTTTTAATTCGCCTTCCTCATAAAGCTCATAAATGAATTCAGCAAACATCGAATTCGCCCATGCGAACCAGCTGCGGGTGTATTTCTCCGGTTCATCCGGATGGAAACTCTCATGCATCACATATTCCCCGCCTGTAGTATTCATCAGCATTTTCAGGATATCTGCCTTTTCCCGCAGGGAGCTGCCGGTGATTCCCTGAACGCACAGGGCGATAGGCCAGATATATCCGTCCGGTGTATGTCGGCTTCCGATGCCGATTGCCTGATTCCCCCGGTAATAATAAGGATTAGCACTGCTCAGGCATACCTGCCGCGTGCGCTGATAGACCGGATCTTTCTTATCACAGATACCCAGATACGGAAGGCTGAGCAAGCTGGGAATATTGGCGTCATCCATGAACAGGCAAGAGCCGCGGCCATCCACCTCATAGGCAAATATCCTGCCTTCCGGTTTTTGGATGTAGGCATACGTTTCAATACCGCGAAGAATCGCCTCGCGCAGGGTCGCGGCCCGGTTTGCAAGGGACTGGTCATTCAGCAATCCCGCAAAGGTGATGATATTCTTCAATATACTTGCGGCAAACAGATTGGCCGGGATCAAATAACCGTATTTGCAGGGATCGTCACTGGGCCTGAAGCCTGAAAAAATCATTCCCGTTTCCGCCGTCAGATTGCCCTTTCCGTTTCGGGGCAACGTTTCAAAGGCAAAATCACCATGCCGGATGAAATAATAATCACTTTGAGTCTCGTGATGCTGCTCCACTTCAAATACATGAAGGATCGATGCCATCGCCTGATGGAAGGTATCGGTCAAAAAAGCCGTGGAAGACGTACACTGATAGAATTTATCCGCCAACCAGATAACATGGCACAGGGAATCGATCTCATATTTTCTTTCCCATACGTTGGCATTGGGGGCCGGTTCATCCTGGCTGCAATGATGATCGGTGGCGCCATGATTAAATGCATTCGCATAAGGATCAATCGCAATCAATTCTGCCTGCTTTTTCAGTACATCGCAGATCATTTCAGCGATCTGCGGATCATTGGCGGCAAACCGGACATAATGATAAACCTGTTCGCTGGAATCCCGCAGCCACATGGCCGGAATATCCCCGGTTATGAAAAACACGGAGCCGTCATCATCCACTGTCATCGTTGTTTCCAGGGAATTCATAAAGCAATTATGAAACATGTCCCGCAGCCGGGGATATAACGATAATTCATTTTCGATGGGAAGCAGATGCCGCTTGACGCGTTCCAGCAAAAGTGCTTTTCTGTCCATTAACTTTCCTTCCTTTTTCCAAGGTCCGGCAGGATTCGGTGAATGATTTTGGGGGTCTTCTGTGTGCCGCGCTCAATAATCTTAATATTCCTAATTTGAATACAATAATTATATTCAATATGTTTATATCATAGTTTTACCAAACTGTCAATACATGATTTGATAAATTTTTTAATTTCTTTCCCTTTTTGTACATTTATTTCAATATAGACATGTTAAGATATGTCCTTTTGTAATCCGGAACCCGCTGCCCAATTATCCGATGCATTTCATTTTCACCTTGACATTCCTTTGTTTTTCTGCTATTCTATTGTTGATCGGAAACTGGGCGGAAATTATCGGATCTGGATTTCCAATTAAGAATAGGAATAATAGATATAATATGTCTATATGTTCCTCCGGTAGAGAATCTGATCCGGTGTGGAGGCCCGCGCTTCCCTTCTTCAATCATCGCTTTCACCCAATTGTCGTTAGTCCCAGGCAAAACATATTTGACACATTAGGGATATTGCGATATAATTTAACAGTCTATTTTAAGGAGTTTACGAAAGAAGGTTTATTATGCTCCCGCAAAACAAAAACGCCAATTTGTATCATCAGGTATATCAGGACCTCAAAAAGAAAATCCTGACGGGCGAATTGTCTCCCAACAGCAAGCTTCCCACCGTCGAAATGCTCAGCGGGGAATACGGCGTCAGCAAGATCACCACGAAAAAAGCCACGGACATGCTGGTGCAGGACGGCCTGCTTCTTAAGCATCCCGGTAAAGGCACCTATGTATCCTTCCAGGCTTCACCGTCGGAAACGGCGGAACAACCGCGCATTAAGCCGAAATCCGTCGGCGTGATCATGGATGGGATTTCGGACAGCTTCGGTGTCAAAACCCTGATCGCCCTGGAATTGGCGCTGGGTCAGGCCGGTTATTCCTGTCTTATTAAGTTTTCCAATAATAATGAAAGCAGCGAAACAGCCTGTATCAATAAGCTTCTTGACAGCGGCGTTTCCGGCCTGATCATCAAGTGTTCCTGCTTTGAGGTATATAATGATCGTATCTTGGAATTGTCCCTTCAGAATTTTCCCATGATCTTTGCCGATCGAAACCTGCCTGGCCTCCGGGGACCTTATGTGGGGATCGATCACATAGAGGCCTGCAGGACCCTGTGTGACCACATGTTTGCGCGAGGCCACAAAGAGCTGGTGCTTGCCTATTGCGATCAGGCAGCCAGAATGACCAGCATCTCCCAGCGGATTGAAGGCTATACAGAAAGCTATCTGCGTAATCGCGGGCATGTCAATGCCAATCATCTGATTCTGCCCGGTGATTCCACTATGAGTATCCCGAATGATTATTATCCGCAAGCTATGGAGGCCGCCGAGAATTACCTGACCGAGAATCAGCAGGTGACCGGGGTAATCGCGTTGTCAGAAGGTATCGGCCAGATGTTGATTCTGGCAGCGCGAAAGATCGCAGAAAATACGGGGCGGCATATTGAAATCGCTCAGTTTGATCCTACCAACGTCCGTTTTCCCGAATGCCGTCCTGTGACGTACGTGCTGCAGGATGAGGCTGCCCTTGCGCAGGCCTGCGCGGAAAAAATCATCCAACGGATCGAAGGGAAAAAGGTCGACAAACTCGTTTTCACGCCTTTCACAGTCAAAGAGTCGTGATTGCGTCCGGTTATTATTTTCCCCGCCGTCCCGCATTTGATGAATCCCGGTCGAAGCTTTTCCTCACATTGTTCTCGATTTTTGAAATATTTATCAGAAAAGGAGACAGAACATGAAAAGCAATTATTTTATGGGAAACGGGCAGTTCCGGATACGGGATGAAGAGATCCCGTCCATTGGAGCCCAAGAAGTGCTGATCCGTGTTGCTGCCTGCGGAATTTGCGGAACGGACGTCCATATCTTCCATGGAGATCAGGGTTCGGTGGATGTGCATCCTCCCGTTGTGCTGGGACACGAATTTTCCGGCGTCATTGAAGCAGTCGGTCCGGAGGTCAGCCGCTTCAAGCCGGGCGATCATGTGACCGTCGATCCGAACATCTATTGCGGCGCATGCCCTTATTGCAGGAAAGGAAAAAAACAGCTCTGCGCCAATCTGTTTGCCATTGGTGTAAACAGAAACGGCGGTTTTGCTCAGTACTGTGCCGTGCCGCAGAATCAATGTTTCCTTTTGGCTCCCGATATCCCTCTGCGTTATGGCGCGATGACCGAGCCGCTGGCCTGCTGCCTTCACGGCATCGATCGGGCGCATATCGTTCCCGGTGATACGGTGCTGATCATCGGCTGCGGCGCGATCGGGCTGCTGATGCTTCAATTGGCAAAGCTGCAGGGCGCCTCCCGGATCATCGTCAGTGAGCCGGTAGCGCTGCGTCGGGAGATCGCCCTGAAGCTGGGGGCAAATCTGGCCGTTGATCCCATTCATGAATCCCTGCATGATGTCGTTCTGAACGGGCTGGATGGCCTGGAGCCGGACGTGATTATAGAATGCGTGGGAAATACCGCAGCTGTCCGTCAGGCCTTTGAAACCGCCGGCAGAGGAACGAACGTTCTTCTGTTCAGCGTTCCCGTTCCAGGTGCGACCCATCCGCTTTCCTTGATGGATGTTTATAAGAAGGAGCTGACCATAACCGGATCCATGATCAATCCCGATACCCATTCCAACGCCGCTGCGTTAATCAGCGCCGGAAAGATCCGTTTTGATGAAATCATCACCCATTCCTATCCGCTGGAGAAGCTGCACGAAGCGATCATGATGCAAATGAGCGACGCTTCGATCAAAGTTATCATCGAGCCTTAAATAGCTACGGCCCAAGGCAATATATTACATCCCGGCTGAAGGATGCGCCGCATCCTCCATAGCGCCGATCCTGTCCGGTCGATCCATATGCAAAAGGATCCTTCATTAAAAATCTCAGCCATCCGACTGAGATTTTTTTGTTGATCCTTCTATAACGTGAATCCCTGACGCGATAGACGCAAACCGCGAATCCGCCGTTTCTGTATATGTATTTGGAACAGAAAAGATCACTGTGTTTGACAGAATCCGATTAAGGATCCATGAACAGACTTTTCTAAAAGGAATAATATGAGATGTCTTTGGAATGGCCCAGATGACGCCGGCCGATCGTCATGGGGAAACGACGCCATGAATCGGGAATGACCTGCGCCGCCTGTACAGAAAAGCGATTCCGGATGACAAGACAGGAAAAAGCTGGAGGCTAGTGTCATCCCGGGACTGGAAAGCCGGAACGAAAAGAGAGAAACGCTGATTCACCTGATCGGACGATACAGGGAACGATGGACGGGAACCGCGATAAAAAGGAGAGCTTGTTCTTTATCCGATGGGCTTTTTCTGTTTTTCGTGCTGCCCCGGCGTCTCTATGCGACACCCAAAACAGCTCCAGCGGCACATTGTTTTAAGTAAAGTCAATATAGTTCCGCAAATGCGGGGTCCAAGGGGATCATCCCCCTGGCGCGGGGGGCCGTATCCCGCCGCCGCCTGTGGCGGATAAAGGCGGGAGAAGGCCAAGGGAGGGCCTTTGGCCCGACTAAGCCACGAGGACAGGCGCAGCCTCCGCAGGGGCTGTACCCAGCGAACGCGCTTGCGCGTTTGATGGGCGCAGGTACCAATGAGGCAAGGAGCGCGGCGAGCGGCAGCGTGGCCGCACGACTATGCCGAATTGAGGAACTGGGGCCGCGGAGGCCCCAAGAAGGGCCGGGGGTTGAAGAAGCCCCCGGGGGTTCCCTGAAGAACTTACATCTTCCTGGTTTCCCGTTCAAAATCCAGGGCGTCCTGCTCGGAAACATCCCGGCCGCTGTAGCGGGCGCGTTCATAGAGCGGGGCCGCGGCGGGAGGCAGGGTTTCCCGGGCGGTGCGGGAGGAAAGCCAATCGTCGTGGCGCAGGCGCAGGCGCAGGTACCGGCGGCGGATGCGCTGACCGGGGGTCAGACGGCGGCCGTCGCCCAGGTTCAGGCGCAGGCGGCCCAGAATGGGGAGGTTATGCAGCTCGGCGTCGTCCCGGGTATCGGTCACTTCGTCCACATAATCCTCGCCCGCAGCGGCGGCGAACTGCCGGAGCCGGGCCTGGAGAAAGCGGACCAGCCGCCGGAAGCGGCCAATGAGGAATTTCACGGCAAAAAGCGCGCCCACGGCCAGGGCAACGAGGGCCAGCACCATGACCACGCGTTCCAGAATCAGCAGAATGGGGGACGGCGGGGCCGCTTCGCCCAGGCTGCCCAGCTCGGGCATGCCCCCGCCCGCGCCGCCGTCGCCCTGCACGGGGGTTTCGGGCAGGAGCGTCAGGAGCCAGCCCACGAACCGGCCGATGACGCGGGTCAGGGCATGCCACAGGCTTCCCAGGGCGCGCACCACCCCGGGAATGCAGGCAATGCCAAGCGCCAGGGCCAGGAACGCCACGGTCAGAATGGCATTCTTGACGCGCATCATCCGGGGCACGGCATGGCGGCCCATGCCCGCGTCCTGCATCCCGCCCCGGTTCAGGCCCAGGAGCGCCAGCAGCAGAAAGACCGCCAGGCATACGGGCAGCCCGGGCGCGGCCCGCACCAGCCCCGGAAACGTGCCCGCCTTCCGGCCCGCGCTGATCAATACCTGCGCCGCCCCGTACAAAACCACGCCCACCGCAAGCCACAGGCCGGGCATTTCCCGCTCCTGCGGCCAGGCCGCCATGGGCAGGCCGGCCAAAAGCAGCAGGGCATACACGACGGGAAGGACAAATAAGAACACATGTTCCCTTATCGGCAATGCAAGCGCTCCCGCCAGCAGAATGACCGCTGCCCCGGCCAGGCCGGAAAAGAGACGCACCCTGCCGGGAAGAAACAGGCACAAAATTGCCGGCAACACATACGCGGCGATCACCGCGCCGACGCACAGCCACGGGCGCTGCACGTAAAACGAAGCGACCGCGAGGGGAAGGGGCACGGTGGAAAAAGCGATGAGCAGGGGAAGCTGGATTTTCCGAAGGCCGGCCATACCGATTTTTTTCATGCGCCTGCCTCCTCATCCAGAATGAAAAGCCGCACCCGGTTGCGCTGCCGGAGGGGGGCCAGAGCCGCTTCGATGGCGTCGCTGTCAAACCGGGAAAGGACCAGCATATCGAAATCCTGCAGCCCGGAAAGGGTTTCCAGCAGCGTGGAAAAGGAAAGGGTGCGCAGAAGGCGCAGCCGGGCCAGGGCGGAAAGCAGCTCCTCCTCCCGGGCGGGGCCGGTATCGGGGAGCAGCACGGCGGATTCCTTCTTTTCCCCCAGGGCCATATTGGCGGCAAAGCCCACGGGCAGCCCGGCGCGCAGGCCCCGGATGCACAGCGTGGCCGCCAGGGAAATGACCCATTCCACAGCTTCCTCCTCCGGCTCGGACAGCCGCTCGCTCCATTGCCCGGCCCGATATTCCCCGTTGAAGAGCACCATCAGGCGCAATTGGCCGGTGGGGTCATGCAGGCGCACCATGGCTTCGCCCATGCGGGCGGTGGCGGGCCAGTGAATATCCCGCACCGGGTCGCCGGGCTGATAGGGGCGGATGCCGCGGACGAGGAACGGATCGGTCAGCAGCAGGCGGCGGCGCACGGTTTCCTCCATCATGCGGGTAAGGGGCGCGGGGATTTCCGCTTCATCCAGCAGCCGGGGGTAAACCAGCACGGGCACCTTCATCTGCTGCTCCCGGCTGGCCTGCACGACGCCCAGGATATCCCCGGCAGTAAGGGCCACATTGCCCAGGTCAAATTCCCCCCGGTGCAGAAAGCCCACCCGGTGCCGCCGCCGCACCTGCTGATAGGGCATCAGGGTGAACAGGCTGCAGTAATACCGGTCGCCGGACACATCCAGGTTTTCCTGCCGCCCCAGGCGCAGGTGGGGGGAAATGCGGCTTTCCACCCGCAGCCAGGGGACGAGCATGGGCCGGTCGTTGCGGACGACTTCGATCATTTCCCCTTCCTCCCCCGCAAAAAAGGCGGGCCGGGAAAAGGCCCGGGTGCAGGTGAGCCCCCGGAGAGCAAAGGATTTGATGGCCAGGCCGAACGCCACTGCCAGCGCCCCCACAACGGCCAGCACTGCCAGCGCGTTCACGAAAGGGCCTCGGTGGGCACGGCCACGCGTTCCAGCAGCTCCGCCACAAAGGCGGCGGCGTCCCCCGGACCGCCCAGGCCCCGCATGATAATCCGGTGGGCCAGCACGGGCACGGCCAGGGCCTTCACGTCGTCCGGAATCACGTAATCCCGCCCATGAATGGCGGCCCAGGCCTGGCAGGCCCGCATGAGGGCCAGCAGCGCCCGGGGGGAGGGACCCAGGCGCACCCGGTCGCCGTTCCGGGCAGCCTCGCACAGGGCGATCATGTAGCGCATCACGTCCTCATCCACCCGGCACTCCCGGCAGACGGCGGCGGCCTCCACGGCCTCCCGGCCCTCCGCCACAGGGGAAAGGGATTCAAGCGGCCTGTCCCGCAGAAAACGCCGCATCATGGCCAGGGCGGCGTCCCCTTCCGGGGGCTGCATGGGCAGACGCATGAGGAAGCGGTCCAGCTGCGCTTCGGGCAGGGGAAAGGTGCCCTGGGTCTCCACGGGGTTCTGGGTAGCAATGACGAAAAAGGGCGACGAAAGGGGATAGGTGACGCCGCCTTCGGTGATCTGCCGCTCCTCCATGCATTCCAGCAGGGCGGCCTGGGTGCGGGGGGTGGCGCGGTTGATTTCGTCCGCCAAGAGGATATTGGTGAACGCCGGGCCCCGGACGAAGCTGAAGCTTTCCTCTTTTTGATGATACACCCGCATGCCCGTAATATCGGCGGGCAGCAGGTCGGGGGTGAACTGCACCCGGGAAAAGCCGCAGTCCAGCGACCGGGCCAGGGCCTTTGCCAGCGTCGTTTTGCCCGTGCCCGGCACGTCCTCCAGCAGCACATGCCCCTCCGCCAGCAGCGCCGTCAGCAGAAGCTCGATCTGGCGGTCTTCCCCCACGATCACCCGGCCGATATTTTCCTTTAACCGTTTCGCCAGCCCGGCGACGGATGCGTACAGCATATCGTTCCACCCCTTTATTTTCCGCTTTTCTTCAATCCACAGCATAGCACATTTGTTTTCGGATAGCAAGCGGAAACAGTGAAGATTACTCTTGCAAATTGCGCCGTTCCTGCTATAATAAACGAGGTATGTCTATAAACCGGCATACCGTTTCCGGAAAAGAAACGTCAGGAGGCGCTTATGCGCATTGTCATTATCGGCGGGGGCAAGCTGGGCCTTTCCCTGGCCCAGAACCTGGTCAACGAAAAGCACGACGTGACCATTGTGGACCGGAACGACGCCGTGCTGCAAAAGGGCATGGACACCCTGGACGCCATGTTCATCAAGGGCAGCGGCGTCAGCAGCGAGGCCCTCAAGGAGGCCGGCGCGCAGTACGCCGACATCGTCATCGCCGCCACCACCTGGGACGAAATCAACATGCTTTCCTGCCTCACCGCCAAGAAGCTGGGGGCCCAGTACGCCATCGCCCGCATCCGCGACCCGGAGTACCTGGAAAGCCTGCCCTTCCTGCAAAAGGAGCTGGACATCGATTACGTCATTAACCCGGAGCGTTCCACCGCCCGGGAAATCAGCCGCATGCTGCGTTTCCCCTTTGCGGGCAGCCTGGAAACCTTCGCCCGGGGCCGGGTGGAGATGGTGGATTTCCGCGCCGCGGAAGGGGACCAGATGGTGGGCCTGCCCCTGAAAGACATCAATAAGAAGAACAAGAACATGCCGCAGGTGCTGATCTGCGGCGTGGAGCGGGGGGACGAGGCCATTATCCCCAAGGGCGATTTTATCATCGAGCCCGGGGACCAGGTGCATGTGGTGTCTGACGTAAACACCATTACGAATTTCTTCAATTATATCGGCAAGGGCATGGCCACGGTGCGCTCCGTCATGATCATGGGGGGCAGCCGCATCGCCTTTTACCTGGCGCAGATGCTCATTGCCATGCACATCAAGGTGTCCATTATCGAGGTGAACCCGCAGAAGGCGCGGCGCCTGTCCGAAACCTTGCCCGAGGCCAACATCATCGAAGGAGACGGCACGGACCAGGAGCTGCTGGAATCCGAGGGCCTGGCCGATGTGAACGCGTTCATTACCCTGTCCGACCGGGACGAGGAAAACATGATGGCCGGGTTCTACGCCGTGCAGCGGGGCGTCAAAAAAGTGATCGTCAAGTCCAGCCGGGACAATTATTCCGCCATTATGCATAATATCGGGTTGAACACCATTATTTCCACCAAGGATGTGGCCTGCAACGTGATTTTGCGCACCGTGCGCTCCCGGGCCAGCCGCTCTTCCGCCTCCGTGGAACGGATGTACCGGCTGATGGAGGGCCGGGTGGAGGCTCTGGAATTCATTGCGGGGGTGGATGAACCCTACATCCATGTGCCCATGAAGGACCTTTCCGCGCCGGACTGCCTGGTGGCCGTCATCGTGCGGGAGGGCCAGGTGCGCGTGCCTTTCGGCAACGATACCATCGAGGCCGGGGACCATGTGGTGATCCTCAGCCGGCGCACGGGCGTGAGCTCCCTCAATGAAGTACTGAAGGTCAAATGATCTGAAAGGACATTGCTGCTTTGAATTACAAGCTTGTGTTTCGTCTGCTGGGGCGGCTGATGATGCTGGAAGCGGTGCTGATGCTGCCGTCCCTGGCCGTGTCGCTGATTTACGGCCAGGGGGACGCCCTGGCCTTTGTCCTGACCATGGGGATTACCGCCGGCATCGGCGCGCTGCCCGCCTTTCTGTTAAAGCCCCGGCGGTCCGACCTGAACGCCCGGGACGGCATGGCGGTGGCGGGCCTGAGCTGGGCGGTGCTTTCCTTTTTTGGCGCGCTGCCCGCCTTCTTTTCCGGGGCGATTCCCGGCCTGGTGGACGCGTATTTTGAAACCGTCAGCGGGTTCACCACCACCGGTTCCACCATCCTGACCGATATCGAGGCCCTGCCCCGGGGCATTCTTTTCTGGCGCAGCTTTACCCACTGGATCGGCGGCATGGGCGTGCTGGTGCTCACCGTGGCGCTGCTGCCCCGGCTGTCCGGCCGCACGTCGCTCCTGGCCAAGGCGGAAAGCCCCGGGCCCACCTTCTCCAAGCTGCTGCCCCGCATGAGCGACAGCGCGAAAGTGCTCTACGGCCTGTACCTGCTCCTTTCCCTGCTGGAGTTCGTGTGCCTCATGCTGGCCGGCATGAACGGCTATGACGCCCTCATCCATACCTTCGGCACGGCGGGCACGGGCGGCTTTTCCAATTATAACGCCAGCATCGCCGCCTTTCAGAGCCCGGCCATTGAATGGATTATCGGCGTGTTCATGACCCTGTTCGGCGTCAATTTCGCGGTGTATTTCCATCTGGTGCGCCGGGAATGGGGCGTGGCCGTCAGGAGCGAGGAGCTGTGGGTGTACCTGTCCCTGGTGGCCCTGGCCACCCTGGGCATTACGGCCACGCTGGTCCCCGCCGGCACGGGCTTTTGGACCGCCCTGCGCCAGGCCTTCTTCCAGTCCGCGTCCGTCATTTCCACCACCGGCTTTTCCACCACGAATTTCGATCTGTGGCCCGGCCTGGCCAAGAGCATCCTGATCGTGCTTATGTGCGTCGGCGCCTGCGCGGGCTCCACCGCCGGCGGGTTCAAGGTCAGCCGCGCCGTGCTGCTCACCAAGGCCTCCTTCCGCGAGATCCAGCGCACCTTGACCCCCCGCAAGGTATCCGTCATCCGGTTCGAGGGCAAGTCCGTCCAGGAGGATACCCTGGCCCAGCTGGGCGTTTATTCCTTCCTGTACGTCTGCCTCGCCCTGCTGGGCGGTTTCCTGGTCTCCGTCGCGGGCACCGACCTGACCGCTTCCTTCACCGCCGCCCTCACCTGCCTCGCCAACGTGGGCCCGGGCTTCGGCGCGGTGGGACCGGTGGAAAACTTCGCCTTCTTCCCCGCGCCGACCAAGCTGCTGCTCTCCTTCCTTATGCTGGCCGGCCGCCTGGAGGTTTACCCCATCCTGGTGCTGTTCATGCCCAGCCTGTGGAAGAAAAACTGAATGTTTCATGTGAAACATTTTTGGGGCCCCCGGGAGGCTGCGCGCCTCCCGGACCCACCCGCCAGGGGGATGATCCCCCTGGACCCCACACCTGCGGAACAGAGTTGATGATTACTTCAAACTTGTGTGCCGCTGTAGCGTTGGGTGCGCGATAATTTGACGGCCCCAGGGCACAATGAAAAGGCAGGAAAACCTATCGGGAAAGCAAGCTTCCCCACACGGTTTATCCTGCCTTTTTCCCGGATACGCAAGCGTATCCGGGCGGGCGGCGAACCGCCGCCGTGCCCTGGGCCTGCGCGGGTGTTCTTCATGGCTCTCGTATTGCGTAACTGAAACGTTACCCATGTTTCGTACACGGCAAACTGCTTTATTGCCGCTTGTATCGGAATCAGCGAAACGATTTGCAAGCGTAGTAGGAAACAAGTTACGCTTCTCAACGATGCTTTGCACGCGACAAGATACTTTATCGCAACCCCACGCCGGGGCAGGGCGGCCATAGGCCGCCGCCCGGAGGGCTTGCCCTCCGGAGAAAGAAAAAAGCCTGGCCGAAGGGCGTGCTTGCACGCATCTCGGTCGGGCTTTTGGCTTTCGTGCTGCCCCGGCGCCTTATCACGACACCCAAAACAGCACCAGCGGCACACACCTTTGAAGCAATCGCCAACAACGTTCCGCAGCCGCGGGTCCAGGGTACTCAGTACCCTGGTTCGGGGGTCCGGGGGCTGAAGAAGCCCCCGGGGGGCCCTCAAGACGTCACACCAGATCGGCGCTTTCCACGGGCACGGCCTTGCGCAGGCCATCCAGGGGGCATTCCACCTGATAGCCGATCTTGCCCGCGCTGAAGAAGATCCGGTCGAAGGTCCCGGCGGTTGTGTGGATAAAGGTGCGGAAGGGCTTTTTCATGCCGATGGGCGAGCAGCCGCCGTGGACGTAGCCGGTGAGGGGCAGCAGTTCCTTGGCCTTAATCATTTCCACGGCTTTTTCCCCGGCGGCGGCCGCGGCCTTTTTGAGGTTCAGCTCCTCGGCCACGGGGATCATGAACACGTAATATTTCTTGCTTTTGCCCACAGTGACCAGGGTTTTGAACACCCGGGCGGGGTCCTCGCCCAGAGCGGCGGCCACGTCCGTTCCGGAAATCGCGCCGGTGTCCAGGTAGCAGTGCTCGGCATAGGGCACATGCAGCCGGTCCAGGGTGCGCATAACATTGGTTTTTTCGGGCATTATTCCAGTTCGCCGCCTTCTTCAATCACCTTGAACATATCGATGCGCCGCTGATGGCGGCCGCCCTCGAATTCGCCCGCCAGGAAGGTTTCCACGATGAGCTTCGCCCGCTCGGGGGCAATGACGCGGCCCCCCAAGGCCAGCATGTTGGCGTCGTTGTGGGCGCGGCTCATTTTGGCGCTGTAGCAGTCCGAGCAGCAGCAGCAGCGGACGCCCTTCATTTTATTGGCCGCAATGGAAATGCCCACCCCCGTACCGCACAGGATAATGCCGAAACGGCACTCCTCGGACAATACTTTCTTCGCCGCGCGCACGGCGAAAACGGGATAATCCCGTGGGTCCCCCTCGCGGATGCCCAGGTCCTCATATTCAATGCCCTTTTCCCGGAGCAGCTCTTCAATAGGCCCTTTGAGCACTTCCCCGGCCGGGTCGCAGGCGATGGCGATCTTCATGGTTTCCTCATCCTTTCCTTTTCTCGGGTACCGTCCTAAGTATATGCTTCTTTTTCCAAAACCGCAAGGCAAAATCAATTGACAGACGGCGGGAATATGTTAAAATTGATGGGTATTCTGCAAAATTCGGAGGAAATTATGAGCCTGCCCGGACGGAAACGACTGATTCCCTACATGATTGGCGACAAAGCCTTTTACAAAACGGTGTTCGCCATCCTGATTCCTATCGTCATTCAGAACACGGTCACCTCCTTTGTCAGCCTGCTGGACAACGTGATGGTGGGCCAATTGGGCACCGAACAAATGAGCGGCGTGGCCATCGCCAATCAGTTGATCTTCATTTACAACATCTGCATTTTCGGCGGCACATCGGGCGCCAGCATTTACGGCGCGCAGTTTTACGGGGCCAGGGATTACGAAAACATGCGGGCCGCCATGCGGTTCAAGCTTTACGTGGGCGCGGGGATTTTCCTGGCGCTGGGCGCGGTGTTCCTGTTCTTTGATACGCCGCTCATTTCCCTGTTCCTCAACGACGCGGACAGGCCCGAAATGGTGGCCCTGACGCTGGACGCGGGCAGGGAATACCTGGCCGTCATGCTGGTGGGGCTGCTGCCCTTCTCCCTGTCCAATGCTTATTCTTCCACCCTGCGGGAGGCCGGGGAAACCATGCTGCCCATGGTCTCGGGCGTGGCGGCGGTCATCACCAACGTGATTTTCAATTATATCCTGATTTTCGGCCATTTCGGCGCGCCCCGGCTGGGAGTGACCGGCGCGGCCGTCGCCACGGTGATTTCCCGGTTTGTGGAGCTGGGCATCATCGTGTTCGCATCGCACCGGAACAAAATCCGCTATTTCTACCTGCAAGGGGTGTACAGAACGTGGAAGGTGCCGGGGGGTCTTGTAAAGCGCATTGTGGTGCGGGGGCTGCCGCTGCTGCTGAACGAAACCCTGTGGAGCGTGGGCATGAGCTATCTGGCCCAGCTGTACTCCGTCCGCGGGCTCACGGTAGTGGCCGCCAACAATATTTCCAGCACGGTCAATAACCTGTTCAACACCGCCGTGCTGGCCATGGGCAACGCGGTGGCCATTATGGTGGGCCAGGTGCTGGGCGCGGACGACGTGGAAGGCGCGAAAAAAACGGCCTGGCGGCTCATCTGCTTCGGTCTGGCCCTGAGCCTGGTTATGGGCGCGCTGCTGGCCGCCGCGTCGCCCTTTATCCCGAAAATTTACAATACAACCGACGACGTGCGGCGCCTGGCCACCGTGTTCATGCTCATTCTGGCGGCCACCATGCCTTTCCTGGCCTTTGTCCACTGCTGCTATTTCACCTTGCGCTCCGGGGGCAAGACGGTGATGACCTTCCTGTTTGACTGCGTGCCCATCTGGGTCGTGAACATCCCATTGGTGTACTTCCTGGTGCACGGGACGGACGTGCCGATTTCGGTTATTTTCCTGATCAACCAGTGCGTCAATTTCTTCAAGTGCTGCTTCGGGGCATGGATGGTGAAAAAGGGCGTGTGGATTCACAATATCGCCCGGGAGGCCGCCGGGGCCGATTGACAGGCCGCGGGTTTTGCGGC
This sequence comes from uncultured Clostridia bacterium, assembly GCA_947624355.1. Taxonomy (GTDB): domain Bacteria; phylum Bacillota; class Clostridia; order Christensenellales; family Aristaeellaceae; genus RUG563. The sequence continues at coordinate 232 of CANQKI010000068.1, read as the reverse complement.
ATATTAATCTTAGCAAAAACCTATCCGAAAAGAGGTGAAAAGCCGTGCGCATCACCGGACTGCGGCTGCGGGATTTCCGGGGATACGGGCAGGTGCTCCTGTCGCCGCCCGAGGGGGTGACGGTGCTGGTGGGCCAGAACGGGGCGGGGAAAACGAACCTGCTGGAGGCCGTGCACCTGTGCTGCCTGGGCCGCAGCCACCGCACCGCCAACGACCGGGAAATGATCCGCCG
>CANQKI010000067.1 GCA_947624355.1 uncultured Clostridia bacterium | reverse complement strand
ATTCTACCACAGATCCATCACGATGGATTCTTTTCTTCACTCCTCTCTCTATTGCAACTTCATTTTACAATGAGCCTCAAAAAAGTAACATCATATCTCTGGGGATGTATGAAGGGGCCGCAGCCCTTTCATATGTAATCCGCAGAACCGGGTCCCCCGGTTCGAGGAGGAGTCAGAATGACTCCTACCTATATCATTTTCCGGCCGTGAGCGTAGCGAACTGAGCGTCGCCCGTCAGGGCGACCGAGGGCGTGCAATTCTTGAATTGCCGCCCGATGCCCGCGCTTCCACAAAGTGGAGTAGCGCGGGGCGAAACGAAAATGATGTAGCCGATGCAAGAACGCATAGCGTTCTTGCATCGAATATGTTTACAGGCAGCGGATCAGTTCTTCCCGGATGCCGTCGTAATGGGAACCGTCGATGCCGAAATCCCGCTGCCTGTACGTCCAGGCGGCGCGGCCGATGCCGTATTTTTCAAATGCCGCGTGGATGTCCCGGAACCAATTGAGTGTGTCTTCCGGGGCCGCCCGGTCGATCACGCCGTATTCCCCGCAGTACAGGGGCACGTCGTATTTTTCGGCATATTCGACGGCGGGACGGAACATCCCCTCAAAGTCCCCGGCGGAGAGCATTTTTTCATCGGCCGCTTCCTCGTCCTTCCGGAACCGCATTCCCGCCTTTTGCGCGGCAGCGCGGTAAGCCCCGTACGTATCGGGATAATGCAGCGTCAGGTCCCGGGGCATCTGATCGATCCACGGGGCCCGCTGATGGGTGAAGAGCAGCGGATCATAACAATGAAAATTGTACACGATCCGTTTGTCCGCGGGCGGGTCCAGCCGGAGCACGCCGCCCACACTGTTGTTGTGCACGCCGCCCACCAGGATATACGTTTGGGGCGCAGTCTCCCGGATGGCGGCGATGGCCCGGCGGGCAATGCCGTTCCAGGGAAGGGCAAATTCCGTGTTCGTCACTTCATTGAGCAGTTCAAAGGCCACATGACCGTGCATTTTTCCGTACCGCCGGGCCAGCGTGCGCCACAGGGACAGGAAGGCCGCCTGCAGCCCTTCGTCCCGGAAAAAGGCGGCCGGATCGCTGACCACATGGGGATCGAACATGAACCCGAAGGTCTTGTGCAGATCCAGAATCAGGTTCAGCCCGTTCTTTTCGCACCAGCCGATGCATTCGTCAATCCACCGCATCCGGGGCCCCGGCTCCCCCGACGGCCCGGAAAACACGATATCGCAGTCCACGGGCAGCCGCACATGGTCCAGCCCCCAGGACGCGATTTTCCGGATATCCTCTTCCGTAATGAAGGTACGGAAATCCTTGTCGTCCGTGCCCACACACTGGGAAAGCCAGCCGCCCAGGTTCACGCCCCGTCTGTAACCCTCAAACTGCCGCATAGCGCCATTCCCTCCCGAATCCGTCTTTCGCTGCCAGTATAGCACGGCCGCCTTTTTCTGTAAAGCGGCAGAGGCCGCATCCTCCGGGCCGGTTATTTGATCGTTGTACTCCGGCTGGTCTTTTTGCCGTTGGAAAGGGTGATGGTAAGCATGGCGGTATTGGGCGCGGGATAGGTCCACTCAAATTTCTCGAAATAAACGCTCTTTGCGCCGTCATTGTACACGCCCGCCACACCCAGGTCGTATTCCTGCACCACGCCGGTGCTCAGCGTCGCCGTTATATGGACGTTTTTGTCATCCGGGTAATATTCGTTTTCCCATTCGCTTACTTTAACCGCCCTCGCTGCTGCCGATACGCCGTCCTTGTAGAACTTCGTATCGGCAATATTAAAAGAACCTGGTGTTGCCGACGGCCCTCCTATCGTGACGGTGCCTCCATCCACGGTGAATTCGTGGTAGTGAATGGACAGGTTCACGTTGCTGCCGCCCATGATCACATCGGCGGTCAGCGTCCCGCTCACGTTGAGGGTTGCGAAGTGCCCGTCCTCGGCAAACAGGTGCGAGGTGGTGAACTGCCCGGCATATTCGCGTTTGAAATTTGCGATATCCGCTTCCAGGGCCTTGGCCGTTACGTACCCGTCCAGGTCGATTCTGCTGGCGCTGATGCGGATTTTTTCCGCGCTCTGGTTGATTTCCGAAATCAGCCCGTCCTTGCTGACCTTCTGGGAAATTTCGCCCTTCACCGCGTCCAGGGTTTGGGAGACCGCGGTAACTGTGCCGTTCGCCTCGTCGATTCGTTTTGCTTCCGCGTCGATCCGGGCATTCGCCCCGTCGATGGCCAGGCTGGCCGCCGAAATCTGCTTGTTCGCTTCGTCGATGCGCAGGGCGTTGGCGTCGATGCGGGCATTGGCCCCGTCCAGCAGCAGTTCCGTGGCCGAAAGCCGCTGATCCACATATTCCTGGCTGGCTTTCAGGCGAAGCTGTGCTTTGGCCCCGTCCAGTTCCACGGATACCTCGCTGATTTTGTCCGTCAGCACGCCGTTCAGCTCGGCCACCTCGGTTTTGGTGGCCCGCAGCAGGATTTCCTCCGCCAGAATCTCGACGCCGTTTTTCGTTTCGCGGATAAACCGGAACATCCTTTTTCCCGACCGGCGCTGCTCCGCCCGCAGCCGGGCCAGCAGGGTGGAAGCGTCCAGGGTCTGGCTGCACAGCGTCAGCTTCACCCTGCCCGGCTCCCCGAACAGGTCGTCGTACGCCATCGTGATCACGCGTTCGGAAATTACCGCGTTCCAGTCCGGAAGCGCCACGCGGCACAGCCCGCCCAGGGAAAATTTATCGAGGGGTTCCCCCGTCAGGGCGGCCAGCGCCACGGCCTCCAGTTCCACCGATACGCCGGGGTTTTTGTGTTCCTCCAGGTATTTGGGAATTTCCGTTTCCGGATCCTGGTTTTCATCCAAGGTCATGGCCCGGTGCACCACGCCCCAGGCGCCGATGGTATCCCCGTCCCGGGTCACGGATGTGCCGTCCGGCAGCACGGCGGTCAGGCGGGTGCACAGTTCGCTTCCGTCCAAGGTGACGGTCACGCCGTCCAGATTCCGGTTCAGGCGGCATTCGCAGTCTGTTCCTTGCGGCATTTTCTTCAGGTGCAGCACCCAGGGCAGCGCCCGCTGATCCGTTTCGATCATGAGGCTTTCGTCAATGGCCAGAACGGCCAGCAGCGTTTCCAGCAGGTTGGCCCCGTCCGCCTCGGTTTCCGCCAGGATCATGCCTGATTCCACGGTCCCCAGCTTCCACATGGGCCTGCTCTGCCATTGCAGCAGCGTCGCCGCCACGTCCCCAATGGGGCCCTGCAGCACCGTACCCGGGGGCGTCACGTCGTCCTCCAGGGTACACAGGCCGTGCTCCATTTCCGCCAGCCGCAGCCCGTCGCCCGCCGCCCGCAACGCGCTCACCCGGAAAATTCCAAGAGGGCCCTGGGGACCGTACAGCGCCGCCATGTCCCGAACCCGGATTTGCGCGTCTTCCTCATCCAGCGTCAGCTCCGCCGTGGACAGGGCGTTCAGCCGCATCTGTGCCCGCGCTTCCACCGGATGCAGCCGGGCCCGCTCGTGCATTTCTTCGTCCAGCAAGGCAGGCAAACGAATTTCCGTCATCGGTACAGCCCCCTCCCGAAGAACCGGGCGTTCACCGGGCCGTCCGCTGTCACGGCGATTTCGTTCCGCGTCCGGGGCAGCAGCGTCAGATCGTCCGCCGAATCCGCCGCGCGGCACATGAGGACCGACCGACCGCCAATCCTCATAAACTGCCTTTGCGTTTTATCTTCATAGCCGATTTCCAGCTTTTCGCCTCTTTGCAGCGCCAGCCCCGTAAAGCGGAACATGCTGCCGTTCACGGCCACCGTCAGGCCGTTCACCGGCCCCTCGGCTTCAATTTCCGCTTCCAGAAAGCAGGGCGCCGTGCCGCCGGGAATCAGGACGGTCTTGCCTGCCGTTCCCTGAAAAGCGGCCCGGGCGGGCGATACATCCTGCCAGTAAGGCAGGGCAAAGGCGGTAAACTCCACGGTCAGCCGGTCGGTCCACCGGAGGGCGGAGGGGATGACCGGCAGGGAATCGCATACGGCATACAGCCTTTGCCCCGGCCTGTCCCCGACGGTCAGAAAGCCCTCCCGGGCCCAATCGCAGACCCGCACGGCCACGGCTTTCCGCCGGGCCGGGTCGTATTCGTGAATTTCAAAAGTAATGCGCACCGAAAGGCTCTGCCGCCGCGTCCGCAGCAGCCGCGTGCCGTCCCGCCTTACGTTGGCCGCCGTGGAAAAGGCGGAAAGAGGCACACTCTCCTGAATATCCGTCACGATAATCGTGGGGTCGATATCCTGCAGCCCCTGGCCGTTCAGGGCGCACATGCAGCGGGTAATCACAGGCCATACCTCCGGGCATACGCCTGCCGGGCCAGCCCCCGGCTGATGGGCTCCAGCAGCGCCCGGCTCAGGGCTTCCGTGTCCACCTGCAGCGCCGCCTCCCGGATGCCCGACCGCACCGCGTCGGTCACCGCTTCGGAAAGATCCTTCTCCTGCGTCCGCTCCTGCGGCATTTCCGCCGTGTCCTCCCAGGGTTCATCGGCCGCTTCTTCCCCGCCGTCAAGGGGAATGAGCGCTCTTTCCAATTCGTTTTCCAAAGCCAGCCCCATGTTCATCGTCGCTTCCAGCGCCCGGGCGGTCCTTTGGAAAAAGGGTTCCGTTTTTCTCATCCTTTCTCCTTTTCTCCCTCCAGCATGGTCAGCACGTCCGCCCGGATCCGGGCCGCCGCCTGCGCGTCATCCGGCCCGTTTCTTTTCCGGACATTTTTCTCCGGCCGCGTTCCCGGCCCGATTCCGCCCAGCCTTCTTATGCCGTCGCCGATCTCCCGCCGCCATGCCGCTTCTCTTTTTTCCGCCGCCAGAAACGCCGCCAGTTGCGCCATTCTCCGGGGCGCGCCGTACCGGTAAAGCGCCGACAGAATCCCGCTTTCCGGATTCTGCCGGCAGACAAGAAAAAATCCGTCAGTTCCCCGTCCCCGCACTCCCGGATATCCCGGAGCGTTTCCAGGGCGCTCTGGCGCAGGATCTCTTCCTTTTCCTTGCCTGTCAGAACGCCGAGAATCTCCGCCGCGTCCTCCCGGTGCTCCTGCAGCAGCAGGGGCGTCAGCTTTTCCGCCGTCCCGAAAAGCCGCGTCGTTCCCCGTTTCTCCGTTTCCGCCATGGCGGCGATGACCCGCTCATCCCGGGCGATCCGGCAAAAAGGGCCCGCCAGGCTGCACAGGGCGTCGGCCAGCTCTTCCGTGTTCATTTGCGAAAGCTTCATTTTGCCCTCCTCATTTCAAAAACACAATCCGGCACGGAGGCCCGTCCTGGCCCGTTCCGTTTTCGTGGGCCGAAAATATCATGGGCATTTCGCCCTCGCCCCGCTTCCCGAAAGCAAGCGCCGCGCCGGCCATACTGAGCACATTTTCCATCCGGATCAGGCAGCAGCCTTTTCCCATGTCGCCAGCCCAACACAGGTCCGGCAGATAATCCTCCTCCGAAAGGGCCAGGCATGGCCGCACCACGGTCATTCCTTCTTCGGATCGCTCCATATGGACGCAGCCCAGAGCCCGGGCAAACTGGCCGGGGGTGATTTCCAGCAGCACCGCGCTCAGGCGGATATCCCATCCGTCCGTCACCCATCCGCCCCGGTACGGATTCCGCGCAGCCCCTTCCGGGGCCCGCAGCCGGGGAATGCAGGAGAAGCGCCCGCTTTTAGCCGTGCCAAGCAAGCCCTTCCCTTCTTTCAGGAAGGCCGCCAGCCGCCCCCGCAGCGCATCCGCGCTTTCCCCCTCCCGCCAGGCAAAACCGGTCATCAGCACGCCCGCCCCCAGCTGCAGGTTTTCAAAGGTTTCCGGGCGCAGGCCCGTCATCATTCCGCGCATTTTACCTCCTTTTCACAGGCCGTAATATTTCGCTTCATACCGCACCCGGCAGCACAGGATGTCCCGGTCCGCCCGGTCTTCTTCCCATGCCAGGAATTCCTTTTCCGCCGGGTACAGGATGATGAAGCCGCCGTCCGTATCCAGCCGCACGCCGCCATAAGGAAGCGCCGATGCAATGCTCTCCGTCAGCAGCGCCCGCCGCACTCCCGCGTCCTCGTTTTTCATCCAGAGTCTGGCCTCCAGGGCCGTCCTGCAAAGGGGCGCGGGGCGGGTCATGTCAAACGTGATGTAGGGAAGCGCCGCGCCGTCCGGGACGCGGCCCGTTTCGTAGGCGGTCAGCGGCTTTCCGTCCGTCCCCGGAATGCCGCTCCAGAAAAGCCAGAGCGCCTTTGCAAAATCCGTCACGGCTCGATCGCCTCCGCCTGCACCTGGCACAGCTTCAGCCTGCTGCCGGGGGGCGTCTTCAGGTCGTCCCCGTCCGTCAGGATGTGCAGCGTCAGCCCGTCCGCCAGCCGCCGAATGCGGTCATTGTGCCGAAAGTGCACGGTCTGGGGTGCCAGCAGGGTAAAAAGCCGCCGGTGTCCCCGCTGCTCCGCCGTCCGCGCGTCCCCGGACGCTTCCGGGAAAAACGCCGCGTTGAATGTTTCCCCTTCCTGCCAGGTTTCTGTTTCCCCGCCGTATCCGTCCGGCACGGCGGTTCGCTTCAGCAGGCAGACCGGCGTCAGATACTGATCCAGCACCCGGATCATACCCCCACCTCCGTAAACATCCTCCGATAGGGGGCCAGCCGGTCGGCATAGGCCTCCTGCCAGCTCTTTTTCGTCCATTGGCAGCGGTAAATGCCGAACTGCTCTTCGGATACGCCGTCCTGGGGATCGCGTTTTTCGCTCTCCGCAATTTCCTCGCACAGGGCCACGAAGTCCTTGGGCGGATACAGCCCCCACACCGTGCCCGTGAAGGTCTCTTCCCCTTCGGGCAGGGCGTCCGCCGCGTACACGCCGTCGTGCCCCGCGCTGCCCGATACAGCGATATAGGGGGCCGGCGGCATGGGGACCAGCGTGCCGGATTGCAGCGTGAATTTTCCGTCCATGCGCTCCCGCTCAAAGAAATTCCGGATGTGCCGCATTACCGGGGTCATGCCGTCTGTCATACCGCCCGCCTCCTTATTCCTTGGCCGCGAAATTCACCGTGGCCACGGCCAGGGTGCCGGGCCGCGTCACCGCCGCGCCGTATACGTGCAGGCCCTTCACCGCGTCCGCAAAGCGGTTTTCGGGGCGATAGGCCTCCGTTTTTACGATCTGCTCGGCCAGGGCCGCCGTGCCGCCGTACCCGGCCATCACCTTGTATTTCTGGCCGGCGGTGTTGGGCACGTTGTTGCTCACCCGGATTTCGAACCCGGCCGCGCATCCCACCCGGCCGTTTTCCAGGGCCGTCTGGGCCTGCATACCGTAGGCGGCGGCAAACCGGCTGTCCTTCAGCATACACCCGGCAAACCTGGGCGGCACGATGACGCACCGGCCCTCGGTAGGCACGTTGGCCTGATCCAGCGCCACCTTCATTTCCACCAGCAGGTCATAGGCGCTGCCGCTGTCGATGCTGAGAGGCGCGCTGTCCGAGCCCAGGTTTTCGGTAATCACGCCCTCCGCGCCGCTCAGCACACTGGCCAGATACTTATCTTCCGCGTCCGCCAGGCCGTAGGCAGCGCTGCGCATGGCCGCGTCCATCATTTCGGACCGGGCCTGGGCCGCGTCCACGTCGTCCACATAGAAATTGAAGCTCTTGCTCTGGTCAATGGTCAGGGTCTGCGCTTCCGTGGTCAGCTGCTCCGGCTCGGGCAGGGCCCCGTTCTTCGTGTAGTCCGTGATGGTCACCGGGTTCAGCCCGTTGATCTTCACCTTTTCGCCGTATTCCGCCACATCATTGCTCGGCTGCCTGTCAAACAGCGCGTCATATACGTGGGTATTTTCCAGGTGTTTCAGGAGCCTCGCGCTCCACACCGTGGGAATAAAACTCGCAACAGACAAATTTCTTTTCCGCATTCCGCGCCGTCATGGCCGGAATGCTCTCCTTTCCTTTTTCGTTCATCCCCGCCGGGAATCTTCCCGGCGGCGTCCTTTACTTTCCGCCGCTCAAAAGGGCGGAAATTTCCTCCCAGTTGTCGTTGATTTCCTGGGCGGACATTTGCCGGAGATCGGCTTTCCGGATGGCGCCGCCCGGCGGGTCAAGGGGCGGGGTGCCCTGGGTCTGCAGGGTCGAAAAGCAATCCGCGTAGTTTTCCTTCAGCGGGGCGATCACCGCCTCCGCGTTCTTCAAGTTTTCTCCGTCCAGTTCCACCTTTGCCAGATCGATTCCCCGCAGCAGCAGTTCCCGGAACCCCGCCCGGGCCACCCCGGCCTCCGTCAGCGCCTTCTGCAGCGCGGCGGTCTTGCGGCCATCCAGCCGCTCCTTCTCCACCTGCGCCCTGTACGCGTCAAAGGCCGCCTGCACCTCCGCCCGGCCCGAGGCCTGTTCTTCCGCCTCGGCCCGCCGCTTCCATTCGTCGCGTTCCTTTTTCAGCGCGTCCACCGTTTCTCCGTGGGCCTGGATGATTTTTTCCAAAACCTCTTTGTTCAGGCCCGTTTCCTCCAGAAATTTCCTTGTCAACGCCATTTTTCCGTTCTCCTTTTCTTTGTCGGGTTTCCTTTCCCGCGTGTGTATCTATATAAAAAACAGCCGGATTTCTTTCGGCTGTCAGAAGGCCTTTTCGCCTGTTTACGCTTGTTCTTCCGCTTGCTTCAGCAGATTTTCAGCCTCTTCCGGGCTCAGGTACGGGTTCAGCCGCAGGGCCGTCCGCCGGTCGATGTCCGGCCGCATTTTTTCAATATCCCCCACGATTTCCGACCGGTTCACGATATCCTGCCGGTTGAAGGAAATCCTTTCGCTTTCCACCCCCAGCAGCCGCAGAACCTCCTGCACGAAGGAAAAAGCCTGCCATTCAAACCGGTCGCACTTGAGGTTCAGGTCGGTCATGGCGGCACGGATGGCCACGTTGGTCAGGCTGCCGCCCGTCAATTCGTCCATGCACAGGGCCATGGCGTCCTGATACAATGCCCGCCGCAGCAATTCCAGCGCCGTCTGCCGCGCCTGATAGGGCACCTGAATGGCCTCTGGCGCCGCCGTGCACGCGTTCCCGGTGCCGTCGGATACGTTGGCGATGATTTTCAGCCGGTTGATCTGCTCCACCATTTCCGCGATTTCCTCCGTGGTGCCGCCGAAATTGTTCAGCACCCAGTACACGTCGTTGGCGCGCTCCAGGTTGTCGCCGAAATCGGACAGAATGCGGTCATAGGCGTCGATCTTGCTTTTGACGGCCGGGGTCAGCTCGCTTTGCCCATCCCCGTTGGCATAGAGGGGGATTACGGGCAGCCGCCCGTAGTTTTGTCCTTCCAGGGTCTGCGTCCCCGCGCCGTCCACCGCCTGCCGCATCAGGTACGGCCGCTTTTCCTCCAGGGGCCGCAGCCTGTTTTCGTCCCGGCGGTACAGGGCCACCCCGTCTTCTTCAAACAGCCGCAGATACATGGGCTTCTTTGGCCCCGCCTGCCAAAACTGCACCCCGATTCTCGGTTTCCCCGTCCTTTCGTCCGGCAGCGCCGTAAAGCCCGAAAGGGCGTCCCGGGCGGCGGGCAGCGCTTCCAGATGGTCCGCGTTCCAGTAACCCCAGCACACCCCCTGAATCAGCGCCAATTCCCCCATTTTTTCCAGGGCATGGTCAAAGCCCGGGCCCAGCATTTTCTTCGTTTCGCCGTTTTCCAGCGTCACGCCGTTGCCCAGCAGATACTGGTTTTCCTGGGTCACGAATTTGAAAAAGAACCGGGACGCGATCCGCGTGCCCGCAATGGCCTCCTGGCGCACCCGCTTCTTTTTCCGCCCGTCTCCGTCCGTCACCTCGTACGTCCGGGCCTTGAGCACCGTTTTTTCCATCACCGCCCGGTTCTCTCCCCGGAAATAATCCAGCGCCTCCAGCGCGTCCCGGAACGCTGCGCTTCGCTTGTACCGCGCCGCGATTTCCTCCAGCATGGCGCTCCGGTCGACGGCCTTCAGCCAGTCCTGATACGTGATTTCTGTAAACATCTTTCTCCTTTCTACCCCCGCAAATCCAGGATCCTGCATGCGCACGCCGCGGAATCGGGGGCGTCGTCGTGGGCGGCCTGTTCGTTGTAGCCCATGATCTGGGCGATATAATCCGGGTCGGTGCCCCGGATAATCCGGATGCGGCCCCACCACTTGCGCAGGTACGTGTAGATTTTGAAGGTCTTGTTGAGCCCCTCATGATACAGCCGTACCGGGTCCCCCAGCCGCTGCACTTCCCGTCCCAGAAAGCCCTTGTCCGCGTTGGTTTCCATGTACAGGGGCGCGCACCGCATTTCCCGCGTCACCTGGGAAATTTCCCGCAGATGGTCGGCGGCGGGGCCGTGCCAAAGGCGGCCGTACAGGTAAATCACGTCCCCGTCCCGGCGGGCGCAGGTGAGGGCGGTGTCGTCGCCGCCGCCGTAGGCAGCGTCCAGGTGAGCGATGCCGCCCGAAAGCAGCCGGATATCCCTTTCCGTTTCGGGCTTCGTTACGAAAACGCATCCGTCCCCCGCCGCCCATTGCCCCAGGATATAACGGTCGTACAGGGCGGTGCCCCGGTATTCGTTCTTCAGGTTTTCCACGAATGCCGGCGGCAGGAACGGGTTGTCGTCGATGCCGTAAACCTGGTAAAAAATATCCGCGCCGCTGTCCAGAAACCGCTTCAGCCAATGGTCGGGCCCCTGGGGATTGAAGGTGCCGTCAAAGCAGGAATAGGGCTTGTCCAGGCGGCTCTTGAGCAGCTCGAACACGGGCTGGGCCCAGTCGGCCACCTCGTCCCCATAGCAGTACTTCACCGACGCGCCCCGCAGCTTGCTCACCTGGCTCATCTTGTCCGCCCCCAGCACACAGCACTCTTCGCCAAACAAACGCACCCTGCCGTCCGCGTTCATCCGCCCCACCAGGTCGCCGTAAATTTCCCGCATGGGGGTCAGCACGTTCCGGTCCACCGTCATCCGCGTAACGCCCAGGAGCACCGTCAGCCCCTCCAGCCCGATTCTTTCCCGGATGCGTTCCGGAATCACCCACCGGAAATCCACATACGTTTTGCCGGACCTTGTGGCCCCGCCCTTCATGTTCCACCGGCGGTGCCCCTCCCGCAGAAATTCCGCCTGTTTGGGGGACAGCCGCATTTCTTCGGCTGCCTTGTTTTGCGTTTCATTGGCCGACGACACGTTTCATTTCCCCCAGCAGCCGGTCCAGCTTGCCCAGCGTTTCCTCTTCCCCGCCGTCCTGGGCAGCGTAATACTTCATCAGCCCCTCGGCGGCCTTCATGCGGTTGGCCAGGGTCGGTCCGCCCTCGGCCGTCTCCTCCGTTTCTCCCCGCAATACGGTGGTGTAAAAGGCCATCACCTCGTCCTTTTCGGCAATCACCCACGCCGCTTTCTTCTTTCTTCCCGTTTCTCCGCGCCTCCCTTCCCGCGCAATCAAAAAGCGACTGAATGAATCAGCCGCTTTTCACGATGCCATCATATCACGTTGTCCGCTCTCGCGTCTCTCTTCTTCCGGAAAAACTTCCATCCGTTTTTTTACAGCAGTGTGGCAAAATAGTCTTCCGGCGTTTCTGCCCGGCGGATCATGCGGAAATCGTGCCCGCCCAGGTACAGAATCTCCGCGCTCCGCAGCCGGCCGTTGTACTGGTATCCCATGCAGAACCCGTGGGCCCCCGTGTCGTGAATTACCAGCAGGTCGCCGACGGCAATCTCGGGCAGGGCCCTGTCAATGGCGAATTTGTCGTTGTTCTCGCACAGGCACCCCGTCACATCGTACACATGGTCGCAGGGGGCCTCCCGCTTGCCGCAGACATGGATGTGGTGGTACGCCCCATACATGGCCGGCCGCATCAGGTTGACCGCGCAGGCGTCCACGCCGATGTAATCCTTGTAGATTTTCTTTTCGTGCACCGCCCGGGTCACCAGCCAGCCGTAGGGTCCCGTCATGAACCGCCCCAGTTCCGCCTTGACGGCCACCCGGCTTTCCGGCCCCAGGATGCGAAGATACGCCGCCCGGACGCCCTGGCCGATGGCGGCGATGTCCGGAGCGGGCTGATCGGGCCGGTACGGGATGCCGACGCCGCCGGACAGGTTAATGAAGGAAAAAACAAGCCCCGTTTCCTTTTCCAGCTTCACGCCCGTTTCCAGCAGAATTTCCGCCAGGCGCGGGTAATACGCGTTGTCCGTGGTATTGCTGGCCAGGAACGCGTGCAGGCCGAATTTCTTCGCCCCCATGGCCTTCAGGCGCAGCAGGCCGGGCCGCAGCTGCTCGTTTTTCCACCCGTACTTGGATTCCCCGGGCGTGCCCATGATCATGTTCCCCAGGGCAAAATCCCCGCCCGGGTTCACCCGCACGCAGATTTCCTCCGGGATGCCCCCGTGGGCGGCCAGAAGATCGATGTCGCTTTCGTCGTCCAGGTTGATGGTGGCGTTCAGGGCCCGGGCATGATCGAATTCCGAGGGCGGCATGGCGTTGGCGCTGAACATGATTCGGTTGCCCGTAATCCCCACCCGTTCGGCCAGCAGCAGCTCGCATTCGCTGGAGCAGTCCAGCCCGCAGCCTTCCTCCTTCAGGATCTCCAGGATGTGCGGGTTGGGCAGGGCCTTCACGGCAAAATACTCCCGGAAATCCGGGGCCCAGGAAAAGGCCGCGTTCAGCGCCCGGGCATTTTTGCGGATGCCCTCCGCGTCGTACAAATGAAAGGGCGTGGGAAAGCGGCTGGCCGCTTCCTCAAACACCGTATCCGGCAATGAAAAATTCGGCATAATCTCTGCTCTTTCTTTGGTTTATTCCCGTTTTCGCGGGTACGCTTCATTGACAGCCTGTCAAAAAACTGCATCCTGACTTTGGGGATGCATGAAGGGGCCGTGGCCCCTTCATTCTTAATCCGCAGGACCGGGTCCCCCGGTCCGAGGAGGAGTCAGAATGACTCCTTCCTATATCATTTTCCGGCCGTGAGCGTAGCGAACAGGAAAATGATGTGAACGCTGCAAGAATGCTTTAGCGTTCTTGCAGCGCAGGGTGTCAAAACTTGTTTTGACACCCTGTAATTATATGTAATTCCCCCGCCCCCCGCAAGCGCATTTCCCGATTAGCACAAATTTAGTACACTTCCGCCGGAATTTTTTCAAATCCAGGGTTGACACATAATATTATATGCCGTATAATATTATCAAAAGGAGGGATTTTTGCATGGACGCGCAATTAAAACGCGGCATTCTGGAGGCGGGCGTGCTGGCCCTGCTGATGAAGGGCGAATCCTACGGCTATCAACTGATCCGCGAAATGTCCGCGCTGATGGAAATCTCGGAATCGACGCTGTATCCCGTGCTGCGGCGGCTGGAAGGGGCGGGGTGCCTCACGGTGCGCTCGAAAGAGCACAACGGCCGTCTGCGCAAATATTACGCCATCACCGACGCGGGTCGGGAAAAGGTTTCCGCCTTCCTGGGGGAGTGGCGCGAAATCAACCGGATGTACCAATTTATCCTGCAGCAGAACGAAGCCCAAGGGAGGAATGAGGAATGACCAAACTGGAATACCTGACGGCGCTGACCAAAGCGCTGTCTTTCCTGGATCACGACGCACGGAACGCGGCCCTGGATTTTTGCAGGGAGGCCCTGGAGGACCGCATCGAGGAAACGGGCAATGAAGAAGCGGCCGTGGCCGCCATGGACGCTCCCGAAAAAATCGCCGCCGACCTGCGGCAGGAAATGGCCGTCCCTGAAACGGCGGCCCCCCAACCCGACGCCGACGGCCTCACCGACGAATGGAGCGTCCGCACCTTTGAATGCCCCGCCGCCAAACTCCACGCCGTCAAATTGGAGGCCGAAAACATGGCCATCGAAGTCCTGCCGGGGGAGGACAGCCAGGCCCGCCTTACGTACTATACCCGCAGGCAGGACGTGTACACCGCCCGGTTGGACAGGGACGTGCTGACGCTCACCCACCGCTCCGATCCTTCCCTGACCCGGCGAATCCTGCGGGGGCTGTTCTATCATCCCACGCCCGTGAAGGTCACCCTGCTGCTGCCCCCGGACGCCGCCCTGGACCTTTCCGCCGAAACCAGGAACGGGGGCGTGACGGTCCAAGGGATGCGGAGCCTGGGCATCTTAAACATGAAAAGCGCCAATGGCAGCCTGACCGTGGAAAACGCCGCCTGCGGCGAGGCCGTGCTGCGCACGTCCAACGCCCCGGTCACCGTCAGGGATACGGTATGCCGCGGTTTCCTCCAGGTCCGCACCAGCAACGGCAGCCTGCGCCTCCTGGACAGCCGCATGGGCAACAACGCCGAATGCGTCACCTGCAATGCCTCCATCCGGGCCGAAAACGTGTACTGCGACGATACCCTGCGGCTTGAAACCACCAATGCCAACGTCCATGCCCAGGGCGTGCGCTGCGCCGCCCTGTCCCTCCGCGCCTCCAACGCGTCCCTGACCGTGGGGGACATCCAGGCGGAAAGCGTTTCCCTGCGCACCTCCAACGGTTCCATCCGGGGCGTTCTCCCAGGCAGACAGCGGGACTGGAAAATCGACAGCGGCACCTCCAACGGCAAAAATTCCCTGCCCGCTTCCCAGCCGGGGGAAAAGCCCCTGTCCGCCCGTACCAACAATGCCAGCATCCAGATTACCTTTGAAGGCGGACAATAAATTTCAGGAATATAAAACAAATTTTCACCCCGCGGCGGAACGCGGCAACAACAAAGCACCTCGCGGCGTACAAAACAGAACTGGCATCACAGCAGCGCACCACGAAACCCCCGCAGAACCACCCACGCAGGCCCAGGGCACGGCGACGATACTCGGCGATAACAAAACGGCTTACAGCGTGCAAAACAGGACTGGCGATACAGCAACGCACCACGGAAGCCCCGAAGAATCACCCACGCAGGCCCAGGGCACGGCGACGATACTCGGCGATAACAAAACGGCTTACAGCGTGCAAAACAGGACTGGCGATACAGCAACGCACCACGGAAGCCCCGAAGAACCACCCACGCAGGTCCGGGGTAGGGCGGCCATGGGCCGCCGCCCGGAGGGCTTGCCCTCCGGAGAAAGACAGAAAAATGCCCGCTCGGGGAAGAGCTTGCTCTTCATCCGACGGGCTTTTTCTGTCTTTCGTGCTGCCCCGGCGTCTCTCTGCGACACCCAAACGTAACAGCGGCATATTGTTCGATTTGCACGCCAATCCCGTTCCGCAGCCGCGGGTCCAGGGGGAT
>CANQKI010000066.1 GCA_947624355.1 uncultured Clostridia bacterium | reverse complement strand
CGGCCTGCCGAAGATCGGCATCCGATGGGAAGCCGAAACCTGCGCGGTGATTGGGCTGAGCTTTCTCGGCGGCGCGTCCATCTTTACCTTCGGGATCAGGGGCGGCGTGGCCGAGGCGCACAGGTTCATCGACCATCCGGAAAACGGATTTGCAGCCGTCCGATAAGAAAGGAAAAGGCCGATGGGGCTCGTCCGTTGCTTCGGACATGGACGTATTGGAGGTATGCGAATGCTCAACCAGTTTTCAAGGACGGAACTGCTCTTTGGAAAAGAAGCCATGGAGCTGCTGGCTCGGGCCAGGGTGGCCGTGTTCGGCATCGGCGGTGTGGGCGGATATGTCTGCGAGGCGCTATGCCGCAGCGGCGTGGGAGGCTTCGACCTGGTGGACGATGACCGGGTGTGCCTGACCAACCTGAACCGGCAGATTCATGCCACCCGCGCCACGGTCGGCAAGCTCAAGGTAGAGGCCATGCGAGACCGCATCCTGGAGATCAATCCCCAGGCGGACGTGCGTGTGCATCCCTGCTTTTTCCTGCCCGAAAACGCCGACCTGTTCCCCTTCGCCGATGACGATTATGTGGTGGACGCGGTAGATACCGTCTCGGCCAAGCTGGCGCTGGTGGTGGCGTGCCGCCAGGCGGGCACGCCCATCATCAGCTGTATGGGCGCGGGGAACAAACTGGACCCTACCGCCTTTCGGGTATCGGACATTGATGAGACGCGGGTGGATCCCCTGGCACGGGTCATGCGACATGAATTGCGAAAGCGCGGCGTCAAAAAGCTGAAAGTGGTCTGGTCGGAGGAACAGCCCATCCGGCCCGTTGAGGACATGTCCATCAGCTGCCGCGCCCACTGCATTTGTCCGCCGGGCACCAGGCGCCACTGCACCGACCGCCGGGACATTCCCGGCAGCACGGCCTTCGTCCCCGCTGTGGCGGGACTCATCCTGGCCGGGGAGGTTATCAAGGATCTGACGGCAAACGTCGCGAGGGACGCAGCGCAATGAGCGGGAAACGAACCAACTGGCTGACATCGATCATTTCTATCCGGAATCACCTGTCTGTACGAGCAAACCGTCCAAACCTTTTTGTGCTCCCTTGAAAGTCTATCAAATATATGTTATTATTAGGCGATGAACTGACAGAGGGGGAACAAAAAGATGAAAATCTCCACCAAAGGACGCTACGCGCTGCGCATGCTGGTCGATCTGGCCGAACACCGCAGCGAAGGCTATATCGCCCTCAAGGATATCGCGGAGCGTCAGAATATTTCCAAAAAATATCTGGAGCAGATCATGCCCATGCTCAACAAATCCGATCTTCTGAAAGCCAACCGTGGGTACCAGGGCGGGTACATGCTGGCCAAGGAGCCGGATCAATATACCGTTGGGGAGATTCTTCGCATGACGGAAGGCAGTCTCGCGCCGGTGGCCTGTACGGAACAAAGCCCCATTGACTGCGCCAGAAGTGCCGACTGCCCGACGCTGCCTGTCTGGCAGGGGCTTTACCGGGTTATTAACGAATATCTGGACGGCATCACGCTGCAGGATATTCTGGACAGCCAGCGGGAACGCGCCGCGGACAACTATATGATCTAACACAAAAACTCCGCCGCTTTCGCACATCGCGTCAGGCGGCGGAGTTTTTTCATGCGTTTATTCGGCGAACATCGGCGTGGAAAGATACCGCTCGCCGGTGTCGGGAAGCAGCGCGACAATCAGCTTGCCCTTGTTCTCCGGGCGGCGGGCGAGCTGCGTCGCGGCGAACACCGCGGCGCCCGAAGAAATGCCGACCAGCAGGCCCTCCTTCCGGGCCAGAGCGCGTCCTGTGGCAAAGGCGTCCTCGTTCTCCACGGCGATGATCTCATCGTAGACGCCTGTGTTCAGCGTGTCCGGCACAAAACCCGCGCCGATGCCCTGAATCTTGTGCGCGCCGGCCGTTCCCTTGGAAAGGACGGGCGAGCCCGCCGGTTCCACCGCGACCACCCTGACGTTCGGATTCCTGCTCTTCAGGTATTCGCCGACGCCCGTGATCGTGCCGCCGGTGCCGACGCCCGCGACAAAGATGTCCACTTTGCCGTCGGTGTCCTCCCAGATTTCCGGGCCGGTCGTTTTGCGGTGAATTTCCGGGTTCGCAGGGTTGGTAAACTGGCTGGGAATAAAGCTGTGCGGCGTCGCTTCGGCCAGTTCCTGCGCCTTGGCGATGGCACCCTTCATGCCCTTGGCACCTTCGGTCAGCACAAGCTCCGCGCCGTAGGCTTTGAGCAGATTCCGGCGCTCGACGCTCATGGTCTCGGGCATGGTCAGGATGATGCGATAACCTCGAGCGGCCGCCACCGCCGAAAGCCCGATGCCCGTATTGCCGCTGGTGGGCTCGATAATCACAGAATCCGGCTTCAGAAGGCCCTTCGCCTCCGCGTCGTCCAGCATGGCCTTGGCAATCCTGTCCTTCACACTGCCGGCGGGGTTGAAGTATTCCAGTTTCCCGTAAATCGTAGCGTCCAGTTCCTTGGCCTGGATATAGTTGGTCAGTTTGAGCAGCGGTGTCCCGCCGATCAGGTCGGTGATCTTGTCATAGGTTCTCATAAAATGTTGCTCCCTTCATGTTATTGATGACCTGTTTCTGTTCGCGTGGTCAGGCATTTTCCGCTCCTTCGTGGCGGCAACATCGACGATACCCATACGGCTTACGCATCACCGTTCTCCTCCGAATAGTTCATTTAACCTATCGGTTACATAGGTATTATATCGCCCGGCTTATCCTTTGTCAACCCCCTGACTGAAAAAAGCGTATTTCTTCTTTTTTGATTCGGTTCTCTTGACAGATGGGTTGAAATTTTCTATAATCCTATGATGCAGATAGGTTTCATATACTGCATGAAAGCCTTTCCATCGCTTGAGGCTGACGGCTACGCCAACCGATGCGGACACGGCAGCGGAGGAGCGAATCGGGGCAAGGCAAAACAGGAGGAATCCACATGGGAAGCAACCGATGGGAACTGAACAGGAATCTTGCGCAGATGCTCAAGGGCGGCGTCATCATGGACGTGACCACGCCGGAGCAGGCCCGGATTGCCGAGACGGCCGGCGCGTGCGCGGTCATGGCGCTGGAACGCATCCCGGCCGACATCCGCGCGGCGGGCGGTGTATCGCGGATGAGCGATCCGAAGATGATCAAAGGCATCCAGAACGCCGTCAGCATTCCCGTGATGGCCAAGTGCCGCATCGGACATTTTGCCGAGGCGCAGATTTTGCAGGCCATTGAGATCGACTACATCGACGAAAGCGAGGTGCTCTCGCCCGCCGATGACAGGTACCATATCGACAAGACGAAGTTTGACGTTCCCTTTGTCTGCGGCGCGAAGGATTTGGGCGAGGCGCTGCGGCGCATCAACGAGGGCGCATCAATGATTCGCACCAAGGGCGAGCCCGGCACCGGGGACGTGGTGCAGGCGGTCCGGCACATGCGCCTGATGCAGACCGAGATCCGCAGGCTTGTCTCCATGGCTGAGGACGAACTGTTCGACGCCGCGAAGCAGCTGCAGGCGCCGTATGAGCTGGTGCTGTATGTACATGAGCACGGCAAGCTGCCAGTGGTGAATTTTGCGGCGGGCGGCGTCGCGACCCCGGCGGATGCCGCGCTGATGATGCAGCTGGGCGCCGAGGGCGTGTTCGTCGGTTCGGGCATTTTCAAGTCCGGCAACCCGGAAAAGCGGGCGGCGGCGATCGTCAAGGCGGTTACCAATTATCAGGACGCAAAGATGCTGGCCGAGCTGTCCGAGGACCTGGGCGAAGCGATGGTCGGCATCAACGAGCAGGAAATCGAGCTGCTGATGGCGGAAAGAGGAAAATGATATGCAAATCGGCATACTGGCCGTTCAGGGCGCTTTTCTCGAACATGAGCAAATGCTGTCCCGCCTGGGGGCGTCCTGTTTTGAAATTCGGCAAAAAAGCGACCTGACGCGGCCGATGGACGGGCTGATTCTTCCCGGCGGGGAAAGCACCGCGCAGGGTAAGCTGCTGCGCGACCTCGGCATGCTGAGGCCGCTCCAGGAGCAAATCGAAAAGGGATTGCCCGTGTTTGGCACCTGCGCGGGCCTGCTGCTGCTCGCGAAGGAAATCCAAAACGATACGCGCCGGCACCTGGCCACGATGGACATGGTCGCAGTGCGCAACGCCTACGGACGGCAGCTCGGCAGCTTTTCCGCCGAGGCGGCGTTCGACGGATTGGGAACCATCCCCATGACCTTTATCCGGGCGCCGTATATCGAAAGCGTGGGAGCAGGCGTGCGGGTACTGGCCGTCGTGGAAGATCGTATTGTGGCGGCGAGGCAGGGCAACCAGCTGGTCACCGCGTTTCACCCGGAGCTTTGCAGCGACCCGCGCGTGCATCGGTATTTTCTGGATATGATCCGCGCCCGTCAGGGCGTAGGCTGTCACGCGGCGTCATTGGTGTTCGAAAGTTCGGAAAAAGCATGCTATCCATGCTGAAAGGCGGTGTGTCTATGAAGCTCCTCATCAAGGATACGACGCGGCAAGAACGGGAAGAAATCGTCCGCCGGTCCCTGGACTGCGGAGGCGGCGGCTGTGAAAACTGTTCCTCCTGCTGGCTTGGCGGCGGAGACCCCTATGAAATGTACCAGGACTACATCGACGGGAAAAAGGAAATCGCCGAGATCAACGCGGCATACCGCGCAAGGGTGCTGCATGGCTGACGCGCTCCTGCCAGACCGGCTGGCCGTCTGCCATGGACGCATCATCGTGGTTCGTCCAATCACAATAGCAGCGTTTTCCCAAACAGTGACCGGGCTCAGCTCATGACAAAATAGCCCGGGTATTTGAGCCGCAGCCTGTCGATGAGAAAGTCGGTTAATTTCCTGCAAATCAGCGCGATTTCGGAGGAAGACTCCTTCATACCGTCTTTGATCCAGCGTACAATCAGATAATTCAGCGCGCCACACCACGCTGTCATGAGATATTTGGTCTCCGTGTCATAGGGCGTTAGCTGCTTCAGCACGATTTCCTCCATCCGGGAAAACAGCAGCTCCTGCAGGTTTGCCTTGAACAGCACCGAAAAGCTGTCGACATCCTGACGAATCCGGTCAAAAAGCAAGACATAGATTTCCGTGATCTTTCCCGTGCGCAGGGCCTCCCTGATGAGCTCGCACAGCTGATCGACGGAATCGGTCAGCCAGTTGGTCAGAATCTCCTCCTTGGAGGAATAATTAGCATAAAACGCCGTGCGGGAAACGCCCGCCTTGGCGACCAGCTCTGTGACGGTGATTTGATCGAGCTCCTTTTCCGCCATCAGATGAATCAGCGCGGTTTGCAGGCACTCCCGCGTCAGGCGGCTGGCCTTTTCATTGGAGAGCCGACGCACATGGCGCTTTTCCATTTCGGTTCGTTCATCCGGCATGACAATTCCTCCTCCTTTTGTTCTGCGGTTACATTTCCATCGCATTTGTTCGTTTTGGCGGCCGCCGGCTTGCAATCGCCATGACAGTGTGATACAATTGTCATGACATAACAGGTGTAAGGCCATTTTATCGCGAAGCACCGGTCTTGTCAAGAGAAAAGACCATCAAGCGAAGGAGGCTTTTCCATGGAACAAGCGGGCGGCAATATCAGGAAAGCGAAAAAATGGATCAAGGAGGATCCGGAGCTTCGGAAGATGCTGGTGCGCAGCGGGCGGAATGAAATCATGCTCGATCTGGACGGCGACGGCGCGGCGGATGTGTGCATCTCCAGCGAGAATAAGGGTAAGAACATCGACACGCTGGCGATCGATTTAAGCGGCAACGGCGAGTTCAACCTCTATCTGCATGACGCCGACGGCAATGGCATTCCGGACACGATCCTCTGGGCGGACGACGATTCGGACGAAGCGGAAGTCATTGCGATAGGTTCCGATGTGGAAGACGGGCTGATCGACATTGCGACCCGCATTGACCGCCTGCTGTCCGCTGAGGAATTCCTGAATGAGGAATTGGGTCTTTCGCTGGCGGATCTGGCGGAGTACCTGAAGCTGCACGCTGCCGTGCTGCTGGCAGAAGTGGAAAAGCGGCTGCACGCCGAGGGTGTGGAGCGGGTCTACTACTTCCTGAACGACGCGGGGACCTATTATCTGGCGACGATAGAAGGGGAGCAGCCGCGGGTCCGGCCCTTCGGTACGGCGTTGCTTTACGATGGGAAGCTGTATCTCCAGACCGGGAAATCGAAGGAAGTTTCTAAACAGCTTGCGGCCAATCCGAAGGTGGAGCTTTGCGCGTTCATGGGCGGTTCCTGGCTACGGGTCGCGGGCGAATTGGTCAACGATGACAACCGTGATGTGAAGGTCGAGATGCTCAGGAAAATGCCTGATCTCAAGGCCATGTACAGCCCAGACGACGGCAACATGCAGATGCTGTATCTGAAGAACGCAACGGCCACGTTCAGCTCCTTCACCAGCGAACCGGAGATCATCAAATTCTAAATTAAATAAACATAAGAGAGAGGTTATCCAGATGGAGAAAATCGTTTCGGTGATCTTCAAGGTGGAAAGCGAAGGCTACCAAGCCATGACGGAGCTGCGGAGATCGCCGGTGACCGAGGCGTTTGTCGTCTCGCAGGCCGCGCTGGTCAAGAAGGAAAAGGACAGGGTCATCACGCTCGACTCCTTTGATACCGGCATGGAAACGAGAAACGATACGGCGGCAGGCACCCTGATCGGCAGCCTGGTCGGTATCCTTGGCGGACCGTTTGGTATGCTCCTGGGCAGCAGCCTCGGTGCGCTGACGGGCAGCGCCATCGACACCGGCGACGCGGCGCGCAGCGCTTCCCTCATCGAAAAGGTCACCGAGCAGCTGGTGGACGGCGAGGTCGTGCTGATCGCGCTGGAACAGGAGGCCGTGGAAGGCGCCGCCCAGCATATGCTGTCCAAGTTCAATGTGTCGATCGTCGAGGAAGACGCCGCGGAGGTCGAGGAGGAAATCGAGGAGGCGATCAAGGCGCAGAAGGAAATGGAGCGAGAGGCCCGCGCCAAGCTGCGCGAAACCAGAAAGGCTGATCGGAAACAGAAAATTGAGGAAAATCGCACCAAACTGAAGGCTGATTTTGAGACCTTCAAAGCGAAGTTCAAAAAATAATGTTCCCGATGCCATGAAGACAGATGAAACCGAATAAACGAAGCGATTTGGTTTCGTCTGTTTTTTATTTCCCCTTCCATAGGATCAGGCGAAAGGAGGAAACATGTCGTGCCGTCCTTTACCCGAAAAGCAATCATTGATTCCTTTCTGAAGCTGTTGGAGGAGCGGCCTCTCACTCAGATCACCATCCGGGATATTGTGGAAGACTGCCACGTCAACCGCAATACCTTTTACTATCACTTTGCCGATCTTCCTTCTCTGATTGAGGCGGTCGTGAAGGACGATATCGACCGGATCATTGCGCAGTACGCCCAGATTGCCTCCTTGCGGGAATGCCTCGATGTGGCGTATGAATTTGTCTGCTCCCACCGGCGGGCGGCGCTGCACCTGTACCATTCTTCCAACCGGGATATTTTTGAACGGTATCTGATGGATACTTCTGTGTATGTGGCGAAAACCTACATAGAAACGGTGTTTCCCGACGTGGATATCTGGGACAGCGACAGAGAATTGATCGTCCACGCTTATGCCTGCGAGTGCTATGGCCTGGCGATTGCCTGGCTGAACGAATCGCTGCGCGATGAATGGCGGGACAGCCTCCAGCGCTTCTGCGAGCTGCGAACGGGCACACTGGAAATGATGATTCGGCGCAGTGCGGAAGACAAAGCGAGGGCAGAAAAGCAATGACCCATGGAGGCACATGGAAGTCCTCTCCATGGGGTTTCTCAGCATATCATCAAAGCCGCCTTGCACGGAGACAAGGTGGCTTCCTGTTTTTTAGGCAAAAGGGGAAAATTGACTGAATTTGGGGCATGTCATCCGACATGCCCATTCCTTTTGCGACGACAAAAGAATATGCTTCATAACATCCGGAGAGGGGGTGAACACGATGGAAGAGCGGAAGTTCCTTCCACTGGCGAAGGCGGGCTATGCCGCCTTATCCTGCATCCTGTGCGGCATGGGCTTCTGGACGGCGCTGCAACCGACCTTTCCCGCCGCCTTCCTTGGCATCGCGGCAGGCTGCATGATGATGGCGTTCGGCGCGGTCAAGATGCTGGGCTATTTTTCCCGGGATCTGTACCAGCTCGCTTTTCAGCATGATCTGGCTTTTGGCATGCTCCTGCTGGCGCTTGGCGCGCTGACGCTGGCGCTCCTGCGCCGCGACCTGACGGTTCTCTGCCTGGTCATCGGCATCGCCATTCTCGCGGACGGCCTGTTCAAAATCCAGACCGCCATGGACGCGCGGCGGTTTGGGCTGCCGGCGTGGGGTATTCTCTTCGCGCTCGCGGCGCTGGCGGGAGGCTTCGGCGCGCTGCTGGCTTTTCGGTTCAGCGCGGACGCTCAAACCTTGACTGTGCTGATGGGCACGGCGCTGATGCTCGAGGGCATGCTGGGGCTGTGCGTCGCCCTGTGCACGCTCAAAGTTACGCGTCCGCCGCGGGCGCGGAGAGATGAAAACAAACAAGCGAGGTGAAAGAAACAATGCGTTTTTCCAAAGCGGTCGTAAGGGGCCGCAAGGTCATCCTGATCGTGGCGCTTCTGCTGCTGATTCCGTCGGTGCTGGGTATGGCTCATACGCGTATCAATTACGATATGCTGAACTACCTGCCGGAGGATATGGATACCGTCGTCGGGCAGAACGCGCTTCTGGACGAATTTGGCAAAGGTGCGTTCTCCTTCCTCATGGTGGAGAACATGCCCGCGAAGGATATCGCGGCGCTCAAAGCGCAAATCGAGGCCGTGCCGCATGTGGATGCGGCGCTATGGTATGATTCCATCGCCGATCTCGCGATTCCCATGGAGGTTCTGCCGGAAAAGCTCTACAGCGCTTTCAACTCCGAAAACGCCACGCTGATGGCGATCTTCTTCGATTCCTCCACATCTGCCGACGAAACCATCGAGGCCGTGGAAGCCATTCGGCGCATCGCGGGCGAAAGGTGTTTCGTCTCCGGCCTGTCCGCGATGGTCACCGACTTGCGCGACCTCTGTCAGAGGGAGGAACTGATCTACGTCGCGCTGGCGGTCGCGCTGGCCTGCGCCGCCATGATGCTGCTGCTCGACAGCTGGCTGACGCCGTTTGTTTTCCTGTTCAGCATCGGCATGGCCATCCTGCTGAACCTGGGCACCAATGTGTTCCTCGGCGAAATTTCGTACATCACCAAGGCGCTGTCAGCTGTGCTGCAATTGGCTGTGACCATGGATTATTCCATCTTCCTCTGGAACAGCTACAACGAACAGCGGGCAGAGAATGCCGACCGGCTGGAGGCCATGGCCAACGCCATTCATGAAACGCTGCTCAGCGTGCTCGGCAGCAGCGCGACCACCATCGCGGGCTTCATCGCGCTGTGCTTCATGAGCTTCACGCTGGGCCGCGATCTGGGCCTGGTCATGGCCAAGGGCGTGCTGCTGGGTGTGCTCTACTGCGTCACCGTGCTGCCCGCGCTGTTGCTGGCGCTGGATAAGCCGCTGCAAAAAACCCGGCACCGCAGCCTGCTGCCTTCTATGAACGGCTTCGCGAAGGGCGTGACGAAAGTATTTCCGCTTTTCCTTGTCCTGCTTGTCGTGCTGGCGCCTGTGGCGTACAACGGCTACGCGGGAACTAACGACGAGGTGTATTACAATCTCGGCGAAAGTCTGCCGGAGAGCCTGCCTTACTCGGTTGCCAGCGAGAAGCTGCAGGAGGAGTTTGACCTCGCCACCACGCACATGCTGCTGGTCAATGCGGAGCTTCCCGCTTCCTCGGTCAAGGCCATGATGGATGAAATGAATCGGGTGGAGGGCGTGAAATCCGTGCTGGGCCTGGAGTCCCTGGTCGGCACGATGATTCCCCGGGAAATGCTGCCGGAATCCGCGCTTGCGCTCCTGCGTTCGGAGCATTTCGAACTGCTGCTGGTGAACTCCGAATACAAGGTTGCCACCGATGAGGCCAACGCGCAGATCGACGCGCTGAACGGCATCCTCAAAAAGTATGACGAGACGGGGATGCTGATCGGCGAAGGCCCCTGCATGAAGGACATGATCGAGACCACCGATCACGACTTCAAGGTGGTCAACGTCATCTCCATTCTGGCCGTTTTCCTGATTATCCTGCTGGTGGAACGCAGCCTGTCGCTGCCGTTCCTGCTGGTGATTGTGATCGAGTTTGGCATTTTCATCAATCTGGGCCTGCCGCATTATCTCGGGCAATCGCTGCCGTTTATCGCGCCGATCTGCATCAGCACCATTCAGCTGGGCGCGACCGTGGATTACGCGATTCTGATGACCACACGCTACAAGGAAGAACGCGCGGGCGGCAAGGGCAAAAAGGAAGCTGTCAGGACGGCGCTGAGCGCTTGCGTGCCGTCGATTCTGGTCAGCGGGTTTGGCCTGTTCGCGGCGACCTTTGGCGTGGCGGTGTACTCCGAAATCGACATCATCAGCTCGCTGTGCATGCTGCTGGCCCGCGGCGCGATGGTCAGCGTGCTGTGCGTGCTGCTGGTGCTGCCCGCGCTGCTGATGCTCTGTGACGGCCTGATTCGGAAAACAACCCTGGGGATGCGCACCATGAAACAGGAGGGATGAACCATGAAACGGATTTTTGCGGTGCTGCTGAGCTGTATGCTTCTCTGCGCGGCAGTGGACGCTGCGTTCGCGGAGGAAGAAACAAACGTCAAGAGTGAAACGGTTTACGCGCTGCTGGATGCGAACGGACAGCTTCAGAAGGTTCTGTCCAGCTGCCATCTGGAAAACAAGGGGCGGGAGGACACGCTCCGGGATGTTTCGGCACTGACGGAGCTGTCCGTTCTGAAGGGCGACGCAAATGCTTCCGTCTCGAACGGCGCGGTGCTCTGGCAGACGAACGGCGAGGATGTGTATTATCAGGGCGCTTCGTCCGCTCCGCTGCCCGTTACCCTGACGCTGCATTACACGCTGGACGGGCAGGAGATTTCCGCCGAGGAGGCCCAGGGGGCGACGGGCAGGCTGACGCTTCGCGTGGACTATGAGAACACCCTTCGCGTGACAGGGGACGATGGACAGGAAACCATCGTTCCGCTCTTGGCGCTGACAGGCCTCGTGCTGGACAACAACCAGGCGCGGCGGATCGAAGCGGTCAACGCCCGCGTGATCGACGACGGCAGCCATACGGTGCTTGTCGGCGCGGCGCTGCCGGGTCTGCAGGCATGCCTGGACAGGGATGAAATCCATCTGCCGGATTACTTGGAAGTCAGCGCGGACGTGACGAACTTTGACGTGCCCATGACGCTGACCCTGGTGACCAGCGAGCCGTTCAGCGCGCTGGATGCTTCCGGGCTGGACAGGGCGGACGAACTCAAGACCTCCATGACGGATCTGACCGACGCCATGGCGCAGCTGCTGGACGGATCCCAGCAGCTCTATGACGGTCTCGTCACGCTGGCGGATAAAACGGATGATTTGGTCGAAGGGGTAGGCCAGCTCGCTGAAGGGACTCAGACGCTTTCGGACGGTCTGGATACGCTCTGCGAGAACAATGAAACCTTGACCGAAGGAGCTGAACAGATTTTTGAAGCGCTCCTCCAGACGGCGGGCGATCAGCTGGCCGCCGCGGGCGTCGAACTGCCGAAGCTGACCGTGGAAAACTATGCGGAACAGATGGAAAGCCTGCTGGACGGCAGCTATGTCGAGGCAGCAACGAAAGCGCAGGTCGAGCAGGCCGTGTACGCGAAAGAAGCGGACGTGCGCGCCGCCGTGACCGAGGCGGTTCAGCAGCAGGTGGCCGCACAGGTGCTGGAAGCCGTCACCGCGGAAGTGCAGACACAGGTCTTGGCCGCGATGCAGCTGACCTCGGAAGCATGGCAGGCTGGTATCCAGGCGGATACCATCACTGAGGAGCAGCAGGCGCAGGTCAACGCCGCCGTGGCCCAGCAGCTCGAAAGCGAGACGGTTCAGGCGACGCTGACAAGCCAGACGGCCCTGCAGATGGAAACGCCCGAGGTGGCGGCGGTGATCGATGAACAGACAGCAGCGCAGATGGAAACGCTGCTTGCGGAAAACCTGGCTTCAGAGGAAGTCGTCGCGCAGAAGGAAGCTGCGCAGGCGCAGCTCACGGCTGCCGTCGAAATGGTGCAGACGCAGCTGGAAAGCGTGCGGCAGTTTGTGGCAGGTCTGACCGCCTACACAGAGGGGGTCGCGGCGGTTCAGGCGGGCGCGAGGGAACTGAACGCGGGCATGCTATTGCTCAAGGACGGCGCGCCGGCTACCGATGACACGCCTGAACAGGCCGGCATCGAAGCGCTGCCGGAGGGCGTTACCGCGCTGCGGGACGGCGCGCAGACGCTCCATGACGGGTTAACCGCACTAGACGACGAGGGCATGCAAAAGCTGGCGGATGCCGTGAACAACGATCTCATGCCCCTGGTCGAAACCGTGCGCGGCCTGCTGGAGGCTTCGGACGAGTACACCAGCTTCTCTGGCGTAGACGACGGCATGCAGGGCTGTGTGCGCTTCATTTACCGAACAGATACCGTTGCTCAATAAATGGTTGCAAAAAGAACTGAAAGATGGATGCCTGACCAAGCGTCCTCTTGACAAACGAACAGTGTTAGTATATGATATACTAACACTGTTCGTTTATGGAGGAGGGGAACGATGGTCAGGCGAGGTTTGACCCGCGCGGACATTATTCAGGCCGCCATAGCGATGATCGAGTCGGAGGGGCTGCACCGGTTTTCCCTGCGGGAACTGGCAAACAGGCTCCATATCCAGGCGGCCTCGCTCTATAACCACATCCGCAATATGGACGAGCTCTACACCGAGATCGGCTACTACGCCATTTCGGAGTTGAAGAAGGTGCAGCTCGACGCCATTGCCGGGAAGCGGCGGGCGGAGGCCGTGGAAGCCCTGGCAGACGCTTATCACCGCTTCGGCAAAGAACGGCCGGAGATCTATAAGGTCATTCTGTCGCTGCCCATGGTGAAAAACGACGCGATTCACCGGGCCGGCTTTGACATCGTGGAGCCCATCATGACGGCGATGGCCGGTTACCACTTGACCCAAGTGCAGATGGAGCACCTGCAGCGGGTCTTTCGCAGCATCCTGCACGGCTTTATCGCCCAGGAGGAGGCCGGCTGCTTCCGGCAATACCCGGTGGACGTCGCGGAAAGCTACCGCCTGGCGGTGCGGGGATTGATTCTGCTGCTGGAAAATTCGGAAAAAGAGGCACAGGCATGAAAACAAACAAAACGGAACTCTTTGAAAAAACGCCCGTCCCCCGGGCGGTTCTGGCGCTGGTGGTGCCAACGGTCATCAGCCAGATCATCACCGTCATTTACAACATGGCGGACACGTTTTTCGTCGGACAGGTCGGCGATCCCAACCAGGTGGCCGCCGCGTCCCTGTCCCTGCCCCTGTTCCTGGTGACCACGGGGCTGGCCAACCTCTTTGGCATCGGCGGGGCCAGCCTCATTTCCCGGAGCCTGGGGCTGGGGGACGCGGAAAAGGCCCGCAGGACCTCCGCTTTCTGTATCTGGACGGCGGCGGCCGCGGCGTTTCTGTACGGAATCGGCATTTTCGCCCTTCGCGGGGTAATTCTGCCCGCCGTGGGCGCGGATGAATTTACCTACGATTTTTGCGCCAGCTATCTTTTCTGGACGCTGACCGTGGGGGCCGTGCCCACGGTGCTGAACGCGGCCCTGGCGCACCTGGTCCGGGCGGAGGGGTATTCCGGCCAGGCCAGCTTCGGCGTGGCCCTGGGCGGCGGCCTCAATATCCTGCTGGACCCGCTGTTCATCTTCGCCTTTCACATGGAAATCACCGGCGCGGCGGTGGCTACCATGCTCTCCAACCTCCTGGCGACGCTGTACTTTATTATCCTGATCCGCGCAAAGCGCGGCAACTTCCACCTGACGCTGAACCCCCGGCACTATTCCCTTTCGGACGGCATCCCGAAGGAAGTGCTGCTGGTGGGGCTGCCCAGCTCGATCATGAACGTCATGGGGATTTTCTCCAACATCACCCTCAATAAACTCCTTGTCAACTACTCCAATGCGGCGGTGGCGGGCATCGGCATCGCCAAGAAGATCGACATGCTGGCCTTTGCCATTGCCAACGGGCTAAGTCAGGGTGTGATTCCGCTGATTGGCTACAATTTCTCCACCAAAAATACCCAGCGTATGCGGGAGGCCATCAGGGTGACGCTGACGCTGAGCCTGGCCGTGACGACGGTCGGAGCGGTGCTCCTGTTCACCTGCGCCAACCCGCTGGTGAAAGCCTTTATCGACGACGCAGAGACGGTGCGGTATGGCAGCATGTTCCAGAGAATCATCTGCATCACAGGGCCTTTCACGGCCATTACGACGGTCATTATTTCCATCTTTCAATCCGTGGGACAGAAAGGGAAACCGCTGGTGCTGTCTATGCTGAGAAAAGGCGGGCTGGACGTGCCGTTTATGTTCCTTCTGGACGCTCTGGGCGGGGCGAATGCCATCGCGTGGGCAACGCCCATCGCGGACTGCGGGGCCATGCTGGTGGGCATCCTCTTGTTCGTGCCACAATGGAAGAAAATGGGCATCCCATCGCCCTCAAGCGCTTCGTCTGCGATGCGGAAGTGAGGCGTTTTCCCTTTTCCCTGAGAAAACCGTTTTTTCCAAAGCGTGTGATCCATTCTGCCGAAGACCTTGAAATCAGTTTTTGGAGCATTGTAGACCAGCTAAGCAAAGTCAATCGTTTTGAAAAAATAAAATGATACGGTAGCAGCGAAAAATGTACATAGCACAAAGAAACCCAACGGTCAAGGATAAACGGCAAAGCCGCGCCTTTGGCGTCCTTGACCGTTGGGTTTCCTTGTGCTGTCTGGTAAACAAGAGGCAGCAAGCTACCTCTTGCAACCACATTGCCTTTTTCCACCTATCTGAATATAGGACTACGCAGCTTTCAGACCCAGCTTTGCAGCATGGGCAGATGGCTGGCGTAATTCAAAAGGTTTACGGTCTCTCAAGACAGCAAAAATGATGTTGCAAAGTTTGTGCATGACCGCGCCCATGGCAACCTTGCTGGGCTTGGAAAGGCACTTTTGCGCATAATATTCTGCCAGGACAGGATTGCGCGACGGCCTTCCTTTGGAACTGCAAATAGCATTATGAACAGCCATATGAAGCATCGCTCGCACATAGGGTGATCCCCGTTTGGACATTTTGTTTCTCGTACCGTAAAATGTTCCTGATTGACGCTGCGATGGATCAAGTCCGAAGTAAGCTGCCAGTTGCTTGGGATGACTGAACGCAGAAAATTCCCCTATTTCTGAGATGATAACGGCAGCGCTCCAAAATCCAATTCCAGGAATGGTTTGAAGCAGACTAACGTTCTCTGAAATGTTGATTTCATCGGTAATCAAGCGCTTGATTTCGTCTTCCAACAAACCAAGATTATTTCTCAAAGCAGTCA
>CANQKI010000065.1 GCA_947624355.1 uncultured Clostridia bacterium | reverse complement strand
TTACGCGTTTGCGCTGGCCTTGTTCAGGGCCTTCGCCAGGCGGGCCTTTTTCCGGTTGGCCGCGTTCTTGTGAATCACGCCCTTGGAGACCGCTTTATCGATAGCGGAGGTGGTGGCGCTCAGTTGCGCGCTGGCGGGGGCGACACCCTCGGTCAGAGCGACCTGATACTTCTTGATGGCAGTCTTGACGCCCGTCTTCACCATACGATTCCGCAGGTTCTTCTTCTTGCTCACCTTCACGCGCTTCATGGCGGACTTAATGTTCGGCAACTTCCTTCACCTCCTGTAACATACATTTGCTGAGAATCAGCATTGGCTATTTTATCATAACCTGCAGAAATATGCAAGCCTTTTTCACAAATTTTTCTGTTTTTCTCCTGCGACGACCCGGAAGAGGACGGTTGCGGAAAAATCCGGCCGCGTGGTATAATAAAGATCAGGCCGGAATGCTCATATCCGCAGCCTACCGGCAAACCGACAAAGCGAGGCGTTTTGATTGATCCTCTTCGTATGCACGGGCAATACCTGCCGCAGCCCCATGGCGGCGGCCATGGCGCGCCGGGCGGGGTTCGATGCCCGGTCGGCGGGGCTGTTTCCCCTGGAAAACGCGCCCGCGTCCGGTGGCGCGGTGCGGGCCATGGCGGCGCGGGGGATCGACCTGACGCGCCACCGCGCCCGCCGGGTCACGGCGGAGGACGCGGAAAACGCCGAGCGGATATTCGTCATGGACGACGGCCACCGGGCCCTGCTGGAAACGCTGTACCCGGCCAGCCGGGGCAAAATTTCCGTGCTGCACATCCCCGACCCTTACGGCGGCAGCGACGATACTTACCGCGCCTGCGCCCGTGCCATCGAAAAAGCGCTGAAGGAGGCGGGCGTGCTGTGAACGACCTGGAGGAAAGCGCCCTTCGCCGGGCCCTGGGGCCATACGCCGCCCTGCCCGCCGAAATCCTGCCTGTCACCGAATCAACCAACCTGTACCTGAAAACGGCGGCGCGGCAGGGGGCGGCGGGGCCCCGCCTGGTCCTTGCCGACCGGCAGACCGGGGGCCGGGGCCGCCTGGGCAGGTCGTTCCAATCTCCCGGCGGCACCGGGCTTTACATGAGCCTGCTGCTCCCCCTGCCCTCGGGCGGCCCGCCCATCACGGTCACCGCCGCCGTGGCCGTCTGCCTGGCCATCGAGGAGATAGCCGGCCTTGCCCCCAAAATCAAATGGGTCAACGACCTGTTTTTCCGGGGCAAAAAAGTGTGCGGCATCCTGGCCGAGGGGGCGGAAAATCAGGTGGTCGTGGGCATCGGCGTGAACGTGCGCACGCCGGAAAACGGCTTCCCCGGGGTGCCCGTCGCCGGGGCGCTGGATGCGGATGTCCGCCGGGACGCCCTGGCCGGGCGCATCGCCGCCCATCTTCTGCGTCTGCTGGAAGCGGGGGACGCCCCCGCCATCCTGGCCGCTTACCGGGCCCGCATGCCGCTCATCGGCGCGACAATTACCTACACCCGGGGCAGCGAAACGAAAACCGCCCGCATTCTCGGCGTGGATGCGGACGGCGGGCTGACCGTGGACTGCGATGGCCACACGGAAACCCTGCGGGCCGGGGAAATCTCCCTGGGCAGCGGTCAGTTTGCATCCCTGCTGTAAAGGCAGCCGCAGTAATTCTGCCGGTACAGCCCGTATTCCCTGGACAGCTGCAGCGACCGCAGATACCCGTCCTTTTTCTTGAAATCGGCGGTCAGGAACCGGACGCCCACTTTTTCCGCGATTTCCGCCCCCAGCTGGTTCAGCGCCTCCGCGTCTTTGTGGGGGCTGACGGACAGGGTGGTGGCGAAATATTCAAACCCGTTGGCCTTCGCCGTCTCGGCGGTCTTTTGCAGCCGCAGGGCAAAGCAGGCCCGGCACCGCTTCCCCCCCTCCGGCTCCTCCGCCATGTCCTCGGCGAAGGCGCGGAAGGCCCCGTTTTCCCATGCGCTGGGGATCAGGGGGATGCCCCCCGCCAGGCGCAGCAGCCGCTCCTGCTCCGAAAGCCTGTGCAGATACTCTTCCTTTGGCTCGATATTTGGATTATAATAGTAGAGGGTCAGCTGGAAATGCTCCCGCAGCCGCTCGATCACGGCGCTGGAGCAGGGCCCGCAGCAGCTGTGCAAAAGCAGCGTGGGCCTGCGCCCGTTCAGGGCCGCGATTTCCGCCTCCATCTCCCGCTGGTAATTCCGTTTCATAGTCATCCTCCGTTTGTCGTCCGAACATATTATAACACAAAAATGCAAAGTCGTGAATTGTGTATCCGGAAAATTGCGGCGCTGTGCCGCCCCGAACCCCATCATCGCCAATGAAAAAGGAGGCCTGAACCATGGATCGCTTTGACGGCCGCGCGCCGGACGCCCTGCGCCCCTGCCGCGTCACCCCGGATTTCGTGCCTTCGGCGGACGGCAGCTGCCTCATCGAGTGCGGCGGCGTCCGCGTCATCTGCACCGCGTACGTGGAGGATGCCGTGCCCCCCTTCCTGAACGGGAAAAACGAGGGCTGGCTCGCCGCGCGGTATGCCCTTCTCCCTGCCGCCGGCCGCCGCGGCCCGCGGGACGGGCGGAACGCGGAAAACGGCCGCTTCATCGCCCGGGCCCTCCGCAGCGCCGTGGATGCCCGGTTTCTGGGCGGCCGCACGGTGACGGTGAATTGCGACGTGCTGGAATCGGACGGCGACGCCTGCGCCCCGGCCGTCACCGGGGGCTTCGTGGCCCTCTGCTGTGCCGTGGATAAAATGATGCGGCGCGGCGACCTCCGGGAATCCCCCGTCGTCCACCAGGTGGCCGCCGCCGCGGCGGGCCTGCTGGAAAGCGCCCCCTGCCTGGACCTGACCCGCCGGGAGGAAGAGGAAGCCGACGCCCGCCTCGCCTGCGTCATGAACGAGCAGGGCGGTTTTTCCGAGGTGCGGGCCGCGGGGGAGGGCCGCGCCCTCACGACCCCCGAGCTGAACGCCCTCCTGGCCCTGGCCGAAAAGGGCGCGTCTTCCCTGCACCAAATGCAGCTTCGCGCCCTGGGGGACCGGGCGGACGTCATTGCCCCCCGCCGCACCCTGGTGATTGCCAGCAACAACGCCCACAAGATCCGGGAAATTTCCGATATGCTGGACGACAGCCTCCGGGTCATTTCCATGCGGGAGGCGGGCTTCACCGGCGAAATCGACGAAAACGGCGAAACCTTCGAGGAAAACGCCCGCATCAAGGCCCTGGCCGTTGCCCGCGCCACCGGCTTTTGCGCCCTGGCGGACGACAGCGGCCTGACCGTGGACGCCCTTTCCGGCGCGCCCGGCGTGCGTTCCGCCCGGTATGCCGGGGCCCATGGGGACGACGCGGCCAATAACGCCCTGCTCATCCAAAACCTCCGGGACGTCCCCGCCCAGGAGCGCACGGCTCAGTTCGTCTGTGCCATGGCCCTGGCCCTGCCCGGCGGCAGGGTGTACGCGGTGCAGGGCGCGTGCCCCGGGGTGATCACCTTTGCTCCCCGGGGGGAGGGCGGCTTCGGTTACGACCCCTACTTCGAATACGTCAGCGGCGAGACCTTCGCCGAAATGGGCGAGGCCGAGAAAAACCGCGTCAGCCACCGTGCCCTGGCCATGCGCGCCATGCTGCCCTATATCGAAACGTTATAGCGCTCGCGCGGACATAAACCAAACGTTATAATTCCGGAACTGCGACAAACCATATTTAAATAGGAAGGAATACATTCAAATGCAATCTCCGATGCGCGTCCTTGTCCTCAGCGATTCCCACGGTTACACCGGCCGCCTGGGCAATATTTTGATGGCGGCCGAGGCCGGGGGCCGGCCCGACGCCGTCATCCACCTGGGGGACGGCTATCACGACCTGGCCGCCTTTGCCGCCGACCTGCCCCCCGTTTACCAGGTGGCCGGCAATTGCGACCTGGGGCATACCGATTACCAGGACGTCCTTTCCCTGGGGGCCGCGCGCGTTTTTGTCACCCACGGCCACCTCTTCCATGTGAAGCTGGGCCTGGACGCCCTGCTGGCCCGGGCCGCCCAGGAAAAGGCCTTCGCCGCCCTCTTTGGCCACACCCACCGCCCCTTTTGCGAAACCCGGAGCGGCATCTTGCTCCTGAACCCCGGCGCGGCCATGGACGGCCATTACGCCGTCCTCACCGTCAGCTGCCTGGGCGCGGTGGACGCGCAGCTGTTCTGACATCAATACATTAGGAGGAATACATCATGAACGATCTCGTCAAACTGTCCCCGCGGGTGGAGGCGGCGCTGAAAGCGGGCCGCCCCGTCATCGCCCTGGAGAGCACCATCATCTCCCACGGCATGCCCTACCCCCAGAACGTGGAAACCGCCCTGCGCTGCGAAAAAACCGCCCGGGAAAACGGCGCGGAGCCCGCCACCGTCGCCGTCATCGGGGGGAAACTCTGCGCCGGCCTCACCGAGGACGAAATCGACTACCTGGGCCGGGAGGGAACCAAGGTAACGAAGGCCTCCCGCCGGGACCTGCCCGCCCTCGTGGCCGGGCAAAAGGACGGGGCCACCACCGTGGCGGCCACCATGATCATCGCCGCCCTGGCGGGCATCCGCGTCTTTGCCACCGGCGGCATCGGCGGCGTGCACCGGGGCGCGGAGGTCACCATGGATATCTCCGCCGACCTGGAGGAGCTGGCCCGCACCCCCGTGGCCGTGGTCTGCGCCGGCGCGAAATCCATCCTGGACCTGGGGCTCACCCTGGAATACCTGGAAACCAAGGGCGTGCCCGTCCTGGGCTACCGCACCGGGGAGCTGCCCGCCTTCTACACCCGGCAAAGCGGCTTTTCCGTGGATTACCGGGTGGAAACCCCCGAAGAAATCGCCGCCTTCATCCGCGCCCAGCGGCAAATGGGCTATCCCGGCGGCATGCTGATTACCAATCCCATCCCCGAGGAATACGCCATGCCCAAGGCCGTCATCGACGCGGCCATCGATCAGGCCCTTCGCGAGGCCGACGCCCAGCACGTCAAGGGCAAGGCCATCACTCCCTTCCTCCTGGCCCGGGTGTGCGACCTGACGGGGGGCGAATCCCTGGCCAGCAACATCCGCCTCGTCCTGAACAACGTTTCCCTGGCCGCCCGGGTGGCCGCGGCCCTGGGGTAAGGGGCGGAATACAGGAAAAATACAATTTCCGGGGCTGCGCGCCCCGCACGGCGTTCGTTTTCACCCGGAAGAAGGGGGAAAAGCGCCCGGTTTGCCTGGATATTTCCCAGAAATCTGTTGCCAATGTTTGCCAGAGATGTACTATATGTCCAAAATGCAACGCCAAAATATACATATCCAGGCGATTTTTGACCAAATCATGAATTTTTTTCAATTTACCCCTTGCCTTTCCTGCAGAGGTGATGTATAATTGGGATAACCAATGAGATGTTGGAGGCGAAACATGAGGGGTTGCCTGCCATTCGCAGTGTGCGAAGCAGATGAACGTTCCCGCTTGAAAGAATTGCCGGGCGAAAGACGGCAAGGTTGTTTTGCGCCCAGAAATTTTTTCAAAAAGAAACAGAATTTGCTTGACATCGCGAAAAAATGGTGCTATCATGTATTCGTTTCCGGCATGGAAACGGGGATGAGTCATGCGTCTGCGTGCGCCAAGAGGCGGCTCGGCGGCGCATCGCTGCGCATCGTCGCTTCCCGGGGGAAACGTATATCGCGCGCTCATGCGTTGATATAAATACAAAAAGACGGAGGAATCATCATGAAGAAATCCTGGAAACTCATTCTGATTGCTCTGCTGGCTGCGCTCCTTGTATGTACCTGCATGAGCGCATTGGCGGATGCATCAAGCGATCCCACGAAGTGCGACCATCCAAATGCGTATTGGAAAGACGACGAAAAGTCGGTTCCCACTTCCGACCATGCTGGTCACGTAACGACGAAAACGCATGAAAGATTGTGCCCGGATTGTGGTACGGTCCTTGAAACGAAATCTGAGACCGAGAGCAAAACCCATGACTACGAGGAGTGCTTCCAGAAAAGTTTCCCGGCAACTTGTACCGCCGATGGCTACGATCTGTATAAGTGCCCTAGCTGCAGTGATGAATGGCAGATTAAGACCGTGTCGAAGTTGCCGCACAAAAACAGTGGTGAAGGTTCTGTCGAGTGGATGGAAGGTTTGGGCGGCTGCATGGCGCAGAATTGGATAGAATATGATTGCACTGAATGCGGCCAGCACATCAAGGAGAAGGAAGGCGAGCCTTACAACGCTCATCAGTATGAGTACGTTGACACTTACAAGAATCCTACCTGCCAGCGTGATGGTTGGGAGGGCTATGTCTGCAAAGAGTGCGGCGACAAGAACAATGTCACAATATATCCTAAGCTGGACCATGTGAAGAATTTCATGAAGTGCGTTGGTACCAACTACACTGTCGCGAAGGAAGCCACCTGCACGGAGGGCGGCGAGATGGTCGGTGTCTGCCAGTTCTGCCAGGCCAACATTCGCATTACTACTGAAAAGGCCGGTCACAAGATGAAGACCGAAGTCGTGAAGAAGGCCACCTGCACCGAGTCCGGTATTTCCCGGGCTGTCTGCTCCAACCCGCTGTGCAACTATGCGGAGCCCGAATATGTCACTCCGCCTTCCGGTCACGACTATGAACACGCCATTAAGCATGTTCCGAACGAAGCGAGCGGTCTGCCTAACTGCACGAAGCCTGGCACCGCTACCTATTATGAGGAATGTCCGAACTGCCACGCTGTCCTGGATGGCGTGAATACGCCGATCCCCGCTCTGGGTCATAAGTATGAGCCAGATAACGGCAGCTACGCTGAGCAGGTTGAAGTTGCCACCTGCACTTCCTATGGTCTGCTCCGTGTCTGGTGTGCCCGTTGCGATGACATCAATGCGCATATCGACGTTCAGATCCCCATGATTGCTCATGTGCACTCTGATGCGCCCGATGCCTGGACCACTTCTAAGGATGTGGGTGGCTATGACGCCACCTGCGTGAACACCGGTCTTGCTGTAAACCTGTGCCTGAAGTGCCATGGCGACCCCCAGACCAAGGTTGTGCCCAAGAAGGATCACGACTACTTCTCTGCGAAAGAAGCTGTTGCTCACACCAATGACGGCAAGGGTTCTTACTACAAGAGCATGAAGGCTGCTACCTGCACCGCTGCCGGCAGCGTCGAAGTGTACTGCAAGTATGGCTGCATGACCACGAAGACCGTTTCCATCAATCCGCTCAACCATGACTGGGTAAATGTCGAGTATAACCCCGCTAACAAGGTTCCTACCTGCACGAAGGCCGTGACCCTCACCCGCAAGTGCCAGCGTCCGGGCTGCAATGCGGTTGAAACCATTGTTATCACTCCCGCCTTGGGCCACCTCTTTGAAGGGACTGATCCTCGTGACAAGGCACCCACCTGCACCGAGGAAGGTATCCGCTATGGTGAGTGCAAGCGCGATGGTTGTGATGCCAAAGATCAGATGATTGGCGGTAGCAATTATCAAATTCTTCCCGCGCTGGGCCACAAGGATGGCAAGCCCGTCGTGACCGCCGCTACCTGCACCGCTGAAGGCAAGAGCGAGACCAAGTGCGAACGCTGCGGCCTCGTGACGAAGACCGAAGTCATCCCGAAGACTGCCCACACCCCCGTGGATAAGGTTGTCACCGAAGCCACCACCAAGGCTGAAGGCCTCATCGAGACCCGCTGCTCCGTGTGCGGCACGCTGCTGGGCACCAAGGCCATCCCGAAGAAGCCTTCCAGCTCTTCTGGTTCCGGCTCTGGCTCTTCTAGCTCCGGCTCCGGCACTGGTTCTGCCGTTGTCTCCAACGTCGTGACCGGTACCATCA
Source organism: uncultured Clostridia bacterium (assembly GCA_947624355.1). Classification (GTDB taxonomy): domain Bacteria; phylum Bacillota; class Clostridia; order Christensenellales; family Aristaeellaceae; genus RUG563. Next base: position 8,246 of record CANQKI010000065.1, on the reverse strand, counting down.
ATGCCGCTGGCGTCTCCGCCGCTGAACTGGGCGCCACCAGCACCGCCATGGTTACCCCCCTCGACCTGAGCGTGGACGGCACCTACACCTACAGCCTGGTCGCCAATGGCCAGTATGTGGTTGGCACCGTGACCTTCGTGGTCAGCAACGGCACCTTCTCCGCTTCCTACACCGTGAACCCCGGCGTCGTGGTCTCTGCTCCCAGCCTGGTCGTGTTCGCTAACGTGGACGCCCTCAAGGCCGGCACTGCTACCACCGTTGGCTTCAATGCCATCTTCGATGGCGCTGGCGACACCAAGGTGATCGCTGCTGTGACCATGGTTGGTACCTTCAGCACCACCTCTGCCACCCCCTACGTTGCGGATGCCGCTCAGGTTGCCGCGATGAAGGCCATCGTTGACTAAGGTTCACCCCGAATCGTAAAGATTCATCCGGGCCCCTGCTGCAAAGCAGGGGCCTTTCTCATGCCAATTTCCGTTCTCAGGTGCCCCGGGGGCTTCTTCAGCCCCCTGACCCCTGAACCAGGGGGATGATCCCCCTGGACCCCACTCCTGCGGAACAACGTTGACTTTGCTTCGGACAATGTGCCGCTGTTGCGTTTGGGGTGTCGCAGAAAGGGGCCGGGGCGCACAAAAGCCAGAAAAAAACCCGTCGGATGAAGAGCAGGCTCTTCCCCGAACGGGCATTTTTCTGTCTTTCTCCGGATACGCAAGCGTATCCGGGCTGGCGGTGTTCCGCCGCCGTGCCCCGGGCCTGCGGGAGTGGTTCTTTGCCGCGCTCGTGTTGCGTTGCCGTAACGCCGCGCATATTTTGCATGCTGCAGGCAGATTTTGTATTGCCGCCGGAATGCGCAAAAAAAATAAGCAGCCAGTCTTGCAAAAGCCCGACAGACGTGTTATAATAACACCAGGTGAAGCAGCTTCCTGGTGTGGGCAGGACGCGGCATCTCCCTGAGAAGATAACCGTTACCTGTGCGGGGCGGTTATTTTTTTATTGCGGTAATGACAACCAAAACAACTGTGGCAAGAAGACTGAGCAATTGCAGAATTTCTGAAACTGTCATGTCATCGCCCCCTTTCGTGCAGGGAGCACGCCGCACTGCTTCGCCCGGGCCGACTGATAGCCGGCTATTTCAATGTATCACGTTTTTCTTCTTTTGTCTACTTTTTTCGATTGCAAGCGACAGGATGAACGGAACATTTTGCGAACGCAACGGGAAATGAGAAGCGTTTCGCAGCGACGCCGCGCACACGGCAAGATGTTTTGTCGCTGTCCCACGCCGGGGCAGGGCGGCCATGGGCCGCCGCCCGGGGGGCCTGCCCTCCGGAGAAAGACAGAAAAATGCCCGTTCGGGAGAGAACTTGTTCTCACCCCGACGGGCTTTTTCTGGATTTCGTGCTACCCCGGCGTCTTTCTGCGACACCCAAAACAGCTCCAGCGGCACATTGTTTGATTCACACGCTAACCCCGTTCCGCAGCAGCGGGTCCAGGGGGATCATCCCCCTGGCGGGTGGGTCCGGGAGGCGCGGAGCCTCCCGGGGGCCCCTGGTTCAGGGGTCCGGGGGCTGAATAAGCCCCCGGGCGTCCCAATCGTCCAGTCTTCCAGCCACAGGGCGCGCTTGCGTTCGATCATTTCGTCCACGCGGGCGATGTAGGTGTCGATGTCGCTCACGTTGGGGGCGCGGCGGATGCGGCCCAGGGCGGGCTGCACGCGCTTGCTGATGGCGCCGGCCCCAACGGCCAGCACATGGGCGGTTTCCTCCATCATGCCGATGTTGTAGAGGCAGGCGTGGCCGGGCAGTGCATAGCCGGTGTTTTCCAGGTTCCCGGCCATATATTTTTGCCGGTACAGGTAATAGGGGCGCATGCCGCGGTCGCTTGCCTCCTGCCGCCCGGCGGCCACCATATCCTCCACCATGCCGCCGTCGGGCAGCTGTGCTTCCCAGAGGTGCAAAAGGCTGCTTCGCTTGATGGACAGAGTGTGCACCGTAAGGCTTTCCGGGGCCAGGCTGCGGCTCCATGCCAGGGTTTCAAGGAACATGGGCAGGTCCTCTCCCGGCAGCCCGGCGATGAGATCCATGTTGATGTGATCAAAACCCGCTTCCCGGGCCAGGGCATAGGCATCCTCGGTCTGCTGCCGGGTGTGGCGGCGGCCGATGCGGAGAAGCGTTTCGTCGTGCATGGTCTGGGGATTGATGGAAATGCGTTTCGCCCCGGCGTCCCGGATGATGCGGAGCTTTTCGGGATCGATGGTGTCCGGCCGCCCGGCCTCCACGGTGCATTCGACCGCCCGGCGCATGAAGGGCCCGGCCGCGTGGAGCACCCGCGCCAAGAGGTCGGCAGGCAGGGCCGTGGGCGTGCCGCCGCCCATGTAAAAGGCCCGGGGCCGGAGATTCTTTTCGTCTATCAGCGCCAGCGCGGCGGCCAGCTCCCGTTCCAGGGCGTCCACGTAAGGGGCAAGCTGCCGCCCCGTGCCCACTTCGCCGCTGAGGAAGGAGCAGTAGGCGCACCGGGACACGCAGAAGGGAATGCCCACGTACAGGTCAATGTCCTGTTCGCCGGGCTGGGGAAGGGATTGCTGGACGGTGACGATGTCCCGGAGCAGGGCCAGCTTGTCCTGCCGCACGTCGAATTCCCCGGCCATTTCCCGGGTAGCTTCTTCCAGCGTTTCGCCTTTCTCCAGGCCCATGTAAAGCAGCCGCGTGGGGCGGATGCCGGTAAGGGAACCCCAGGGCGGGCGACGGCCCGTGCACTGCACCATGAGGGCGTACACGCATTGCTTAATCAGGCGCTTGTGATACCGTTTTTCCGTCAGCGGCTCGGCGAAAATTTCGCCCGTTTTTTCGACGGCGGCGGTATACGCCCCGGAAAGGGCGCACAGGCAGCGGCGGGCGTTCCCGGCGCATTCCTCCCGGTGGGTCAGCGTAAGATCGCCGCCCGCCGTATTGACCAGCACCCCGATATTGCCCAGAAACACCCGCAGCACATCGGCCATATCGTTGGCGAACGCCGGCGTGGGCGTGAAAATGCTGACGTCCATGTCAATCTCCCCGCTCCTCAAAAATCGATGTGGCCGCCCCGTGGCCGGGATAGACCCTGAGGTTTTCTTCCATCCGCAGCAGCCGCCGGAGGGACTGGCGCAGCTGCCCGAAATCGCCGCCCGGGAAATCCGTGCGCCCATAGCCCCGGCGGAAGAGCGTGTCCCCCGTAAAGAGGGCGTCGCCGATGCGGTAAGCGACGCTGCCCAGGGTGTGCCCCGGCAGGTGCATAACCGTGATTTCCAGCCCGGCGTAATTGAGGCGCGACCCTTCCTGCACAAACACCGTGGCCGGGGGCTTCTCCCGGGTATTCAGGCCCATGGGCGCGGCCAGGCTCCATTCATTGTCCCGGAGCATGATTTCATCCGCCGGGTGCATGACGATGGGCACGCCCGCAAAGCCGTAGAGGGCGTTGGTATGGTCGCAGTGGCCGTGAGTCAGCAGCACGGCGGCGATTTCCCGCCCATGCAGCGCGGCCCGGATGGTTTCTTCCTCATCCCCGGGGTCGATGATGACGGCGTCCGCCCGCCCTTCCAAACCGACGATATAGCAGTTCGTGGCGTTGGGCCCCACCGTAAGCGTCTGAATATTCATGGTTTCTCCTTAAAAAACCGGCGGAAGACGTTCAGGGTGTCAAAAAACAAGTTTTTGACACCCTGCGATGCAAGAACGCTAAAGCATTCTTGCATCGGTCACATCATTTTCCTGTGATGCTGCACATCACGGCCGGAAAATGATAGAGGAAGAAGTCATTCTGACTTCTCCTCGGGGCGGCAAACCCGCCCCTGCGGATTGAAAATGAAGGGGCTGCGGCCCCTTCATGCATCCCCAAAGTTGTGATGTAGCTTTTTTGACAGACTGCGGCGGAAGACATTGTTCTCCCGCCGGCCTTTTCCGTTTTCAGTCCGGATGCCGATATCCGGTGATTATTTGCCCAGCACTTCCTTGGCTGCCTTGACCACGTTTTCGGCCGTGAAGCCGAATTCCTGGAACAGGCGGGCGGCGGGGGCGGAAGCGCCGAAATGATCGATGCCCAGGGCCTTGCCGTCCAGGCCCACAAAGCGGTACCAGGGCATGGTGACGCCGGCTTCCATGGACACCCGGGCGCGGACGGCGGGCGGGATCACGGAATCCTGATACTCTTTGGGCTGGCGGAGGAACAGCTCCATGCAGGGCATGGACACCACGCGGGCGTCGACGCCCTCCTGGCCCAGGATTTCTTTGGCCTGCATGACCTGCTCCACCTCGCTGCCGGAAGCCATAAGCACGATATCGGGCACGGGCTTTTTGCTGTCGGCCAGGATATAGCCGCCCTTCATGGCCTGGCAGCCGCTGTTTTCGTACTGGGGCAGGTTCTGCCGGGTGAGGATCAGGCAGGTGGGCAGGCCGCTGGTGAGGGCGGTGAGCCAGGCGGCGGTGGTTTCCTTGCCGTCGGCGGGGCGGAACACCAGCATATCGGGCACGGAGCGCAGGCCGGCCAGCTGCTCGATGGGCTCATGGGTGGCGCCGTCTTCGCCCACGCCGATGGAGTCATGGGTGAGCACGTAGGTGACGGGCAGCTTCATGATGGCGCTCATGCGCATGGCGTGCTTCATGTAATCGCTGAACACGAAGAAGGTGCCGCAGAAGACCCGCAGGCCGCCGTGGAGGGCCATGGCGTTGCAGATGGCCGCCATGGCATGCTCGCGCACGCCGAAGTGCATGTTGCGGCCCGCACGGTTTTCGGCGGAATAATCGCCGCCGTCCTTGATGTTGGTCTTGTTGGAGGGGGCCAGGTCGGCGCTGCCGCCGACCAGGTTGGGCAGCAGCTTGGCCAGGCGGTTGATCATGTCCCCCGAGGTGGCGCGGGTGGCGGCCTTGTCGGCCCACTTCCACAGATCGTCGTTCATCATCACGTCGTCGGGCAGATCGGGATTATGCCAGGCTTCCCATTCCTCGGCCAGTTCGGGATACGCCTTGCAGTAGGAAACGAACAGGTCGTTCCATGCCTGCTCGGCCTTTTCGTTTTTTTCCATGGCCTGCCTGCAGTGCTCGTACACCTCGGGCAGCACATAGAAGCTTTCTTCCGGCATGCCCAGGTTTTCCTTGGTGGCCTTCACGTTGTCCTCGCCCAGGGGCTCGCCGTGGGCGGAGGACTTGCCCTCCTTGGCCGGGCAGCCAAAGCCGATTTTGGTGGGGCAGATGATGAGGGTGGGCCGATCGTCCTTCTTGGCCTCCTCGATGGCGGCGGTAATGGCGTCGGGGTCGTTGCCGTCCTGGAGGCGGATTACCTGCCAGCCGTAAGCGGCAAAGCGGTCGCCCACGTTTTCCCGGAAGGCGATGTCCGTATTACCCTCGATGGAAATTTCGTTGTCGTCATAAAGCAGGGTCAGCTTGCCCAATTTCAGGGTGCCGGCCAGGGAGGCGGCCTCGCTGGAAATGCCCTCCATCATGCAGCCATCGCCGCAGAAGGCGTACACCCGGTGATCCACCACGGGGAAGTTGGGCCGGTTGAAGTGGGCGGCCAGCATGGTTTCGGCAATAGCGAAACCAACGGCGTTGGCCACGCCCTGGCCCAGGGGGCCGGTGGTGGTCTCCACGCCCACGGTGTGGCGGTATTCGGGATGGCCGGGGGTCTTGCTGCCCCACTGGCGGAACTGTTTGAGGTCGTCCATTTCAAGGCCGTAGCCGGTCAGATGCAGCATGGTGTAGATGAGGGCGCTGGCGTGGCCGCTGGAGAGGACGAACCGGTCGCGGTTTACCCAAGTGGGGTCCTTGGGGTTATGCACCATCTGGTTCAGCCACACGGCATAGGCCATGGGGGCCATGCCCATGGGCGCGCCGGGATGGCCGCTCTTGGCCTTCTGCACGGTGTCGGCGGCCAGGGTGCGGATGTTGTTGACGGTCTTCATTTGAATGTCCATGTTGCTCTTCCTCCCGTTATTGAATGAATTGGGTGAGTTTTTCCAAATCGATGCCCGCCACGCCGCAAAGCACGCCGTGGAGCGCCCGGGCCATTTCCTTCACGCCGCCCGGCACGTCGCTTTCGATGTTGAGGGGCAGCACGGGATCGTGCACCGAAAGGCGCAGCAGGAACCAGCCGTTTTCCATGCCGTCCTGCAGATCAAAATTGATGCGCACGCCCTCCCGGTTGTCCGGGGCGATGTGCCAGCCGGGGGCAAAGGCCGCGTGGTCCATCACCTTTTCGATGGCCGCCTTGCCCGCCGCGCGGAAATCCGGGTCGGTAATGCTGAGGCGGATCTCGGCGCTTTCGATGGGCTCCCGCAGATCGGCGATGAGGGAGGAAAGCTCCTTCCCCTCCTGCTTTAAGCGCATGGCCTCGCAGATGAGCACGGTGACCAGATACATCCCGTCGTCCAGGAAATGGTTCTCCCGGAGGGCGGCATGGCCGCTGGTTTCAATGGCCAGGGGGCAGGAAATGCCTGCGGCGTTCAGGCGCACGGCCTCGTCGATGACGTTGCGGTAGCCCCGCTTGTAGCGGTAATGCACCCCGCCCCACTCCTGAATAAAGCGATTGAGCCCCGAGGAGGTGACGGAATCGGTGACGATGGTGGCCCCGGGCTCCCGGTCCAGCAGGATGGCCGAAATCAGGGCGATGAGCCGGTTGCGGTTGATTTCCCGGCCATGGCCGTCCACGATGGCGGCCCGGTCGCAGTCCGCGTCGAAAATCACGCCCAGGTCGGCCCCGGCCCGGGTCACGGCCCCGCTGACGGAGGCCATGGCCTCTTCATTTTCGGGGTTGGGGATATGGTTGGGGAAGCGGCCGTCGGGCTCCAGGAACTGGCTGCCCTCCACCCACGCGCCCAGGTCTTCCAGCAGCTTCGCGTAAAAGCCCCCCGCGCCGTTGCCCGCGTCCACCACTACGTGGAGGCCCAGCAGGGGCTTTTGCACGTCGGTGTCCAGGCCCCGGCGCACACGGTCCTTGAGCTGATCGCAGTACACGGGCAGGAAAGCCTTTTCGCACGCTTCGCCGCCGCTTTGCTCCAGGGGCTCGTCGCTGTCGGCAATGGAAAGGATTTCGTCCAACTGGGCGGCGGAAATGCCGCCGTTCCGGGTAAAAAATTTAAGGCCGTTGCGGTCAAAGGGGTGATGGCTGGCCGTCACCATCACGGAGCCGTCGCACTGAAAGCCTTCGGTAATCAGGCTCATGAACATGGCGGGGGTGGTGCACATGCCGTAGGATTCCGCCCTGGCCCCGGCGCTGACGCAGCCGCCCATGCAGGCGGAAAGCAGCTTTTCCCCCGTAATGCGGGAATCCCGGCCCAGGGCTATTTTGGGGTTCTCAATTCCCTGCTGCCGCAGCCAGCACACAAAGGCCGCGCCGATGCGGGCGGCCACTCCCTCGGTCAGCACCGCCCCGTCGCCGTACGCCTTGCCGCGCACGTCGGTGCCGCTTTTCAGCGTTCTTACATCGATCATATACTCCCTCCTTCAACGTCCAGCAGATTCATTGCTTCCTCCGCGCAGCCGGTGAAAATGCGGTAAAGAGGCGCCATCGCGGTAAAATCCCGGGACACGCGGTCCACAAAATCCGATTGAAAAATGACGCCCTGGGATACGCCGTTCTTTTCGGCGTAAATTTCACGCTTCAGGTACCAGGGGCGAAGGGCCTCGGGCACTTCCCCTGGCACGGGCAGTTTTTTCCATTCCCGGCCGGAAAGCGTGAGCCCCCGGCGTTTGAGAATAGGCAGAATGCGCAGATAATCGTCCGGATGCGCCAGCATGCGGCGGCGCATGGCGTCCATCATTTCCCGGTTTTCGCCCCAGACCCCCAGGCCCCAGTTGACCCATTCCGGCCCGATCTCCACCCAGTAAAAGGGCATGCCGTCCTTTTCGCCGGCGGATTTCCGGAAGGCCAGCCACAGATGATCCCGGTAGGGGGATTTATCCCGGCTGAACCGGGTGTCACGGTTGATGCGGGACAGGCACTTGTGGGGGCGCGTTTCAAAATCCGGGTCGATTTTCAGCATGGCGGGGGTCAGCGCCTCAATAAAGCGATAAAACGGGTCGCGCACCGATTGGTAATACCTTTCCCGGTTGGCTTCCATAAAGGAACGGTCGTTATGAAACCTGAGGTCGAGGAAAAACGGGATCAGATCCGGCCCAAAGCCCGTAAACATCCGCTCGCCTCCAATGTCAGAAATCCCTACTATTATACCTGAAAATTCCGTTTTGTTCAACCACCCGCGTCCGGAAATATTTCAAAAT
>CANQKI010000064.1 GCA_947624355.1 uncultured Clostridia bacterium | reverse complement strand
GGGCAAGCCCTCCGGGCGGCGGCCTATGGCCGCCCTGCCCCGGCATGGGGTGGCGACAAAGCGCCTTATCGCATGCAGAACATCGTTGCGAAGCGGGACTTGTTGTCCGCTGCGCTTGCAAGATGTTTCGTGTTTCCGACACTCAACGATTGTCAAGCGGCTCGCTGCGTGCAAAACATGGCGGCAATCAAGTTGCACAATACGAACGAAACGAAGAAACACCCGCGCAGGCCCAGGGCACGGCGGCGGAACGCCGCCAGCCCGGATACGCTTGCGTATCCGGGAAAAAGCCGGGAAGAACCGAGTGGGAAAAGCTTGCTTTTCCCCGGCGGTTTTCCCGGCTTTTCTTGGTGCCCTCGGGCCGTCATATTACCGCGTACCAAAAGTTACAGCGGCACATTGCTTGAATTACGCGCTATCCCTGTTCCGCAAATGCGGGTCCAGGGGGATCATCCCCCTGGTGGGGTTGAGGGGCAAAGCCCCCAGAAGCCCCCTGGCGGGTGGGTCCGGGAGGCGCGAAGCCTCCCGGGGGGCCTGGTTCAGGGGTCCGGGGGCTGAAGAAGCCCCCGGGGAGGCGCGCCGAAAAAATCATTTGCCAAAATCCGAACATTATTATACAATAGAAGCAGAACAGAATTTCTCTGACGCGGCATAGAGAAGACGGATTTCAGGAGATGAAAGAATGCCCCAGTATGAAGAACTGTCCCCCGAATTGGCGGAACGCATCGAGCGGGAAAACGCGCAGGGAACGTATGTGCGCCTTGCCTTTGACAATCAAAACGCCATCCGCCGGGATATGAATGCGGATAAGCCCTCGGTATGGCGGCCCGCTTTTTTGCAGGATATCGATAAGATCATCCACTGCCCCTTTTACAACCGTTATACGGACAAAACCCAGGTTTTTTCCCTGGTGAAGAATGACGATATCACCCGGCGCAGCCTGCATGTGCAGCTGGTGTCCCGCATTGCCCGCACCATCGGCGGGGCGCTGCACCTCAATACCGACCTCATCGAGGCCATCGCCCTGGGCCACGATATGGGGCACCCGCCCTTTGGCCACATGGGCGAAAAATACCTGGACGCCATTCTGTGCGGCTATACGGGCCGCCATTTTTCCCATAACATCCATTCCGTCCGGGTGCTGGACGGCATTTATCCCTTCAATATCAGCCTGCAGACCCTGTCCGGCATCGCGGGCCACAACGGCGAGGCCGAGCAGGAGGAATACTGGCCCGAGCCCCTGACCGATTTTGCCGAATTTGACCGGCAGATCGAGAAATGCTATGAGGACCGGGCGTGGGCCAATAAAATCGCCCCCAACACACTGGAGGGCATGGTGGTGCGCATTGCGGACATTATCGCCTACCTGGGCCGGGACCGGCAGGACGCCGAGCGGGTCAAGATGGCGGAGGAGGACGCCTTTGCCCATGACGCCCTGGGCCGGGTCAACGGCGAAATCGTGAACAACCTGATGGTGAACATTATTGAAAACAGCTACGGCAAGCCCTGCCTGAAAATGGACAAGGCCCATTTCAAGGCCCTCAGCGATTTCAAGAAGGAAAACTACGCCGTGATTTACGATAACGCCGCCGCCATGGCCCAGCTGAACCAGACCGCCCGGCCCATGATGGCCGAAATTTACGGCCAGCTGCTGGACGATCTGAAAGCCGGCAACCGCAAGTCCCCCATTTTCACCCATCACATCCAGTACGTGAACCACACCGCCCGCTGGCGCGAAACCCCTTACGAAAAGACCGAGCCCAACCAGATGGTGGTGGATTACATCGCCAGCATGACCGACGATTACTTCATCGACCTGCACCACTACCTGTTCCCCTCCAGCCCCTACAAGGTGGAATACAAGGGGTACTTCGACTGAGAAAAAAGGAGAGAAGAGCGCCGAATGTTTGAACCAATCCTTGAAAAAATCGCGGCATACGACACCGTCATCCTGCACCGCCACGCCAAGCCGGACGGGGACGCCCTGGGCAGCCAGATCGGCCTGAAGCACCTGATTCTGGAAAATTTTCCGGGGAAAAAGGTGTACACGGTGGGGGACGTGGCCGGGCGGTACGCGTTCATGGCCGATTCCGTCATGGATACCGTGCCGGACGAAGCCTACCAAAACGCCCTGTCCATTATTCTGGATACCTCGGCCCGGCACCTCATCAGCGATGACCGCTATGCCCTGGCCGCCGCCACCGCGCGGATGGATCACCACCTGTTCGTGGAAAAGATTGCCGATACCGAAGTGGTGGCCCCCGATTACGAAAGCTGCTGCGGGCTGGTGGCCGATATGGCGCGGCAGTGCGGCCTCCGCCTCACGCCCCTGGCCGCCCAGTCACTCTTTACCGGCATGGCTACCGATTCGGGCCGCTTCCGCTACGACGGCACTTCCAGCCGCACCTTCGCCCTGGCCGCGCACCTGACCCAGCAGCCCTTTGACATGAACGCCATCTATACCAGCCTCTACGCCAACGACGTGGAGCAGGTGAAGCTCCGGGCGCGGTTCACCCTGAAAATGCAGCTGACGGGCCATCGGGTGGCCTACATCTACACCACAAAAGAGGAAATCGCGGCGGAGGGCGCGGACCCCTTCATGATTTCCCGGGCCATGGTGGGCAATATGGCGGACTTGAACGGCGTGGATATCTGGGTAAACTTCACCGAAACGGACGAAAACGTGCTGTGCGAACTGCGTTCCAATCGCTGCAACATCAACCCTGTCGCCGTGAAATACGGGGGCGGCGGGCACCCCAAGGCCAGCGGCGCCACGGTGAAAAACCGGGAAGAGGCCATGGCCATGCTCCGCGACCTGGACCAAATGACGGAAGGAGAAAACCAATGACGAACCCCGAAAAGATGCAGGCAATCCTGGACAAAATCAAGGCGTACCCCCGGATCATGATTTTCCGCCATATCCGCCCGGACGGCGACTGCTTTGGCGCTTCCAAGGGCCTGAAGGCCATGCTGCAGGCCACCTATCCCGAAAAGGAAATCATCCTCACCGACGACGCGCAAACCGATTACCTCAAATTCCTGGGGCCGGACGACGCGCCCGTGGCCGACGAGGTATACGCCTCCGCCCTGGGCATCGTGGTGGACACCGGCGGGGTGAAGCGCATTTCCAATCCGAAATTTGCCCTGTGCAAAGAGGTCATCAAAATCGATCACCACATTGAATCCGAGCCCTACGGCGTGATTTCCTGGGTGGAGGAGCACCGTTCCTCCGCCTGCGAAATGATCGTGGCCTTTTATGACATGTTCAAGGACGAACTGAAAATGACCCCCGAGGCCGCCATGTACCTCTATACCGGCATGGTGACAGACTCCGGCCGCTTCCGCTTCGAGGGCGTTACGGGGGACACCCTGCGCTATGCCGCCCTGCTCCTCGACCAGGGCATCGACACCCAGACCCTGTACGCCCATCTCTACCTCAAGGAATTCAATGAGCTGAAATTCCAGTCCTACGTGCTGGAGCACATGGAACGCACGGAAAACGGCGTGGCCACCATTTACGTGAGCGACGAAATCCAGAAGCAGTTCGGCCTCACCCGGGAAGCGGCCAGCACCTCCGTTTCCTTCCTGGAGGGCATCAAGGGCTGCATCTGCTGGCTGGCGTTCATTGACAACGGCGACGAAAGCCACTCCATCCGCGTCCGCGTCCGCTCCCGCTTCGTGGAAACCAACGGCCTGGCCGAGCATTACCACGGCGGCGGCCACGCCATGGCCAGCGGTGCCACCGTGTACAGCGTGGAGGAAATGCGGCAGATGATCGATGAGGCTGACGCATTCATCAAGGAATACAAGGAAAGCCATACGGGGTGGCTGTGAGGATTCGGGAGCTTCTGGGGGCTTCTTCAGCCCTTTTTGTGGCGCTGCCCCAAACCCCGCCAGGGGGATGATCCCCCTGGACCCGCGGCTGCGGAACGGGGTTGGCGTGATATTCAAACAATGTGCCGCTGGAGCGTTGGGACACGACAACATGACGGCCCGAGGGCACCAAGAAAAGCCGGGAAAACCGCCGGGGAAAAGCAAGCTTTTCCCGATCGGTTGTTCCCGGCTTTTTCCCGGAGGACAAGCCCTCCGGGCTGGCGGCGTACCGCCGCCGTGCCCTGGGCCTGCATGGGTGTTTCTTCGTTTCATTCGTATTGCGCAGCTTGATCACCACCATGTTTCGCACACTGCAAGCTGATTTGTAATCGCCGCGTGTCGGGAACAACGAAACGTTTTTCGTGCGTAACGGGAAACAAGTTACGCTTCATAACAGTGCCGGATACGCTATAAGAGACGTTTTCGTTGACTGCTTGCCGGGGCAGGGCGGCCTTGGCCGCCGCCCGGAGGGCTTGCCCTCCGGAGAAAGACAAAATGCCTGGCCGAAGGGCGTGCTTGCACGCATCTCGGTCAGGCTTTTGGATTTCGTGCTGCCCCGGCGTCTTTTTGCGACGCCCAAAACAGCAACAGCGGCATACAACTTTGAAGCAACCGCCAACAACGTTCCGCAAATGCGGGTCCAGGGGATTCAATCCCCTGGTTCGGGGGGTTGGGGGCCGAAGAGGCCCCCAAGGGGAACCGTCAGCCGATTTCCGCGCCGGGAGCCATGATAGGATCGGCGGTCAGGAGGCGCAGGGTTTCGGTGCCGTCCGGGTTCGCCTGGACGGAGGAAAGGAGCATCCCCTGGCTTTCAATGCCCATGATTTTCCGGGGCGCGAGATTCTTGAGGAGAATCAGGTTTTTGCCCACCAGGGATTCGGGGTCGTGGAACTTGGCCACGCCGGAGAGCACGGTGCGGTGTTCCGTGCCGATATCCAGGTCGAACTTGAGCAGCTTATCGCTCTTTTCCACCTTTTCGCAGGCGCAGACCCGGGCCACGCACATTTTCACCTTTTCAAAATCCCCGAAAGCGATGCAGCCCTCGGGCAGCTCGGGCTTTTTCTCCTGCTTCTTTTCGGGCCTGGGCTGGGGCGCGGGCTTGGTTGCGGGCGTTCCGGCCAGGGCCTCCAGCTCCTTCTTCACGTCAATGCGGGGGAAGAGCGCCTCTCCCTTGCACACCTTCAGCCCGGCCGGCAGCGCGCCGAAGCAGCCGAGGGATTCCCACGTCTTGAGGGCGGGATCGGCAATGCCAAGCTGCGCGAAAATGCGTTCGGGGGTGGAGGGCATGAAGGGCCCGATGAGCACGGCCACAAAGCGCACGCACTCGGCCAGCACCAGCAGCACGTTGCCCAGGCGCGCCTTTTGCGCTTCATCCTTACCCAGCACCCAGGGCTGGGTCACGTCGATGTATTTATTGCACTCGCCAATGACCTTCCAGATTTCAATAAGCGCCTGGCCGAACTGCAGTTTGTTCATCTGCTCCTCCACCAGGCCGGGCAGGGCGGCGCAGTGGCGCATGAGGGGCGCGTCCGTTTCGGGGTCGGGTTCCCCGGTCCAGGCGGGCACGACGCCGCCGAAATATTTTTCGATCATGGCCACGGTGCGGGAAACCAGGTTGCCCAGATCGTTGGCCAGGTCGGCGTTCATGCGGGTGAGGAAGGCCTCGTTGGTGTAATTGCCGTCGGCGCCGAAGGGCATTTCCCGCATGAGGTAATACCGCAGGGCGTCGGCCCCGTACCGGGCCACAATGGGCTGGGCGTACTGCACCATACCCTTGGACTTGCTCATTTTGTCGCCGCCAAAGAGCAGCCAGCCGTGGCCGAACACCTGCTTAGGCAGGGGCAGGCCCAGGGCGTGAAGCATGATGGGCCAGTAAATGGTGTGGAACCGCACGATTTCCTTGCCCACCAGGTGCACGTCGGCGGGCCAGTATTTTTGCATCAGTTCGTCGTGATCCGTGCCGTAGCCCAGGGCGGTAATGTAATTGGACAGGGCGTCGATCCACACGTACACCACATGCTTGGGATCAAAATCCACAGGCACGCCCCAGGAAAAGCTGGTGCGGGACACGCACAGGTCCTGCAGCCCGGGCCGCAGGAAATTATTGAGCATTTCGTTGGCACGGGCAGCGGGCTGGATGAAATCAGGGTGGGTTTCGATATAGTCAATGAGCCAGTCCTGATACTTGCTCATGCGGAAGAAGTACCCTTCCTCCTTCATGGGCTTGCAGGGGCGGCCGCAGTCCGGGCAGACCTTTTCGCCGTCCTTGTCGATAAGCTGGGACGGGGTCCAGAAGGACTCGCAGGGGGTGCAGTACATGCCCTCGTATTCGCTCTTGTAAATATCCCCCTGCTCGTAGAACTTGCGGAAAATTTTCTGCACGATGACCTCGTGGCGCTTGTCCGTGGTGCGGATGAAATCGTCGTATTCGATGTTCATCAGCTGCCAGAGCTTTTTCGTTTCGGCCACGATCGCGTCCACGAATTCCTTGGGCGTGACGCCCGCTTCCTTCGCCTTTTCCTCAATCTTCTGGCCGTGCTCGTCCGTGCCGGTGAGGAAATAGGCGTCGTACCCCGTCAGGCGCTTGAAACGGGTCATGGTATCGGCGGCCACGGTGGTGTAGGTGTGGCCGATGTGCATGTTGCCCGAGGGGTAGTAGATGGGCGTGGTGATGTAAAAGGTCTTTTTCTTCTCGCAGGAATCGCACATGGGAATCCGTCCTCCTTTTTTGATGCAAGGAAAAGCCCCCGCATCGGTTTGATGCAGGGGCGTCGTTTTCTACGCGGTACCACCCTGATTCGCACGGAAGAAATTCCCCCGTGCCTTCCTTTCCGGCGGATATCGGCGCCGCCCGGCGGAGGCTGAACGCGCTTGCCCCCGCGTGCTCCGGAACCATGTTCCCCCGTGCGCCGCCGCCGCTTTCCACCCTCCGCGGCTCTCTTGGGACGCGCCTCCGGGGTACTCTTTCCTTCCCCGCACATGCAAATACATCATACCGATTCTGCCCCGGTTTGTCAAGCATTATTTCATGTTTGTCGCCGTGCACGCATGCGCGGCCCGGCGACCCGGATTTTTGCTTCGCAAAAATCCTAAACTCATTATTTCATGTTTGTCGCCGTGCACGCATACGCGGCCCGGCGACCCGGATTTTTGCTTCGCAAAAATCCTAAACTCATTATTTCATGTTTGTCGCCGTGCTCGCATGCGCGGCCCGGCGACCCGGATTTTTGCTTCGCAAAAATCCTAAACTCATTATATCATGTTTTTCGCCGTGCTCGCATACGCGGCCCGGCGACCCGGCCGACCGCCCTTCGGGCCGGTCGCCTAAACATTATTATATCATGCGTCCTTCTGTTTTGCCGCGCCCCGAAGCTCCCCGTACCATTTGGACAGCAGCAACCCCGTCACCGCGCACAGGCCGCACAGCGCCCCGTGGCAGAAACGCAGAAGCATCAGTTCCGGGCTGCGCAGGGAAACCGCCCGGGTAATGGCCGTCTGGTTCTGCCAGACGGTTTCCAGAATGTCCGGCACCTCCACCGGAATAGTGGGCACCCATTCGGGAAATGTGTACACCGCGTCCAGCACAAGCTGCACCAGGGCGTAGAGTCCCAGCAGCCACAGCGCCCCCAGCATCAACAGCAGGGCCGCATACCCCGCCATCCGGGGAAAGAGCTGGACGGCAAAGCGGTGCTCCAGCCGCGCCCGGATATCCCGGTAAAAACGAACGGCCAGGCCCTTGTACCGCCGCCACGCAAAGGCCGCCAGCCAGCAGCCCGCCAGGAAAACCAGCGCCCGCACGGGCAGCAGCGCCCGGTAACGCTCCTTGGACAGCAGGTGCAGGTCCCCGCCCGAATTCCAGGCGGCCATGTCGCTTTTGAACTGGCTGGCCGCGCCCGAGCCGGGGACGGGCCGGGCGGACACAGTCAGGGTCTCCAGCTGAAAGCGGGTTTTGTCCAGCGAAAGCAGGGGCACGTAGGCCGTGTATTCGTCATGATCCCCCAACGTGCGCTGCTGGCGCAGGATGCCCGCTACCCGGTATTCCGTGCCGCCCACTTCCACGATGCGGTCGATGGGGTCGCCCGTGCGGAAGAGGGCGATGGCCAATTGCTCGGTCAGCAGAATCACGTTTTCGCCGTTTTTCAGGTCTTCCTCATAAAACCCCCGGCCGAACCGGGCGATCATGGCCGGCAGAGCGTTCGGGTTCCCGTATACGCCCACCAGCCGGGCGGCCGCAGTCTGGGCGCTGCGGCCCGCCAGGGAAACCTCCTCCCGGCTGCCCGTCAGCGCCCAGCAGGACAGGATGCCCTGCCAGTCCTCCTCCCCGTTGTCCTCCAGTTTCTTTATCAGGCCGCTCAGGGCGCTGGGGGCGGGGTTTTCGGGATCGGGGGCTCTTTCCTGGGGCGCCAGGACGATATACTGCATCCCGTCGTCCACCTGATACGCCGTATAGACGCACGCGCCTGTCAGCGCCAGGAGAACCAGCAGGATCACGCCCCGCTTAATCCACATAATCCATCACCGCCTGGCCGTCCGAAATGGCGCGGTCCTCCCGGTCGGCAATTTCAGTATACTGCAGATCGTCGGCCAGGGACACCAGCTTATCCGTTTTTTCCAGGACCGTCACCGTCTGCTTGCTCAGCACATAGCCGCCGCTGCCCAGCAGCCCGCCGCCGTAATCCCGGTTCACCACATACACGTAATAGGATGAATCGTTGTCCAGTCGCACGGCGCTGGCGGGCAGGAGGGTGGTGTTTTTGCTGGCCTTGTAGGTAATGGTAAGGGGGATTTCCTCCATGCTCAGCATCCGGCTCAGGCTACCCAGGTCTTTGGTCACGTCCTGGTTGATTTCAATGAGGGCGTATTTTTTGCCTCCCGCTTCGGCCGTGATTTCCTGGATTTCGGTGCTCTTGTCCCCCGAAGTGGTCACCTTGTTGCCCGCGGCCAGGGTTTTGGTGATATCGCTCACGTCGGCCCGGAGCACGGGCTCGCTGCCCTCGGCGCTGATGGAATAGGCCGCTTTCGTGCCGTCATAGCTGTCCCCCGCCTTGAGCTCGATGGCGGTGATGTAGCCATCATGGGGCGCGGTGACCTGGGTCAGGGATTTGCCCAGCAGCTCCAATTCCAGCATGTCCTGCTGCAGCTCGTCGATTTCCTTCCGCAGGGAATCCAGCTTTTTGATGTGGTTGAAGGTTTCGTCCCCCACCCGTTCCCCCGAATTGTAGAGGCGCTTGAGCTCGGTGGACGCTTCGTCCATTTTTGCATACGCGGCGGCGGCTTCGGCGGCAGCGGCACTCAGCTCGGGCGACGTATTCTGAAGCCCGACCCACAGCACGATATCCGCGGGAAGAACGACCCCCTCCTGGGCCGCCAGGCTGTACGCCTCGTAACGCTTGGCGTAATAGGCGTCGTATGCGTCCATCATGGCGTTGTACAGGTCGTTTTGCTTGGTGGTGACCAGGAAACGGATGTGGCCCGCCCGCTCCTCGGCCAGCTCGGCCACCTTATCGTCAAACTTGCCCCGGGCCTCCTCCATTTTTTCGTCAAAGGAGGGCACGTCGGCGGTAAAGATCACGTCCCCCGCCTTTACCTGATACCCCGGCCGCACCATGACCTCGTCCACGGTCAGGTTCATGGTCCGCGCGTCCTTGATGCGGATATCCTCCGTTTTAGGAAAATACACCTGGGCGCTGATGGCGATTTTTTCCTCCAGCTTGCCCTTCGTGGCCGTAATGCGCTGGATCTTGGGGGTGGTAATGGTCTGCACGGTGCGGGCAAAAAACATGCACAGCGCAATCACCACCGCCAGAATGCACAGCGCCTTGAGCGCTTTCGTTTTTCCGTTCATTGTGCCTGATCCCCCGTCATTTTAATTCGCTCAGCTGCACGCCGAGCAGGATATCCTCCTGGAAATACCGGTAAATCAGCAGCGCGGGCAGGATATACAGCGCCGCCCCGGCAAAAGCCACGTCCGAATTTTCCGTGGACAATTGATTGAACAATACGGAAAGGGGCTGTTTGCTCTGCTGGCTGCCCAGGTAAATCAGCGGCTGCTCCACCATGTTCCAGCAGTCCGCAAAGGACAGCGCCGCCGCCGCCCCCAAAATGGGCTTGCACACAGGCACCACAATGTGCAGAAAGCACCGGCCCGTGCCCGCCCCGTCGATCATGCCGGCCTCCAGCAGTTCCCCCGGCAGCCCGATCATGAACTGCCGCAGCAGGAAAATATAGAAGGGCGAAAAGATCATGGGCAGGATCACCGCCCACACCGTGTTCATCAGCCCCAGCGTCCGCATGGTGATGACCGACGGCGCCATCGTCACCTGGAAGGGCAGAAGCATCAGCATCAGCACGCAGAAAAACAGCGCGTCCCGGCCGTGGAACTTAAACCGCGACAGGGCGTACGCCATGGCCGGAATCACCAGCGCCTGGCCCAGCAGAATGGCCGCCGTGTACTTCACCGAATTCACGAACAGGTTCAGGTAATTCGGCTTTTCGATCAGCACCGTGTAATACTGCCGCAGGGATACCCGGGCCGGGGACAAAAGAATATCCATCCACTGCCCGTCGGTGTAATTGTTCCGGGTCTTGAGGTACGCCGCAATCTCGCTGGGCGGGAAAAAGGAATAGAGAAACGTGAGCACGATGGGCAGCACCGTAAGTATCGCAATCACCGTCAGAATCCCGTACGTGAGCGCCCGGCCAGGCCGCAGACGCCTGCGTCTTTTTTTCTTCATGCCGCGCACCCCCTCACGTATCGTTGCTGCGGACCGCTTTGCTGGCGTACATGACCCCGAACAATACCAGCACGATCACCGCAAAGGAGTACGCCGCCGTGGTCACGTCCTGGTAATCCAGCTTGGCGAACTTGTTGTTCATGAAATGCTGCAATGTGTACACCGCGTCCCGTGGGTACGCGCCGCCGATAAAGTAAACTTCCTTG
The DNA here is from genome assembly GCA_947624355.1 of uncultured Clostridia bacterium. GTDB lineage: Bacteria > Bacillota > Clostridia > Christensenellales > Aristaeellaceae > RUG563. Next base: position 5,646 of record CANQKI010000064.1, on the reverse strand, counting down.
AATATCTTGAACGCGTTCACCCACGCCAGCACAAACACCAGAAACGCCGTGGGCAGAATCAGGGGCAGGGTGATCTTCAGTTCCTTCTGCACCGCGTTCGCCCCCTCCAGGGACGCAAACTCATAATACGGCTCGGGCAGCGCCTGCAGGGCCGCGGAAAAAATCACCACGGAAAAGCCCACGTTCTTCCAGATGTACAAAAGCACAATGGGCGCCCGCAGGGCCTCGCTCTCCAGCCACAGCACCCGCTGGCCGAAAATCGCTTCCCATACCCGGTTGATCACCCCGCCGTAATCGAACAGCAGCAGCCATACGATCAGCAGCGCGGAGGAGGGCATCAGATACGGCATCAGCAGAATGTTCCGGAAGGGCGCGCTTTTGTCTTTTAAGGTTTTCAGCATGGCCGCCAGAATAAACGACAATACAAAAATCAGCGGCGCGCAAATCAGCGACAGCTCCATCGTGTTTTTCAGCCCCAGCCGGAAAACCTCGTTCTGCCATACCCGCTCGTAATTGGCAAACTTTACAAAAGCATTGTTGATCGTGCCGTCCGTCAGGCTGTAATAGATTCCGCCCACAAACGGAACCAGATAAAACACCATCAGCCCTGCCAGCCCAGGCAGCAGAAACAGCCACAGGCTCTTCTTTCGGTAAAACATACAGGCTCCTTCCTGCTTGGCAGCTTTCCTTCTCCCGATTATTAGACGCGCCAGATGGGGAAAAAGTTTCATGCAGGCGGAAGTTTTTTTGGGGCCTCCGCGGCCTTCCCTAAGCCGGGGACCTCTTCGGCCCCCGGACCCCCGAACCAGGGTACTGAGTACCCTGGACCCGCGCCCGGTGAACAAGCGCAGCTTAGGAAAGTAAGATCATGCGCCTGTTTGCTGGGAAATCGGATTGTTTGGAAACCCTGATTTGCCGGATAGCCTCAGGGCGCAGGGAAAGCCAGGAAAAACCGCTGGGGGAAAGCGAGCTTTCCCCTGCGGTTGTTTCCGGGCTTTCTCCGGATGCGTTTTACGCATCCGGGCTGGCGGCCTATGGCCGCCGCGCCCTGAGCCTACTCTCTCGTCCCAAATTGCAGCAGCGGCGTACAACTTGGAAGCAGCGTTCCCAATATTCCGCAAAAGCGGGTCCAGGGGGATCATCCCCCTGGCGCAGGGTTTGGGGCTGCGAAAGCCCCAAACGTTCCTTCAGTACCCCGTCACTCGTTGCGGATCTTCCACAGGGTGCTTTCAGCCTCCTGGATATACTGCTCCAGGTTGATCTGGCCGTCCAGGTAGCGCTGGAAGGCGTTATCGCTTCCGGAGAAGGGGTCATAGGTTTCGATGACGAAGCTGTTCACCCATTCGCGGTAGCGGGCGATGGATTCGTCGGTAATGCTGTAACGGTCATTTTCCTTATAATCCTCGTAATATTCCCGGTAGCTGGCCAGTTCTTCCTCCAGGGCGGGCTTATCGGCGGCCTCGGCGGCGTCAACGGAATCCTGCAGCGAAGCGATTGTCTGCTCCATGGATTCGAGGTTCTGCTCGTAATAGGGGTTGAGCACGGGCTCGTTCCGGCCGGGGCACATGGCGATTTTGTCTTCTTCGTCCATGGCGTCGATATAGGCGGTGATATACTGGATGGCAGCGTCAATATTCTTGCTGCGTGGATTGACGAAGAACACTTCCACGCGGACCCCGGCAACGGGCTCGGTATCGTCCGTGGGGGAAAGGAAGTAAAGCTGAATATTGCTTTCATCCCGGCCTCTGGGGGTAATATCGCCGATATAGTTTGTGGAGAGGAGGTTTCTCTTATTGAAGTATTCGTTCATGGCGTCCTCGTCGCCCCAGTCCAGGTCCTCGGCGTAATCGCTGGCGTCCGTGTTCTCAATGGCCTGGAACAGTTCCCGGAAGAGGGGGGTATCGAAGGTGAGCTCCTGGCCGGTCTTGAGCATATAGTTTTTGTAAAGGTCCATGGCGTTTCTGGCGAGCATCTGGCGGTAGTCGCTGTCCAGGTCTTCTATGGGCAGGCAATCGCTGAAGGTATCGTAATACTCTCCTTCGCCCCAGGTATTGATAAAATCGCACAGGCCCACAAAGGACGCGGGGGCGGAAAGGCCGGTTTCCTCCAGGGCCTCGGTGTTCGCCCGCACATAGCCGTCCACCTGCAGGCTGGTGGGCACGCCGTACACATGCCCGTCCAGGGCCACCACGTCCTGGAGCATGGGATAGAGGGAATCATAGAAATCCTTGACGGCGGGGGTATCCGTCAGGTCATAGCAATAGCCCTTTTCCATGAGGCGATTGAAATCCATCCAGGAGAGGCTGACGGAGAAAATGTCGATATCGCAATCGCCGCTCACCAGCAGCTCGCCCAGCTCCTGGGCGGAGGAAAAATAGGTATCCGAAAAGGTAACGGGGATATCGCCCATAGCAGCCAGGGTTCTGTTGTGGGCCTCGGAAGCGTAACCGCCCGAAATGGTCAGGGTCTGGGTGGGCACCAGGGCCGGGTCCGCCCGGCGCACAAAGAGGCCCACCAGGCCGTTGGTATCGCTCTTGACCATGGCCGTATCGCCCACCCAGGCCACCACGCTGCCGCCGCCGTGGCTCCAAATATAGGACACGGGCACGTACGCGGCAATTTCTGCCTCGCCCCCCGCCTGGCAGCGGTAGATTTTTTCACTGCCGATGAAATAAACGGCATCTAGTTCGCGAAAATAATGCATCGCTGATATATCGAAATATTTCGTACCTGCCACCGTCGTGTAATCGGCAAGGGAATCGGTTTCGGGATCGAACACCGAAATAGTCACGGGATTATACTCGTCCTTTTCCGAATCGTAAGCGTTCCGCTCGTCCACGGCCAGGACCAGAAGTTTACCGTCCTGATAGGGGGTAATCTGATGAATGTATGGGGTATCAAAGCGGGTCATGTCCCCCGTGGCCGCGTCGATGGCAATCAGCTGATACTGCTGTTCAGGACCCATTTCGTAATCCTGCAGCACGAAATAGAATTTCCCGTCCATCAGCTCCCACGCCTCGGTCGATTTGAAGTAACGATATTCCTGATCGTTGTATTCGCTGCTGTCCACCAGGTCCTCGGTATCGAAGTAAACAGGGTCGCCATCGGCGGCCAGAACGCCGTCCGCCGCGGAGAGCTTCTGAATCACGCCGGCATCGGGGGAAACGGCGTAAAAGCCCGATTCATCCCCGGAAAGAAAGCTCCAGGTGGACAGATAGTCGTCCTCGCTCCGGGCTTCGGGCAGCACGCCTTCGGCAAAGAGCGCGGGCTCGCTATCCCCTACATGCCAGCTGTAAAGCTGATGGGTAATGGCCGTTCCCTGGCCCGTTCCCTCATAGGAAGCGGCAAGGATATAAAACGTGTCGCCCACGGAAAATATGCCGCCTACGGAATTGTTGTCCTTCATAAGGACCGTGTCGCCCTCGGCAGCCAGAGCAGGCAGGGCCAGGCCGGTCAGAATGACCGCCAGCGCCAGCAGCATGGAAAGCTTCTTCATCGTTTTTGCATCTCCTTTCCTTTGGAAAAACCGGAATTGCACTTAGTATAGCACAACTCCCCGCGCTTTGGAAGAATCCGCCGTATATTTTACAACTTCGCGACATCGTTCCTTCTTGGAGAAAAGCCTCTTTCATTGGGCGGATCAGTTTTACAGTAACGCGTTCAAAACAGAAACACTTTGGTTTTTCCATACATTCACATGAAAAATACCATGAAATTTTCTCATAAAAAAGCGGCGGCCCCGGGATGGACGGAGCCGCCGGCCTGCTAATGCAGCGCGCAAAGCTTTACCAATTTTTTTCGTACGTATACCGGCCGTTGAGCCGCGGCATGTTGTTGTATACGCCGTATGCATCGGCGTATATGCGCAGTTCCTGGCCCACCGCCCAGGTGTCGTTGGAGAAGTTTTCGATGAGCACGGTTTTGGTGGGGTCCTTATACAGGGACATGATGGCCAGCTGCGGGCTTTCGGACATGATCTGGGTAATGGTGCCCTGGCAGATATAGATGGTGGTGTTCTGAATCCGGGTTTCGGAATGGTTCAGGTAATCGCTGTACTGGGTGCACATATCCCAGGCCTTGCGGGTATAGACGCTGGCGATGGGGATATAGTACACATCGTGCTTCACCACGCTGGTTTCGTAGCCGGGGGCCGAGGCCTCGATGATGATGGTGTTGGTGCCGATCTTGGTGAACACCGGCTCAAAGGAGAAGGAGCCGTCCAGCCGCAGGTTGGTCAGGTCCAGGTTGGCATAGGGGGACTTGATTTCGATATCCGCCCAGGTGACCGTGGTGCCGCGGATCACCATGGGGTCCTCCTTCATGGGATAGTTTCCTTTTTCGTCCTTGGGCTGGGATTTATCCTCCACCAGGTTCGGGGAATAGCGGGAGGCCGTATCGGCCGCCAGGTCCAGGCGGATCTGCTGGGGGGCCCGGTAAATGGTGACGGTGACGGTGTTTTCCCGGTAATACTGGGAACGGGTAACGATGGTAAAGGTGTTGTCCCCGATAGGAGACACGGAAGCGTTGTAGGTAATCACCCCGTCCTGGGTGCTGACCAGGTCGGAAAAATCCTCGCCGTTGATGGTGACCGTGCTGCTTTTCGCCACCTCAAACTGGATATTGTACAGGGCGGTGGCCACCTCGGCATAGCCCGTATCGGGGGTAATCAGGGTGAGGGGCGACAGGGGAATTTCCACTTCGAACTGCACCACGTCCATGGGCTTCTGCTCTCCGGCGGCGGTGCGGATGAAGGGGGTGATGGTGGCCATGACGGTTTCCTGGGAAACGGACTCGGTATTCTCGTACCAGTTATAGTCCTCCACCTCGATGGTGGCGTACCCGCCCACCACGGTATAGGACTTGCGCAGCTCCTTGATGTAAATGCTGGCCCCCTCCTGGGCGGGCAGCATGATTTTGTGGGCGGGCATATCGTTGAGAATGGTGGGCGTGATGATGGCCCGCTCCTGCAGGGGCGCTTCCCGTTTGTCCAGCACCAGGGGCTTGAGCAAAAGAATGTACGCCGCCAGGGCCACCCCCGCCAGCATCATCAGCAGCGCCAGAACCCGGAAAAACCGGTGCAGCCCCATATGCCGCCCCACGCGCACATGCCGGCCCGTCATGCCCGCCGTGCGCACGCTGCGGGCCGGGGCGTGATAATAGGGGTCGTCGTATTCGTCGTAGGAAATGGTGGGCATGACGGGAATGGCGTCCGGCCGCACGTCGCCCTCCGCCGGTCCTTCCGTTTCATAGGAGGTGCGCTGACCCGGCGGAAAAAGCGGCCGGCCCGACAGCGATTCCACATTGCGCCCCGAAGGCGCGATGCCCTGGGCCGCGCTGTCCCGGCGAAGGCGCTGGCGTTCCTTTTCTCCCCGCTCTTTCCGGGATACCAGGTCGCGCATTTCCAGGGCCAGCTTGTCCTTTTCGTCCATCAGGGAAGAGGACTGGCCCATTTCGTTGACCTGGATATAGATTTTGGACGCGGGCTGGGGCGATTCGTCCTGCCCGGGGGCCGGGGAATCGTTCGTCAGCTCCGCGCCGCAATGAAAGCAGCGGGGCAGGGAAGCGGCGTTCCATTTGCCGCAATTGGGACAGCGCATAAATCAGAAAACCTCCGGAAGCGTATACCTCTCCAAATTGGATGGAACG
>CANQKI010000063.1 GCA_947624355.1 uncultured Clostridia bacterium | reverse complement strand
AAAGATGGAAAACAGCACGTTTGACCGACTGATTACAGTTTGTATGTCGCAAAATGCATCGGATGTCCATTTCAGTGTGGGACAGCAGCCGATCTGCCGCATTAACGGCGATTTGGAACGACTTGAACGTCTCGGAACGCTTACCAATGCCGATATTCGCGGATTTATCGAATGTTCGCTGCCGGCAGAGAAACTGTCGGAGCTTGAGGCAAGAAAGCAGCTTGACTATGCCTATCAGACCCCTGACGGACTGCGTCTGCGCTGTAATGCTTTTCTGCAGCAGGGTTCAAACGCCTTATCCGTTCGAATCCTGAACAATAAGGAGTGTACCATCGATTCCCTTGGACTGCCGAATATTCTTTATAAGGTTTGCAAAGCCAGATCCGGACTTGTTCTCGTGACGGGACCGACCGGATCGGGTAAATCCACGACATTGTCCGCCATGATACGATATATCAACGAGAATCGCTCCTGCCATATTCTCACCATTGAGGATCCAATTGAGTATAAGCACTCCTCTATTCGAGCGCTGGTCAATCAGCGCGAGGTGGGCGCCGATGCTCTCAGCTTCGGCGAAGCGCTGAGAGGAGCGCTCCGTCAAGACCCGGACGTCATCATGATCGGTGAGATGAGAGATCTCGAAAGTATTTCCATTGCAGTAACGGCAGCAGAAACCGGGCATTTGGTGTTCGGCACATTGCACACGCTTGGCGCCGCACAGACAATCGACCGATTAATCGATGTGTTCCCGCCAAATCAACAGCAGCAAATCCGCGTTCAGTTATCCGGCGCCTTGCAGGCGGTCATATCGCAAAAGCTTGTACAGTGCTCGGATCACGCCGGAAGAGTGCCTGTAAACGAAATCATGCTCATCACAGACGCCATTGCCAATAACATAAGAGAAGGCAAGACTGCAGCGATTAACAACGCCATATCAACCGGAGCCAAATCCGGCATGATCAGCTTTGAATTGTCTCTTTTCAACCTTGTTAAACGAGGAGTAATTTCAAAAGAAAAGGCCTTTGAGGTTGCAAACGACCAAGGCACATTATCGAGTTTGTTTGAAAACTGACCTACAAAAAATGCGGAATTTTCGTATTGCCGTTCGCTCTGTATCTGCGCATGACGCAGAGGACGGACGTCGGCTATGGGTATATCCCTTATGGGGCGAGAGTAAATCAGGAAAGATGAACTTCGTATCGCAAACGCGATGCGCATGTTAGCATCTGCCCCGGACTATTCCCGTCCTGCCAAAGCCGTTTGAGCGACCTGGTATCAGCGATTGTAACGCATTTTGATTTATGGTTGGATTTCAAAAACGAAACAGGAGGAAACGGAATGTATAAATATATTGCAAAGGCAAAAGACGGACAGGTTGTGAAAGGAGAACTCGATGCACCAAACCGTGACCGGGCTGCGGCAATGGTTTCGGCAATGGGACTTTATCTCGTCTCAATCGAAGAAGGACGCCGTTCCATATTAAACTTACCTAAAAGGGTTGGAAAAAAGCAAATATCCATCGTGCTTCGGCAGATGTCCACGATGATCAGCGCCTCTATTCCCATTCCCGTGGTTTTGGGTGTGCTGCGCGATGACGAAAAGAATCCGACGCTGAAAGAAATGCTTACCCATATTCATAAGGATGTGACGGACGGTACGCCTCTCTCGAAGGCAATGGCCGCCTATCCGAAAAGTTTTTCCCCTTTCGTGCTGAATATGGTGGAAATGGGCGAGGTCAACGGACGATTGGACGTTGCCTTTGACCGAATCGCCACAGTAACGGAAAAGGAAATCAAGGTTTCCGGCAAAGCAAAGTCGGCTTTGATTTATCCTATCATTCTGCTGACGTTGGCAGTCGCAATGACGATATTCCTGTCGGTCAAGGTCGTACCGACGTTTGCACAGTTGTTTATCGACTTCGGCGGAGAACTTCCCGGCATTACAAAGATGATGCTTGCCATCTCGGATTTTCTCCAGGGCTATTGGTATGTTCTGATTATCTCAGTAGTTGGAATCGTTGCGCTGATTAAGTTTTTATGGAGTCGAAGAAACTGCCGCAAGTACATGGAGCGGGGACTGCGGAAGATCGCTGTTTACAAGGGTATCTGCACTTCTCAAATCATGGGCAAGTATGCCCGCGTCGTTTCATCCATGCTGGACAGCGGCGTATCGGTGATCAGAACTCTGACGGTTGCAAAGGGATCTCTGCAGCATGTAGACTATGAAGACGCATTCGGAAATGTGATTTCCGAGGTCAAGACGGGTATCCCGATCTATCAGGCGCTCGACAACACAAAGATGTTTACGCCTCTTACGGTTTCTATGACGAAAATCGGTGAGGAATCGGGTAAAATCGGCGAGCTCCTAAACAACACGGCTGAGTTTTATGAAGAGGAAACGGAGCGAAAGATTGCCGCCGCCATGACATTCCTTGAGCCGCTTATGACCATTATTCTCGGCGTCATTGTCGCCTTCATTGTGGCTTCCATTATTTTGCCGATGTTTGATATGTATTCGATTATCGGGTGAGCGTATGGGAAGAAAAGGTTTTACACTTACGGAACTGCTCGTTGTAATCGCGATTCTCGCAATCATGGTGACGATCGCCGTTCCCGTTTTGTCGTCTGTTACGGAAAAAGCAGGCTTGACCGCAGATCGGACAACCGCAGATGAAATCGAGCTTTCCATAGACACATGGATGCATACCGACTATAACGATGAAACCTTTTATCGCACGAATCTGTTTACTAGCGCATCCACCGGAGAAGCGACGACGTCGAGAATCGGAGGACAGACGGAGCAGGTGTACTCGTATTCCTTTGCAGGTACAGATCAGCTCCCCGGTGTGGAGTTGTCGGACGAGAGCCAGATCCGTCATTCAGTTATCACCGCAATCAAGGCGACCTCCGGAACAAAACTGATTATAAAAAACGGTGAGCAGTTTGTGGAAGCGCCGAAGGCCGGAGCACAGTACGGATTCAAATACTATTATAAAATCGGTCGTGTGAATGTCGAGAGAGTGGATTCGACTGCAAGCGCACTCGGAAATGACGAGGTCTATCGCTACTATGTATGGCTTGACAGAACCGGCGGGAACATTGGCGGAACCGTTACGGCAAAGCAGTATAAGAACACCGCCGTGCTGAATGTGCCTGCCGATACACTGTACTATTTTACTTTTGATTTTGGGCCGAGAAATATCAGTACGCTACGTGTAGTTGTAGAACAGGAGGAAGCGCAATCTTACTCCTTTGACGGCGTTAACGAGACTCCCGTCATGTTCGGAAAGGGCACATACAACTTTTACTGCTATCAGAATGGGGAGCTTGTCGCAACTGCTATGGGAATTGAAACCTTGACGAACATGACCAATGTTATTCTCCGATAAAAAAGAGTGCCCGAAGGCACTCTGGGGATAAAGCTATTTTGATGCGGAAAAGCCGACTGCAGTATCAGTGATGATGAAATTTGCTTTCGTGAAGCCCATTGCCTTGTATTGATCGATGAGCCAAAAAGAGCGACTGATCCAGTCCGACTGAGACTTATCAATCATGTCATCCCACGCAGGTGCGCCGGGATATTTGGTGATGCTGCATGCAGGATTGTCGAAGGTATATCCGTTTTCAAATGAGGTGTATGCCATCCCGCATTTGCGTATGTACGTGCTGAGAATCTCTGACATATCGTGGAACGGATCGCTCGAAGGGTCAACTGCAAAGTTGTAATTAGCCGATGCGGATATGGCGCCATCGTCTGAAATTGCATATATCGAGATTCTGCCGGCGCCGTAGTTATCATCGCTTTCGACCGTGACAGTAAGGAGGTTCCCCAACAGTGAATAGGATAGGCCTTTTGAAGCTTCAATAATGAGTTTATCCGTGTGATCTGCCGGAGTAATTGAGAGTGAAAAGATTACCGAATCTTTAACCTGCACTCGACTGCCGGAATAGAGAACGCCATAAATCGGGGTGCTTTTAATATAGGGCTTTTTCTCATTTTCGCTTATATAGCCGGAATAATCAATCGACATAGCCGTGACGGGTATGGATTTCGAGGGCGTCTGTACGGTAGGCGTCTGCAAAGCAGGCTCCTGTGTCTCACTTGGGGTAGGGGTATTGGCCGCACTTGTTGTTGGTATTTCGGTTGTGGCTGTTGACTTGTCGGTTTCAGGAGGAGTCGGGTCATTTGTGACAGGCTCGGATGTTGTATCCGCTAAAGATGATGGCGTTGTTTCCGGCTCAACATCATCAGGCTGATCGACTGTAGGAATTTCGACTTCTGTGTGCTCGCTTGTATCAGGCTTCTCCGGTACTGGAGATAGAGTAGATATCGTAGAGATGGATTCACACGGCTCGCTGTGTGTATTGGAAATCGTATTTGAAGCAGGGCTTGAGCAACCGGAAAAGAGAATGCATAAGAGTATTGAAATAATAGGGATAGCTGAAAATTTTTTCGTCATGATTTCACCTCAGTTCTTTTATCTCTATTATATCACAAAAAAATAAAAGTGTCAATAAACTAAAACGAGGAGATACCATGAAGACAAAAAATAAAGGTGTCACGCTGGTTGAACTTCTCGTCGTAATCGCTGTTATCGTTGTTTTAGCGGCAGTAATGATCCCGATTTTGACGGGAGTAATGAATAAAACGAATGAGCAATCAGACGAGGTGTCGGCTGGACTGTACACATCCATTATGCAGCAGTTTGCAAATGAGAAAGCGGGGGATGCGCTGCTGTATCCAAACTTAACAACTACCGGAGCGGATGCGGAATATGCAGTTCTGAACGAAAAATCCGGTAAAGGAATGTTTCCGGGTTATAACATTCTGGAATATGACAATGACGAGGACATATACAATGCGATACGCAGAGAAGCGCTTATCGCGATCAAGGCGTTCAGCGAGGTCAAAACGCTGGACGGATACTATGTACAGCAGCCGTCGAAAGAACATTACCAATATGTCTACTACTACTTGACCGGGCAGGTTGCGATCGAGGACGAGCGCACGAAAACGCCCGTTACAAAAAGTGATATTGACAACGGCATAGTGAATGTCGAGGATTACTGGGTGTATCTCAGCCGTGACGGAGGAAGCGGAGACGCCATAGCCAACGCGCAGAACGGGACCGGCATGGTTTTCGTCCAGATACGTCAATACGGAACCGATGCACTTTTGGACGATGTTACCGTGACATTGCGTATCGGATCGGAAAGCAGAACCGCTAAAACCGGAATCAACGGTACTGTCGGTTTTTCGGGCGTTTCGCCGGGATCGGTATATGTGGAGGCCGAAAAGCTTGGAGCGATTTCCTTCCCGGACAGCAGATTCTATACGGAGTCCGGCTCAATTAATGTTCGAAGCGGCGGTTATGTGGGCGATTCGGCAGCGAATCCATATGTGATTACACTGAAGATGGGGTCGCTCGGTTCCATGGGCTTTTACAGGCGAACGAATACTTGGAACGGATCGTCCTGGACAACGACGGACGCATACATTACAGACAATGTGACTCTGACCAGCGCCTTTGTCGTTGACAGTTCCAGAACAGTCGGCGTCGCTCGCGACGAAACCTACTATACCAATGCCTCCGCAACAGGAGGCAGGCAGGAGCTGCTTACGACAGACGGAAAGTTTTTACTCTACGGCCCGTATAACCTGAACGTATCGGCAAACGGTTATCGAAACTACACCGAAAAGGTCACATCTGCGGTGTATGGACTGGATAATCTTGCGGGCACCTACGCCGGGGCAACCGCTCCATATGAGTATCCCATTATCATGAAGCGACCGCAGGGAAAAGGCTTGGTGAGCGGAACGATTACCTGGGAGAGACAGCAGCAGCCGTTGAAAGGGACGTCTTCCTCAAGCGGTTCGTGGCTCGCCGGATACGAAAATTACGATGTTACCACTCGCGTGGTAATGGTGAATAAGTCCACGGGAGTTTCGTATCGAAGCGCTTATTTTACGGTCTCTTCTACCGGAAAATATCCGTTCACAATCTCCAACTTACCCGATGGCGACTATACGATCCATCTTGAGACACCCTACGGAAACAGTTCCAAGCTGACAATGTCCAACCTTCCGAGCACTGTGACGGTAGACGGTACGGACATCGTAATCAACGGACAAGTATATTTCTCTGATGTAGGTACGGGCAGCGCCTCCGTGACGGTCACTTATGATGAGAAGGGCAACAAAGACCCGATCCCCGGAGCCGATGTACAGTTTATCCGTCTTGGCAGCGTGACCTACGGCCGGCTGACAACAGATGATAGCGGCAAATGCAAATACAGCAGCGTCAAACGGGGATTCTATCAGATTAAGGTTTCACTCCCGTCTTACATTGGATCCGGTTCCTATACGTATTTGCTGTTTGTGGATGGAGATGAGGACGTAACGATTCGTCTTCCTATCGACAAGATTAGTATATCAGGGACGGTATCGGGTCTGAAGGCAGACGGAAAAACGGCAATGGATCGAACCGGAAGTTTTTCCGGATTGACGATTACCTTTATTCGCTATAACCAAACCGGAACGAAAAAATACAGCTCGGTTGCGGCCACGGTGACAACAACCGGCCTGAGCGCTCCGTACAGTGTATCTCTTGTGCCCGGAAACTATAAGATTGTCACATCGGTCACCTGCTATAAAGATTATTCCGGTGCATCAACGCTGCGTAACTTCACGTCGGCATCGACATTCAATTTTGATCTGACCGTTGACGGAAATAACATCGCTTGCCATCCGAATTCAAAAGTTACATGGAAACAGGATTCCTCACACCATTGGCAGGAGTGCAGTAAATGCGGCACGGCATTTAATAAGGCGGCGCATAAGTATTCATCCTGGACTGCCTCCGGAGCAAACGGCTGCTATCGCTATTGCACCGAGCCGAACTGCAAGAGAACATTGAATCCTGTTACAGCGCATGATTATCGTTATACATCTGCCGGAAGCTATGCCTCGACCTGCGTCAAGAACGGCAATAACCACTATGAGTGTTCTCGATGCGGTTACGGTAAGAATGAAACAATTCCGTTGACAGGGCATAACTGGGGCGCATGGACTGCGGACAACGAAAGCACTCATACAAAGCGATGCAAGAACAGCGGGTGCAACGCAAGTGAGACAAATGCGCATAACTTTGGGGACTGGTACTGGGTCAATCATGAAATACAGATGTCCGAAAACGGGGGCTACTGCTATTCAAACGGAACCCAGCGTGCCGACTGTACGACTTGCGGATATTATAAGCTGAATTATCCGAAGGTAGGCCATTCTGTAGAGTGTTTTATTCCGAGGGAATATGTAAGTTCCTCGCTCTATTACAACTTTCCGACGAACTACGCAACGGCGTTCTTTGTCACAAACAGCGGTCGGGTTTATATGAAGCTTGGCAGCAATGATAATTACAGCGGCAGACAGGTATGGACCCATTCCAATCCGGACAATGGAGGATATGGCTTCGTCTCAATTTTTACAAATAGAAGTGTCAACGACTATAAGAAATCCGCTATCTTCAGCAACACCGCCTATTCCCATTATACCGCATGCGCCAATACGCCGGTCATCGGCGGAGTGACTTATCACTGCTATGCGCCAATCAATCATGAGGGAGATCCGTTCCGAACAAAGTATCAGTGCGGATGCGCCAATAAACCGCTCGGTTATATTCTCACTCCGGAGGGCACCGAGATAAAGCCGAATACAAATCCCGAATGGGAAGATCCTTATGCGAAGTATGGAAGGAGATAAGAAAGATGAAAGGAAAAAAGAAACTTATCGTGATCATTGCGGTAGTGCTTGTACTGCTGCTGATTGCAGGTATGGTAGTGGGCTTTGCGCTCATGCATCATAAGGGCGAAAACGGCGAAGACAACAATAATGTGAAGGACGAGCTTTTCGTTATGGAGCTTTTCCATACGAATATTGACGATGTTATAGACGATCCCGAATGGGAGGAGGCTCTTGTCAGCGCAACGGAAGACTACGTTATGGTATATTCCGACAAGTTCGATTTTGCCAAACAGATCGGAATGAGTGACGGATACAGCTACCTTTATTTTGACGAAGCTACCCGAGAGATCAACATGATCGTCCATAACTTTATTGCTTATACCAATGACAAGGACAGCAAAGCAGAAATCCAAAGTGTTGTCAATAGTATTGAAGGAGGAGTAACCGGTCTTCTCGGATCGGCATCTCAATCGTTCATGCTGATGAACACGAGCGGAGAGTTTGAAGATTACAGTGACCTTACTCTGGATCAGATGATTGAAAAGGTCATCGAAGGAAACACGGTTATGTATGCGCTTTTCGAAGCGAACGGACTGAATTATGAAATAAATATCATGTTCTCCGACGATACGATCTACACGATGGTTTGGATCTCCGAGTGTGTAGAGGTCGGAGAGGACGGCGCCGAATGAAAGAAAATCACAAAAAGAAGTACGGTTTCACGCTGACGGAGCTTTTGATTGCCATTGCGATTCTTGCCGTCCTTGCCGCGATTGCGATCCCTGTTGTTTCCGGTTTGCTTAAGAAGGGGAATGACACATCGGAAGACGTCAACGCGGCCTACTATACATCCATTATGCAAAAGTTCGCGGTGGAAAATGTACAGGAAGCATCTCATTACCCAAGATTGACGACAGGCATCGACTCGGAATATTCGACCTTTTCAAGCAAAGCCGGTCAGGGAACCTATCCCGGCTACAATATTATCGCCAATACAGGAAACTCCGCTGTGCTCGCGCAGATTCGCAGAGAAGCGGTTATTGCAATCAAGGCATACGGCGATACAGCCGTAAGCGACGAGTATTATATTAATCCGCCCGCTGACGCCGATTATGAGTATGTCTATTACTACCTCACCGGTGACGTGAAAAAGGTTAAGCGGTCAGATCTGTCGACGACCTCTGCAAGTGACCTGCTGAACGGTATCATCAATGTATCTGACTACTGGGTCTATCTCAGTAGGGATGGGGGAAGCGGCGCCGCTCTCGGCGGCGTCGGTAACGATACCGGGTATTTGTTTATTCAAGTATTGCAGTATGGTACGGGTCAACCCTTAGACGGTGCAACGGTAAGCGTTGTCTCAGGCGCAAAAACCTTTACGGCAACGACCGAACCCGGCCAAAGCGGTTATGTCGGATTTTCCGGTGTTCCGATAGGAGGCGTGACCGTTCATGTCAGCTATCCGGGAGCGGTATCCTTCCCGAACAGCGCATTTTACAGCAAATCCGGCGATATTGTGATTTCCGAGAACGGTTATGAGGGTTGTCAGATGAACTCCCCTTACATTGTGGAACTGAAATTGGGCAGCCTTGGTACGCTCGGATTCTATGAAGAAACGGTAAAATGGAACAACGGAAGCTGGACAACATCTAAGGAAAAGATTACAGGCAATACGACTGTGACTTCGGCATTTACCGCAAATACAAGCAAGTCCCCTTCTGCAAGATCCGAAACCTATACCTCGAACCTGCGAATCACCGGAGGCGTCCAGGAACTTCTTATCGGAAACAAATATTTGATTTACGGTCACTATAGCCTTGCGGTCAGTTCATATGGATATCGGACTTATAGGGAGAATGTCGAGGCAAAGGTATTCGGTATTGACAATGCGAGCGGAGCTTACTCCGGGTTTACTTCGCCCTATGAATATTCGATTGTCATGCGCAGTCCCGACGGTCAGTCAAGCCTTTCCGGAACGGTCTACTGGGAGAGTTCTTTTCAGCCGCTTTACGGTACGCCGACCGGACTGAGTGGAACATGGATTGATGGGTCAACCACTTCGGTCAGAGCAAGAGTCAAGGTTACGAATAAGGCGACCGGCGCTGTGTATTACAGTAACTATTTCAGCTACTCCTCAAGCGGAGCGTATGCTTATACGATCACCGGCTTGCCGGACGGCGAGTACAGCTTTGAGATCGATTCTCCGTACAAGTTTACTTCCTTGACGAACTTCCCTGACAGTTTTACCGTTGACGGACGCCATGTTGAAATATCCGGGCAGGTAAAGAAGCAGGACGTTGGTGCCGGCAAGGCGGAAGGACAGGTGACTTATAACTACCTTGGTAATTATGATCCGATTCCGGGGGCGACCGTAAAGTTAAAGCGTCTTGGCGACAGCGCATTTTCTGCAACGCTTTCTACAGATTCGGACGGCAAATTCAAGACCGGTGCTCTTAAAAACGGGTTCTATCAGCTGACAGTCAATACTCCGGCCTATATCGGAAGCTCGACATATTATTACAAGTTGTTTATTTCTGGTGACGAAACATGTGTGATTCGTCTTCCGATTGGGACTGTAAGTGTGATCGGAACAATTTCGGCGTACTTTACCAATACGCAGCCGATGACGAAGGCGGGAACTATGTCGGATATCGTCTTGAAGTTTCAGAGAACGAATGCGTCCGGCACGAAAGAGGAAAGCGCCGTAACGGCGACCGTCACGAAAACCGGAGTGAATCCTACTTATAGGGTAAATCTCGTCCCGGGATATTATATCGTAAAAGGAACGAGCACCTGTTATCAGTCACTTACCTCGGCGGTGGTCAATATCAAAGCAGACGGCACTTACGATTTCAAGATGTATGTAGATCATAATGATTCCCATAACCACAAGACAATGAAAATGAAATCAGACAGTACCGGGCATTGGAATGAATGCAGCAATTGCGGAGCGCAGTTTGACAAAGCGGCACACTCAAAATCATCCTGGACCTATAAATCTACCTCTCAGTGCTATCGGTATTGTACGGTCTGCAAATATGTGACGGACGGACCTTCGGCACATACGATTTCCTCGTATGTTTCCAAAGCATCGACTTGTACCACAAACGGAACGAGAACCTACTATTGCACAAAAGGATGCGGATACACATATACAGAATCTATTGCGAAGGGCGGTCATGTGGCAAACGGAATTTGGGTGTATGACAATAACGGCTCCTCTTCCTCGGTAGGTACCCATCATCAAAACTGCAAAGTATGCGGTACGACCATGAATGCCGGAACAGCCTGTACCAGGGGCGGTTTGATAGCAAACGGTACAGAGAACCACTATGATTCCTGCAGCGTATGCGCAGGCAGAAGGTATTCGGCTCACAGCTGGACGGAAACGTCCCGCACTGGATATGTATGTACAGGCGGAACCGTTTACTATAAATGCTTTGCCTGCGGTGCAACGAAGAGCGGCGCCTACGCGCCGACCGCAGCGCACAATTTCCGTGCAAGCTGTGACACCTTCCATGATTGCTCATGGAACACCTACTGCACCTATACGAAGGACGCGCATGTTTGGAACGGATATTATCACATCATGTGTGTCTTGTGCGCAGAGGTTGACGAGCATAAGTGGTGTGCAATGCATTGCGGTACCATTAGTGTGCTATGGCCATGCCCATATTAAAGGAGGGGTAATTTTGAATAAGGGAAAAACAGCTATTCTGCCGATTATTCTGATCGCAGTTATCGTGCTTGCGGTAGGTGCTGTGTGCATCTTCACCGCAAATATGGCAGATGACGAAGAAATGAGCAAAAGCGTGTTTGATTATGCTTCTCCGGATGAGGTAAGGAACAACGGGTACAACCTCTCTGTAAGGAATTCGTTTTTACTGGATGGTATCGAAGAATTTGGCTATCAAGGAGATGCGGAAATCCGCGTCTCCGATGAAAAAATCACAGCAATCAGTTTTACTTCAAATCTGATAGAAGGAGATTCGTTTGATGGCGAAAAAGCGAAAGAAGAAACGAAGAAATTCGTATCGGCTTATTCGGAAAAACTTGAAATGCCGCTTATTGAAGAGCCAACGACAGTTCAGTTCACAAACACTGAAGAATTTGAGAAGCGTTCGCAGGATTCGTATGTAGCTCTTGCGGAGCAGTGCGTCCTGCTTGAATACTCGTACAGAGATGCGGAAGGCGTTTTGTGGATCGCGCAGATTTACTCGCCTGTTGATGGGAAACTGACAGCATTGATCACAAAATATTTGGACGATTCTGCTTTTGAAGGCTTTGAGCCTCAAGTCAACATGAAGGAATAACGATTCAAGGTTAAAGAGGTACCATGATGAAAAAGACATTAAAAACCTTGAAATTGAAAAACGGAGGGGGTCCATGCTCACCTTAACGCCGGTATCTCTTGCGGATGCAAATTCTTTTGTTACGCTCCACCACCGCCATCATAAGCCTGTCCGGGGACACAAGTACTCCATAGGCTGTATGTTGGAAGGACGGCTTGTTGGAGTGGCAATCACAGGGCGTCCTGTCAGCCGGTATCTGGATGACGGGTACACATTGGAGGTAAACCGCCTATGTACGGATGGAACAAGAAACGCTTGCAGCTTTCTCTATGGAGCGGCAGCCAGGGCAGCTAAAGCGATGGGCTATCACAAGATTATTACTTATATTCTGGATACCGAAGAAGGGAGCAGTCTTAGGGCGGCCGGCTGGTCCTGTGCCGGGCTTGCCGGAGGTAAAGAATGGACCGGCAAGCGCCGACCGGTCGAGCCATTGTATCCGGCGCAAATGAAATATCGCTATGAAAAAATATTGAATTAGGAGGGGATTGGAAATGAAGCTTATTCATGTAGTTCTTTTGCTTTTAGTTTTTCTGTTTTTGACGGCCTGTTCCGCAAATCCGAACACGGTTTCTACGGATCTGACGGCAAGCAGTCAAGAAGCGGTTCCCTTAATCCCGGAACAAGAATATCACGAAATTGGAGAACAGCTTGTCGGCGGCAATTGGATGAACGAAAGCCCATCCGTTTTTGGTATTCCCGAAGATAATATTTTCATTACGGACAGCGAGCTTGTGTCGTATGATTATGTCTCGCTTTTTGGTACAGAGGGAAACGTCGCATTATATCTTCAAGACGAAAAAATAGCCAAATGCGTCTTCGGTAGCAATCCTTTCGATGATCGAACTGTTTTCTCCGAGGCATTGAATTTAGTCAACAATTCTGTTGCGGAGACCTTGGGAACCGAAGCCAAGGAAATGGTCTTTGTTGGCCACGATGATTCCGAGGATGAATGGGAGCTTTTCTATAACGGAGGCGGTTCCTTTGCTTCGGAGTATGCAGTGAACGGGATTTTCGTATCCGTTAGGGGTATTGGAATCAATTCAATGGCGACGGTTGTTGTTGAATGCCATCGGGCAGATTGAGAGGAATATTATGGTTTGGGTATATATTTTTATGGACGTCATTTTGCTCTGCGTCATTGCTCTTCTTATATATTTTTTGATTCGCCTTTGGACGAAAAGAAAGGGGCTTCATGTTTCTCCGCTGTCGCAGTTCCGCAACGACGATCTTTATGAAAAAAGTATGCAGGATAAGAAAAAGCTTGCTCATATCGAAGACACAGTTAAGGAGAATGAACCTATTGACGCGGACCCGCTTGACGGTTGTTTCGATAATGTGATTCGAGATTCGGATATCAGCTTTTCTGACGGGTACGGCATAGGGAAAGGAGGCGCAGAGTACGATGAAGATTGATTTTACCATGAGTGGTATAAATATAATTCTTTTGATTGGCATCGTTTTTGTTCTGCAGGGAATCTGCCTTTTGGTCATTCAGAATCCTTTCAAGAAAATCAAGCATTTTTGCTGGCGTGACTACATTCTTCTTGGGATTATTCTTGCTTTTATTTCGGCAGGCGTCATCTGCTTGATTTTCGGAGTTTTGAGCGCAGTCAATCAGGCAGTATAGTTTTCTTGAAACGCAGTTTGTTTTCCGTGTATATATAAGCGTACATTCAAAATTGATGAAGGAAAAATTTTAATTAAAAAGTCGCCTCCGAATGTACGGCGCGGAAAGGAAAATGTTATGCCGGATATTGAGTACATGAAAAAGCTTGCTGAAAAACTCGAGAAAGGAGAAATCAAATTTCTGGACGAAAATGACGAATTTGTGTTTGCGTGCGATCAGTGTGGGAAATGCTGCCGTAATCGCGGGGATATTCTGCTGTCGCCTCTGGATCTTTACAACTTAGTCTGGGCAACCGGAAAAGATGTTATGGAAATTATTGATCGGTATGGCGATTGCTACATTGGCGACAGTTCGAATATGCCGGTCGTGAGGCTGAGATTTCGTCAAGAGTGGGACGGAACGAGCACCTGCTTCTTCCTCGGCAGAAAGGATGGAAAGTTCTATTGCCGAGTACATGAACACAAACCCGGTGTGTGCCGGACTTCCCCACTTGGAAAGGTCGGTGTGTATGAAATGGAATGTGCGGAACCCTCTGTTAAGGCGCCGAGATATTTTCTTCAAGATGGTGCGCCGGCGGGAGCCTGCGTGGGATTCGACAGAGCAAAGAGAGAACACATTACACAGAGGGTGACGGACTGGGTTGGCGGAGCAGAACGTAAGCAAATTTCCGATAAGTATTCGCAAATCTTCCATGCTTTTGCAGTGGAATTTGGAAAGAGGCTTGATCCCGTTAAGCTGTGTAAAGTGCCGATGCTCTACAGCTCTTATTATGTCTTTGTTTCATGGTTGATGTATTCGGACTACGATTTTACGGTTGAACCGGCGCAGTTCCTTGCAAAAATGGAAGTGAATATGCAACAGATTCTTGATTTGACGGATCTTGTAATGAAAAATCCGGACAAATTTTTGGCGTTGTCGAAAGACGCACTTGAAAAAATCGGCATAAAAGACGCTTTAGGATGAAGCGACCAAAACAAAGTCTCGGTGAAAACCGAGACGGTACATAGCCGGCTTGTCCGGTGAAAATTAATGAAGGAGGTTCTATTCATGGCAAGAGAAAACTCGTTTACTTTTTTTGGAGAACTTGAGAATGCACCTGTTGTGCTCTTCAATGAGGAAGCAAAAACATACCGGGTAACATTTACATTAAAGACCATACGGAGAAACGGTCGCAACGATTTCCCCAAAATCAGTGTCTACAGTTTAGACGAAGAAACGGCAAGATCCTATGTCGGCAAATTAAAACAAGGCGTATATGTTCAGGTGCGCGGTATGCTCTCCACAAAAATGGTTCAGAAGCCGGTTCGTTGCGAGAAATGCGGAGAAATCAGCATGATCGACACCCTGCAAAGTGAAATCATCTCGTATGGCAACCCGTTTGTCCTGAGCGAGCGCGTGACGCCTGCGGATATTGTTGAATTTGCAAATGTAGGATGCTTGATTGGATCGCTTTGTACCGATATCCAACGAAAGGATAATGCAACCGGCGGGACGGCGGCGCAGTTTCAGATGGCAGTTAACCGCAGGTATCGGGTGAGCGAACTCGAGAAGGGAACGCGGACGGATTACCCGTGGATCAAGGTGTTCGGCAATACGGCGGACGAATGCTTGAAAAGACTGAAGAAATCCTCACAGGTGTATATCTCTGGTGCCTTCCAGACGCGGGACATCAACCGTCATGTGAAGTGTAATCGGTGCGGTGAAGCGATGGTTTACGCCGAGCGTGTGGGGGAGGTGGTTCCTACCGGAATCGAATTTCTGAATAACTGTTTGTTTGACCCAAAGAACCTGGAGGAATCGGTTTCGGCAGATGAAGGTGCGGCAAATGAAAAAACGTGAAAGATGGAGCGTTGATACCATTGACCTGACCACAAAGCCGCAGGAGGAAAAATCTCAGAAAAAGCTCATCTCGTGGTTTTCGGAAAACAAAAAAAGAATCCTGATTGTGGTAGGGATCGTTTATCTGCTGATTCTGCTCTTCGGTATTTTTACGACACGGTTTTACACGGATGAGAACGGAAAACGCAGAGCATACCAATTGAGTTTTTCCGATCTTCGTACCCAGGATGACTATAATGCGTTGACGGACAAGCTGAGCGATATTCGCAGTTTGCTTACTGACATAACGATTATTGATATTCATGTTGCAAACGGGGATTACGGAAATTATGAGGCTGCGACCTACTACACAGAGATTCTCAACGATCGGCTTGATGTTCTGATTCCGAAAATATCTGCTATGAATCTTCAGGATGAGCAAAAGACAATTCAGGAGGAAATGGAGAGCATTCTGAGTTACGATCTTGCACTGTATCTTCAGAATATGGCGTCCGGCTTGAAAAGCGGAAGCAATGAGACTGTAGGTACCGCGCTAACATATCGGGATAAGGCGTTTGCAACCTATGAGTTGATCGAGAATGACCTGAAAGCGGTATCGGATCGACTGAAGATGAACGACAAGGACTACTATAATTGGGTGCTCAAGGATGCGGTGACAGCAAAGGATAAAACGGCGGTTCTTGCCGAGGAAGGGGAGTGATTGCATGGAAAGCAAATCAGTAAGGGAATTGGAACTTATCATTCAGCGGCTGAACAGTCAAATTGAATCCAAAAACGAACAGATTGCCGAACTAAACGCCTTTATCCAGCAGGCCACAGATAATACACAGGAGCTCATCAGGAACTTCCGGGCGTTTTGTATTAAGGTGCTTGAAAGCGAGCTCGCTTACGGCGACATCACAAGCCGCGATTTGGAGTCCATGTCTTTGAACGATCTGCTGGCTCGCGCACGCAATATGCTCAAGCAGAATCAGGAGAAAGCACGCAGCATCTATGACACTTTCAAGGAGCGCCTTTCTCAGAAGAATGAGCTCATCAACGGACTGAACGATCAAGTTTCCCAACTGAAATTTATGATTGATAACGCAGAAAAGATATTTAATGAACCCTACGAAGAGCCTGAGGATCTTAAAAGAACGCAAGCATATATGCTGGATACGAAAACGCCGCTGGAGGCGCTTCGGCCTTCGGTTTCCGTTACGACGGTTGTTGATGAAAATGAACGAGTCGTCAATTTTGAAGGAGCCGCCGATAAAGACGCCGTTGATTTGATTTCAGATGCCAAACTTTATGTTCAGAATCTTGATAAAGTCAAAGCACAAATGAATGAGGCCCACTGGGAAACTTTGCGGCTGATTGTCGAGAATGGTATTTCGGAAATGTCAAAAGCAAGGCAGATCGTATATCAGAATGTAAAGGATGACGGGGGACCGATTAGTTCGGAGAAGGCGTCAAGACTCATAAAGCACCTTGTAACCTTAATGGTTTTCAATCAGATCAAGGTCAGCACGGGAATCCGTTGGTTCATGGTTCTGAGTCTCTCGGAAGTAGG
>CANQKI010000062.1 GCA_947624355.1 uncultured Clostridia bacterium | reverse complement strand
TCTTCCGACCATTTGATGATGTCGATTTTCTCGTTCTTGAGCTCAGCCACCACCTTGTCCACGCGGCTGCCCCGGGGCCCCACGCAGGCGCCCACAGGGTCGATCATGGCGTCGTTGGAGGCCACGGCCATCTTGGTGCGGCTGCCCGCCTCCCGGAAAATGGACTTGATGGTGACCACGCCGGTGGCGATTTCGGGCACTTCCATTTCAAACAGGCGCTTGACCAGGTTGGTGTGCGTCCGGCTCACGGTGACCTGGGGATTGTGGCTGCCGTCCCGGCCGGAGCGGTACACCTGCAGCACATACACCTTGATATGGTCGCCGGGGCGGTATTCCTCCCCGGGCATGAATTCGGCCTTCTGCAGCACGCCCTCCGTGCGGCCCAGTTCCAGGTACACGCAGTCGGGCTCCACACGCTCCACGATGCCGGTCAGGATTTCGTTTTCTTTTTCGATGTATTCGTCGTAAATCTTGCCCCGCTCCACTTCCCGGAGCCGCTGCAGCATCACCTGCTTGGCCGTCTGGGCGGCCACGCGGCCAAAGTCCGCCGGGGTCACGTCGATTTCCACAATGTCGCCCAGTTCATAATTGGGGCGGAGGGCCCGGGCGTCTTCCAGGGAAATCTGGGCGGAATCGTCCTCCACTTCCTCCACGACCACCTTGCGGGCAAAAATCTGCACGTCGTGCTCCCGGGACAATACCACGGACAGGTTCAGGGGCGAATTGACCCCGCGCTTGGCGTATTTGCGGTAGGCCGCCTTGCAGCCCTCCTCCACCGCGCTGACGATCTGCTCCACACTGATATCTTTTGCTTTGGCTAACGCCTCGATGGCGTCCATCATTTCGGATTTTCTTGCTGCCATTTTTCCATAACCTTCCTTATCTGAAAATCAGTTTTCTTCTTCGTCCAGTTCGCTCAGGTCGGGGCACAGGCGCACCTGGGATACGGCGCTGCGAGGAAACGCCTTTGTTTCTTCCCCAATCTGCAATTCCACCGTTTCCTTGTCCATGCGCAGCAGCGCCCCCTGCCAGGCCTTCTGCCCGTCCACGGGCTTATACAGCCGGGCCTCCACCTGATTGCCCAGGTTCTTCGCAATGTCCCGTTCCGTTTTGAGGGGCCGGTCGATGCCGGGGGAGCAGACCTCGAGAAAATCGTAATCCACGTCCTCCAGTTTGGGCTGCACGGCGCGGTGATACTTTTCGCAGTCGTCCAATGTCACGCCGCCCTCCACGTCGATATAGATGCGCAGATACCGGCCCGTGGGCTCTTTTTCCATGGCGGCGTCGCACAGCTCATAGCCCATGGCGTCCGCCTGCCTTTGGCAGATATCCAGAACCTTTTGCATATTCACGCCTTTTCCCGGCATCCGCATCCTTCCTTCCCCGGGCGAAACGGCCCGTCATTTTCCCCTGAAAACACACAAAGAGCGGGCATACCTGCACTTTGGGCATCTTTCGGGGACGCCGAACACACCGGCCGCTCCCTTTCGATCCCCCATGCAGTTCCCACTCTTCGTTAAACCCTTCTTTCCGGACGGTAATTTCTGCCTTTTCAGGGCGATGCAGGATCGCATTCGCGTTCCTGCATCGACTGCATCATTTTCCATTCGCCCCGCGCTACTCCACTTTGTGGAAGCGCGGGCATCGGGCGGCAATTCAAGAATTGCTCGCCCTCGGTCGCCCTGACGGGCGACGCTCAGTGATGCTGCGCATCACGGCCGGAAAATGATAGCGGTAGAAGTCATTCTGACTTCTCCTCGGACCGGGAGACCCGGTCCTGCGGATTGCACATGAAGGGGCTGCGGCCCCTTCATACATCCCCAAAGTTACGATGCCGCTTTTTTGACAAACCGCAACGGAACCTTTTTCAAAGTTCCATAAATAGTATATCACAATATTTTCCGGATTACAAGCCGTTTTGAAAGAATTTCACGGCGTTTCCGGGGCCGGCGGCGTTCATTTGGGGACGGATTTTTATTCCGCCAGGGCCGCTTCAATGGCGGCCAGGTCTTCTTCCGTAAGGTCCGGGCCCTGCACCGCCGCGGCGTTTTCGGTCACCTGCTGCGGTTTGCTGGCCCCGATGAGGGCGGAGGTCACCACGCCGTCCCGCAGCGCCCACTGCAGCGCCAGCTGCGCCAGGGTCTGCCCCCGCCTGTCGGCGATTTTTTTGAGGGCTGCTACCTTGCGCATTTTTTCTTCCGTAATGGCGTCCGGGCGCAGGTACCGGGCGTCCCGGGCCGCCCGGGAATCCGCCGGAATGCCGGAGAGGTATTTGCCCGTCAGCAGCCCGTTCTGCAGGGGCGCAAAGGCGATGCAGCCCACCTTTTCTTCCCGCAGCACTTCCGTAAGCCCGTTTTCGATCCAGCGGTTCAGCATGGAATAGCTGGGCTGATGAATGAGCAGGGGCGTGCCCATTTCCCGCAGCATCCGGGCGGCGCGTTTCGTTTCCTCCGGGCCGTAATTGGAAATGCCCACGTACAGGGCACGGCCGCTGCGCACGATGTAATCCAGCGCCCCCATCGTTTCCTCCAGGGGCGTATCGGGGTCAGGCCGGTGGTGGTAGAAAATGTCCACGTAACTAAGGCGCATCCGCTTCAGGCTTTCATCCAGGCTGGCAATCAGATATTTCCGGCTGCCGTGGTCGCCGTAAGGGCCGGGCCACATATCATAGCCCGCCTTGGTGGAAATCACCAGCTCGTTGCGGTGGGTGTGCCAGTCCGCGTCCATGTGGCGGCCGAAATTCCGTTCGACCTCCCCATAGGGTGGGCCGTAATTGTTGGCCAGGTCAAAGTGGGTGATGCCCCGGTCAAAGGCCGTGCGCAGAATGGCCTGCTGGGTTTCAAAGGGCGTGAGATTGCCGAAATTGTGCCACAGCCCCAGGGAAATCACGGGCAGCAAAAGCCCGCTTCGGCCGCAGCGGCGATAGCGCATTTTCTCATACCGGTCCTGCGCCGGAACGTATTCCGTCATGGTCAGGCCTCCCCGTCAATCGAATTGCGGTTTACTTATTATGGGCGTTTTGCAGTAAGGAAATAAGCTGTTCCTCCGTTTCGCCCGGGCGCACCCGGCGGGCGGCCACCACCCGCCTTTCGGCGTCGTCATCCACGCAGGTGACCAGCAGCAGCAGCTGATCATCGGCGTTCACGTCGATGGGGCAGGTGTGTACGGACAGGTTGATCAGATCGTCAATGATATCTTCCCGCTCCATCCGCGTGCAGCTATTCAGCCGGTAGAAGCCCGCATAATTGCGGTCGGTGGTTTTCAGGCTCACCTCGGCCACGGAAAAAATCACATACCGGCCGTCTTCATAGATGCTGTCGAAGGTGACGATGGGGTGCTTGCGGTAAAAGCCGATGTCCTCCAGGTTCCGCAGGCTGCCGAACATGGCCCCGGTTTTCATGTTGTGGCCGTACAGGATCAGGGTATAGGGCCGGGTATCCAGGCTGATGCTTTCCTCC
This sequence comes from uncultured Clostridia bacterium, assembly GCA_947624355.1. Lineage (GTDB taxonomy): Bacteria > Bacillota > Clostridia > Christensenellales > Aristaeellaceae > RUG563. Next base: position 14,005 of record CANQKI010000062.1, on the reverse strand, counting down.
AGGAAAATGGCCCCATTTTCGTTATGGTAGCCCTGGTAATCCCGCCGCAGGTAGTATTCATTGTCCCGCTGCACCACGGCGGTATCCAGCAGCCCGTCCACGTTCAGCCAGCCCACGATGTCCCTGTTCTGCCTTTGCAGGCGGGTAAAGCGGGTGGTCACGGTTTTATAGCGGTTATTGGGATAGGGAACGGGCGGCAGGGTGGCATAGGGATCGGGGCTGGCCGTGGGCAGGGCGGTCGGGCCCGCCGCCTGCACCGGCAGAGCGGCCGCCACGGTGGGCAGCGGGGTGGGAACGGGGGTATCGGTGGGCAGCGGCGCATCCGTGGCCGAGCCGTACCCCCAGGCGCTCAGCTGCACGGGGGTGGGCCGGGGGGTATAGGCGGGAGATGGCTCTCCCGTAGGCGCGGGGGAATCGTCGGGAATATCGGTCGGCGCGTCGGTGGCATAATATTCCGCCCGGAGCGCCGCTTCCTGGCGCCTGGTCCGGATCAGGTTTTCGATATAGCTGCCCAGCTGCCACAGCCCCACGGCCAGCGCAATCAAACATGCAATCGCCAGGACCAGCCTGTCCACCCGCAGGCGGCGGCCCTGCCCCGCGCGATAGCGATACCGGTTGTGCCGCTGCCTGCGCCGGCCCATTTCCGCCGCCTCCCTCCGTTTCCAAAAATCACGGTGTCAGTGTACCATTTCAACAGGGAAAAGTCAAGGCAAATGGCCCTTCGGGCACGGACGGAAATTGTAAATTCCGCAGGGGCCGGTAGCAATTTTCCGGCAATTGTGCTATACTGTTTCCGAAAATTCCGAAAAGAGGCGCATGCTTATGAAAAAGACGCTGTTTTTTCTGCTTCTGGCCGGGTTGCTTCTGCTGCCGGCCCTGCCCGCCCTGGCGGAGGAAGCCCCCGACATCACCGAGCAGTGCACCCTGAAATACACCCCCACCAAATACAAAATCAACCGGATTTACGACCGGAAATACAGAACCACCTACGAAAGCGACAAGGCGCGTTCCCCCTACATGGAAATCACGGCCCCCAAGGATCAGAAGATTTACGGCCTCTACATCTGCTTTGCCAGCCAGAAAATCCTGCCCTGGAAGGTGGAGGCCATAAGCGGCGGCAGCTGGGTGACCGTGAAGGAGAGCAGCGAAGCCTACGCCCACGTTTATGTGCCCCTGGACGGGGTAAGCGCCGCGAAAATTTCCCTGACTTCGGATAAATCCGCGTCCCTCGTCATCAACGAACTGTTCGTATTCGGGCCGGGGGACGTGCCCTCCTTCGTGCAGCAGTGGCAGCCCGCCCCCCAGAAGGCGGACCTGTTGGTGCTGGCAGCCCACCCGGACGACGAAATCCTGTTCTTCGGCGGCACGATCCCCTATTACGCCGCCGAACGGGGCATGAACGTGGTGGTGGCCTACATGACGTGCAATTATGTGGAACGCCGGAGCGAGCTGCTCAACGGCCTGTGGGAGATGGGCCTGCGCACCTATCCCGATATCGGCACCCTGGACGACGTGTATTCCAAAAAGCTGGACACCGGCTATGATAAATGGGGCAAAACGAAAACCTATCAGCGCATTGTGGAGCTTTACCGCCGGTACAAGCCCGAAGTGGTGGTGACCCACGACGTGAACGGCGAATACGGCCACGGGGCACACCGGGTGTGCGCCGACGCGGCGCTGCATTGCGTGGTGACGGCCGCAGACGCCAGCAAATTCGAAGATACGGCCGTAGCCTACGGCGTCTGGAGCGTGAAAAAGGTGTATCTGCACCTGTACGGGGAAAACGCCCTGGAAATGGACTGGGATCAGCCGCTCTCCACCTTTGGGGGCAAAACGGGCTTTGAAGTGGCGGAGGCGGGCTATTCCTGGCATGTGTCCCAGCACGACAAGGGCCAGGAAAACCCCGAAACCAAAAAATTTGAGCTGTTCCGCGTGGAGCCCCGGGACAGCAAGTATTCCTGCTACCGCTTCGGCCTGGCCTACACGGCCGTGGGGTTCGATACGGCAAAAAACGACTTTTTTGAAAATATACCTTAAAAGAATGTTTTTCCGGTAAGAAACCGCTCATAAAAATTCTGTCCGCCGAAAATGAAACCGGCGGACATTTCTTTTATGTAAACAAACCTGCTCCTTTTTCCTCCCGGATGCGTTCCCAGCGCCGCCGGGTGGCCGCGCCGCCCCGCAGGTGGCGCACCGCCTGATGATACCGCAATACCTCGTTCACTTCATCGTACAGCCCGGGATGCACCTGCCGGAGGCGCTCGTGCACGTCCTTATGCACGGCGCTCTTGCTCATGGAGAAAGCGCGGGCGGTCTCGCGCACGGTCGCCCCGGTGCGCAGGATATACCGGGCCAGCCCCACGCACCTTTCCTCCGTTCTTTCGCGCATATCCCCGCCTCCTTTCGGGACAGGATATGCAAAGCCTCCCGGAAGCATGCCTCCGGGGAAACAAACGGGAGGATCGGCAGCATTTTTCTATAAATTTCACGGTTTATTCACAGGATACCGCTGGACAAGCGGGGGATTTTTCGTTATACTGTATGTGGAAAATTCTACCGCTTTATACGGCGTGAAGGAGGCACACTGCTATGCAATACGTACCCTTCGGTTCCCACGGCTTTCAGGTGTCGCGGCTGGGGTTCGGGGCCATGCGCCTGCCCACCCGCAAGGAGGGCGACAAGAACGTCGTCGACCGGGAGCAGGCCATTCAAATGATCCGCCATGCCATCGACGAGGGCGTTTCCTATGTGGATACGGCCTATCCCTATCACGGGGGCGAAAGCGAGATCGTGGTGGGCCAGGCCCTGCAAGGCGGCTACCGGGAAAAGGTGACCCTCACCACCAAGCTGCCCGTCTGGGCCGTGAACGAGGAAAAGGACATGAACCGCCTGCTGGACGAGCAGCTGAAAAAACTGGACGTGCCCTATGTGGATTTCTATCTGCTCCACGCCATGGGCCGGGACCGGCTGGAAAAGCTGCAGGCTTTCCATTACAGGGATTTCCTCAACCAGGCCGTGAAGGACGGGCGCATCAAGCGGCCGGGCTTCTCCTTCCACGACAATTACCAGTGCTTCCTGGACATCCTCCACGATTACGATAACTGGGGCATGGCCCAGATTCAGTTCAATTACCTGGACGACAAAAACCAGGCCACGGAAGAAGGTCTCCGGGCCGCGGGCAAAATGGGCGTGCCCATTGTGGTGATGGAGCCCCTCCGGGGCGGGGCCCTGGCCGTGCCGCCTCCCGACGTGAAGGAAATGATGGAAAACTATCCCGTCCGGCGTTCGGCGGTGGAGTGGGCCTTCGCTTACGTGGCCAATTTTGCCGAAGTCGCCACCATCCTCAGCGGCATGAGCACCGAAGAACAGGTGGACGACAACCTGAAAATCTTCGACCACCTCACCGTGGGCGGCCTTTCGGAAGCGGACATCCAATTCATTCGCGCTCTCAAGGAAAAGTATCTCTCCCGCATGCCCATCGGCTGCACCGGCTGCCGCTACTGCATGCCCTGTCCCAACGGCGTGGGTATCCCGGATATCTTCCACGCCTATAATGAGGCCCGGATGTTCGACCGCAACGAGGGCTTTGCCCGCCATTATGCCCGCATGGCCCAGGATGGCCATGACGCTTCCAGGTGCGTCCAGTGCGGCGCGTGCGAGGGCGTCTGCCCCCAGCACCTGCCCATCATCGACTGGCTGCAGAAGCTGAATACAGAATACCAACCTAAATAACGAGGGTGTCGAAAACAAGTTTTCGACACCCTGCGATGCAGGATCGCTTACGCGTTCCTGCATCGTTTACATCATTTTCCTGTGATGCTTTGCATCACGGCCGGAAAATGATAGAGGTAGAAGTCATTCTGACTTCTCCTCGGACCGGGGGACCCGGTCCTGCGGATTGAAAATGAAGGGGCTGCGGCCCCTTCATACATCCCCAAGGTTACGAAGTTTCTTTTGACAATTTGGCGGGGGCTGAAATGCCCCCGTACTTCAAAATACGGGTTTGCCGGAGGGGGCTTTTCCATTGTACGGTTTTCTGATCGCCTGCGCCATCGCGCTGTCCGTGTTCCTGTGCACGAAGGAGGAAAAACGGCTGGGGCTGCCGGAGGATTTTTCGGTGGACCTGGCCCTGCGGATGGTGCCGGCGGCGGTGGTGGGGGCGCGGCTGTATTACGTGATTTTCCAGTGGCCCCTGTACGCGGAAAACCCCGTCCGCATTTTGTATATCTGGGAGGGGGGCCTGGCCATTTACGGCGCGGTAATCGGCGGCGCGGCGGCGGCCTGGCTCTTTGCCCGGAAACGGAAGGTGCCCTTCGGCACATTGGCCGATCTGGTGGCCCCCGTGCTGATCCTCAGCCAGGCCATCGGCCGCTGGGGCAATTTCTTCAACGGCGAAGCCTACGGGTACGCGGTGGAAAACCCCGCCCTGCAGTTTTTCCCCATGGCGGTGCAGATTGAGGGCGTGTGGCACTATGCCACCTTTTTTTACGAATCGGCGTGGGATTTTGGCGGCTTTCTGCTTTTATGGAACCTGCGGAAGAAAGGGATGCCCCGGGGCTGCCTGGCCCTTTTGTATTTCGCCTGGTACGGAACCGGCCGGGCGGTCATCGAGGGCATGCGTTCGGACAGCCTGATGCTGGGCCCCGTGCGGGTGTCGCAGCTTTTGTCCGTACTGCTGGCCGTATCGGCCATGATTGCCCTAATCGTAAAACTCCGCAACGCAAAAAAACAGGCGGCTTCATAAAAACCGCCTGCCTCTATTTCCTTTGATTACAGGGTATTGCGCATCTGCTGGTACTTGTCCTTGGCCGTCTGCACGTCGGGCTGCTGGGCGGGCTTGGTCTGGTACCAGCCCTGCTGCTGCATCAGGTTGAAAAGCTGCAGCTGGTCCTGGCCCATCTGGTTGTAGGCGTCGGTGAGCACCTGGCGCATGCCGGGGTGGGACACCTCCAGGAAATCGGACGTCACGTTGGCCATCAGGGATTTTTCCTGATAGAGCAGGTCAAAGGCAATCTCCTGGTCGTTCATGGGCTGGGTGCTGCCCCAGGCTTCGCCGCTCCAGGCGTTGGGGGCCTTCTGGTTCCAGGTGGTACCGTTCTGCTGAGTCATGATGCAATCCCTCCTTTTACTGACAGCCGTTCAGGAACGCGTACAGGGCGTCATAGTGCTGGCGATGGTGCTGGGCCACGGTGGCGGCCATGTTCTTGAGCTGGGGATTCTGGAACTGGTTGGCATAGTTGGCGGCCACCCGGCAGGCCACGGCAATGTGGGTCAACTGGTCCTCCATCACGGTCAGGTCTTTGCTGGTCAGGCTGCATCCGCATCCGTTGGGCATGAGACTGTCCCTCCTTTTATTGGGTATGGTCATAGCATGCCCCGTCCCGGCAATTTTATCCTTCCATCCGAGGTGCGCCATGAAAAACTGGAATCTTTACCGGCTGCTGCTGCCCCTGGTTTCGTCCAAAGGCAGCATACACGAAACCGACCTGCCTCCCGCCCGGGCGCAGGCCGCCGAAAAGATCCTGCGCCGCCACCGCTGCCAGGGGGCGACGTTGTGCCTCTTTGACGAAAGCGGCGTGACGGGCACCCTGGCCTTCGGCCTTGCCCGGATGGACGGAACGCCGACAGGGATAGACACAGTGTACCGCACGGCGTCGGTGAGCAAGTTTGTAACGGCGCTGGGGGCATTGAAGCTGGCGGAGCAGGGGGTGCTTTCCCTGGACGCGGACGTGAATGCTTACCTTCCCTTTTCCCTGCGCCACCCCCTGGCTCCGGATGTGCCCATTACGCTGCGCATGCTCCTTTCCCACACGGCGGGCATCCGCGACGGCGACACGTATAATACCGGCATCGCAAAAGGGGCCCTGCTTTCCGATATTCTGGCCGGGGACAGCTTTGCCGACCACGCGCCGGGAACAACCTGGGAATATTCCAATCTGGGGGCGGGCATCGCCGGAGCCGTGCTGGAAGCGGCGGCGGGGGAGGATTTTGAAACCCTCATGCAGCGGACAGTGTTCGCGCCCCTGGGGGCCGCGGCCACCTATTATCCCCAAAAGGCCGGCAAAGCCCTGGCCGACGCCTGGCGCATCCTGCCCCCGGCCAAAGGGCCCAATTTCGACGCGGCCAAACGGCAGGCCCGCCCCCTGCCCCCGCCCGCCGTGGACGCGGAGCGGCATTACGCCCTGGCCCACGGGAATTTGTGCGCATCCGCCCCCGAGCTGTGCAAGCTGGCCGTTGCGGGCATGATTCCGGGCTTCCTCCGGGCGGACACCCTATCCGAAATGCGCCGGGAAATCGCCCCCTTCGGCGAACGGGCGGACAACCTTTCGGAGGGCATCGGCACCTTCATCCTGCGGGACGGCCGCCTGTGTCCCCGGCCCCTGTACGGGCACCAGGGCATGGCCTACGGCGCGGTGCACGGGCTGTTTTTCGACCCGGAAAAAAAGCGCGGCCTGGCGCTGCTGACCTCCGCAGCTGGGGAGGCCCGGCGGGGAGTGCTGGCCGACCTGAACGCGGATATGATCCGATTGTTTCTTGGAGGCAAATGATGACCGATCAGGTGCTGGAAATCAAGCGGGCGGGAGGCGTGGCCCGGGTGAAGCTCCTGTCTGGGGATACGCTGAAAATTCCCTCCGCCCTGTATCTGCAGCGGCGGCTGCGGCCCGGCCAGGCGGTGGACCCGGAGGATTACCGCCGCTTCATCCGGGAAAACGGGTATGCCCCCGCCCTGGAAATTGCCGTCAAATACCTGACCCTGCGGGACCGGAGCGAGAAAGAAATCGTTTCCCGCCTGCGCCGCTCCTGTTACGACGAAGGGACCATCGCCCGGGTGATGGAAAAGCTGGCCGGGCACGACCTGATTTCGGACACCCGGTTCGCCGAAAACTGGGCGCTGCAGCGGGGAAAACGGTACGGGAAAAACCGCATCGCCCGGGAACTGCGGCAAAAGGGCATCGACGACGCTACGGCCCGGGCCGCCCTGGACGCCCTGCCGGAAGAAGACGAAATGCGCTCCGCCCTGGCCCTGGCCTGGAAACTGGCCCGGCGGCCCCAGACGGAACAAAGAAAAATCATCGACGCGCTGCTTCGCCGGGGGTACAGCTTTTCCGTGGCCCGCCAGGCGGCGGACAGGGCGTTGAACGGGCAGGATTGAAGTTTTTTCCGCATTGTGCTATACTGGAAGCAGGAAAAAGAAGGAAGGTGTGCGGCATGAAAAAAACGCAGGTGCTCCTGTCGGTGACGGGCCGGGCCCAGGCGCCGGACGATGAAAATGAAGAGGCCGTGCGCCTGCTGACCACCGGCACCCTGTCCGAGGAAAAACGGGATCATTGGCGCATCGATTATACCGAGACCCAGCCGGACAGCGAAAGCCACGACGTGACGCTGACCATGGGCGGCGGCGTGGTGACCATGCAGCGGCAGGGGCCCTTTTCCACCAGCATGGTGTTTGAAAAGGGCTGCCGGTTCGAGGGCAGCTATGAAACCCCTTACGGGGCGCTGGACATGGGCGTGTTTCCGACCCTGGTGCAGTATCATGTGGACAGGCAGGCCGTGGGCGAAGTGAACCTGCAGTATCAATTGGATTTGCAGGGGCATTTTGCCGCCATGCATGAGCTCAATATTCGCTTCTGCCCGGCGGGCGACGTGTGAACCCGCTGGATGCCTGGCGGCGGGAATTGACCGGCCTGATCCCCGACGGTTTCCTCCGGCGGGACAGGCTTGCCGCTTATCTTTTGGTCAGCGATTATCCCGCCCGGTGCGAAAGCCCGGAAAACATCACCCGGGCCCTGGAGACGGCGGGCTATACCGTGACTTTGCAAAACGGCCTGGCCCACTTGGACGGAACGGAGGAAAAGTACCAATCCCTCCTGTCTTCCCTGCCCGCCCTGCCCCTGCCGCCCCTGACGGAGGAAAACGCCGCCCTTGCCTTGCTGGCCGGGCGTATCCTGCGTACGGGCGGGGAGGAAAACGATCTTCCCTTTCTGCGTTTCACCCTGAAATGCCTGGACGCGGGGGACGAACAGGCCCTGCTGGCCGGGCTGCCCCCCATGATTGCCGTGCTGCAGCGGCAAAAAAAGAAGCCGCCCCTGGGCGCGGCCGGACTCATTCTCTGTTATCTTGAAAGGAGCGCGGGCCCATGCTGATTCTCTATCATGGCCACAGCGAATTCCTGCTGGAATCCGCCGCCGGCTTTTCCCTCCTCACCGACCCCTACGATGCCCATGTGGGCTACCCCATGGGGGAATACCCCTGCGGCGCCGTCACCGTGACCCACAGCCACGGGGACCACAGCTTCACGCAAAAAGCCCTGGGCGCTCCCGCCATCGTGGACAGCGCCGGGGTGTGGCAGGTGAGCCCGGACGTGCATGTGACGGCCATTCCCGGCTGGCATGACGACGCAAAAGGGGCCAAGCGCGGGCCCAATCTGCTGATGAAAATCGAAATGGACGGGCTGACCCTCTGCCATCTGGGGGACCTGGGCTGCCTGCCCGACCCCATACAGGTGCGCGCCCTGGGGAAAATCGACGTGCTGATGATTCCGGTGGGCGGGTATTTCACCATGGACGCGGAAACAGCCAAGAAAACCGTCGACCTGCTGCAGCCCCGCATCGTGATCCCTATGCACTACAAAACCAAGGCCAACGCCGATTGGCCCATCGCTGGACCCGAAGCATTCCTGCGCCTCATGGGCGCGGAAAACATCTCCCCCATGCCCCTGCTGCGGGTCACGAAGGAGGACCTTTCCGAACAGCCCGCCCTGGCCCTGTTGGAAGCAAAGCCCTGAGTTCAAAACAAAAACGGCTTCCGGGTATAGCACTCGGAAGCCGTTTTATGGTGTCGGAAAATAATATAAGCTGTAGTTTTCCTGTATTCCTGTCCTCAGGTCTTCGTTTCCAAACCGCCGTTCAGGAACAAATGCGCCTCCGTCAGGATTCTTTTGGAGCTGTCGAATTGAAAGGCCGCCATGGCCGCGTCGTAATCCATGAGCCGCACTTCGGCAATTTCCGATTCCTGGGCGACGGGCTGTCGGTTTTCACACCGGGCCAGGAAATAGAGAATCTGTTTGATAACGTGGGGCCGGCCTTCCCGGGCCAGGGGATGTTCGTCCTGCGTCTGAAACCCCGCAATCAATTCCACGTTCAGTCCCGTTTCCTCCCTGATTTCCCGCAGGGCCGTTTCCCGGGCAGTTTCCCCCGCCTCCATGTGCCCCTTGGGAAAGCTCCAGAAGCCCTCCCGCTCCCGCACCAGCACATACTGTCTTTTCCCATCCGTCTCGCAAAACACCACCGCGCCGCAGGAGCGTTCATATTGCGTTTGTTCCGCCATGTTTCCCTCCCCCGAAAATTTACAGAATCAAATCCTGCACCACGTCGTCCAGCACGGCCATCACCAGGGGCTTGCCCTTGTCGGGCAGATCCTGGCAGGGCAGATCGTCGCTCATCATGGGGGTGACAAGGCCCCCTGCCTGGAGAACGGAGAAGGCCCGGGAGGCAGTGATGCGCCGGGCGGCGGCCACATACGTGCCCGTGGAGCCCGATTTATTGAAGGATACGCACTTGACGCCCTTGCCCGCCCGGCCCTGGGCGTCGAACATGGCGCCCATGAGGCGCTTGCCGTAACCCCGCTCGGTAAAGAGCAGCACCTGATCCGAATTGGCGATGGGGCAGCCCAGGATCACCCGATCCCCCTCCTCCAGCTTCATGCCCCGCACCCCGGCGGCGGCCCGGCCCATGACGGGCACGGTGTCCTCCTGGAAGCGGATGCACTGGCCGTTTTTCGTAATCATCAGCAGGTCAGCCCCTTCCTCCAGGGGCATGACGGACAAAAGCCTGTCCCCGTCTTTCAGGGAAAGGGCGGCCACCTTGCTGCGGCGCACGTCGTATTCCCCGGCGGCGGTGCGCTTCACCTGCCCGCCTTCGGTAAAGAAAATCAGGTCGTCCATGCCGTTGAGGCCCCCCGGCGTCACCAGCAGCAGGGACACGCACTTTTCGTCGTTTTCCAGGCCCGCCAGCACGCCGGAAAGCGCCCCGCCCCGCTCCCGGGGCCGGGTGGTTTCGGCCAGTGCCCCCACGGAAAGGGGATAGCAGTTGCCGCGATCCGTAAAGAAGAGCAGGGTATGGTCCGTCTGCGTATGGAAAAGCCAGCGGGGCATATCGCTTTCCTTTTCGGGCATATCCAGCTTTTCGTAATACCGGGGGGCCATGCGGCGCAGTTGCCCGCCCCGGGTCAGGAACACCACGGCCTCCTCGGGCACGGGGGCTTCCCCGGTCATATCGATCTGCTCCCCGCCCTCGTCCTTCACGATGGCGGTGCGCCGGTCGTCCCCGTATTCCTGGGCGATTTCCTGGAGCTCCTTCTTGATGACGGCCATGAGTTTTTTGGGGCTGGCCAGGATGCCCTCCAGGGTGTCGATCAATTTCAGAATATCCTGATATTCCTTGCGCAGAGCCAGGATCTCCAGGCCCGTCAACCGCTGCAAACGCAGATCCAGAATGGCCTGGGCCTGGGCGTCCGAAAAGGCGAAGCGGTCCATGAGGCGCTGCTTGGCCTCCTTGCCGCTCTTGCTGGCCCGGATGAGGGCGATGACCTCGTCCAGGTTATCCACCGCCACAATGAGTCCTTCCAGAATGTGGGCCCGGGCTTTGGCCTGGTCCAGCTCGTACTGGGTGCGGCGGGTGACCACGTCCTTCTGATGGCGGATGAAGTGGCTGATGACCGTTTTCAGGCCCATCTGCACCGGCTTGCCCGCCGCCACGGCCACCATGTTCACCCCGAAGGTCACCTGCAGGTCGCTGTATTTATACAGGTATGCCAGCACCTTTTGGGGGTTGGCCTCTTTTTTCAGTTCGATCACGGCGCGGAGGCCCGTGCGGTCGCTCTCGTCCCGGATATCGTGGATGCAGCCAAGGGCCGCCTTCTTTTCCTCGGACAGCTTGAGAATCTTTTCCAGCATGGCCGCCTTGGGCACGCCGTAGGGCACCTCGGCAATGACCAGCAGGGTGCGCCCGGCGGGGCCGGGCTCGATTTCCACCTTGGCCCGGAGGGTCAGCTTGCCCCGGCCCGTTTCATAGGCGGCGCGAATTTCGGGGGTATCCAGCAGCACCCCGCCCGTTGGGAAATCCGGGGCGGGCAATACCTTCATCAGGGCCGAAAGGGGCACGTTTTCATCGTCGATCTGCATGCACACGGCCTCGCAGACCTCCCGCAGGTTGTGGGGCGGAATGTTGGTGGCCAGGCCCACGGCGATGCCGGACGCGCCGTTCACCAGGAGGTTGGGGAACCGGGCGGGCAAGAGATCGGGCTCCTTCAGGGTGTCGTCAAAATTCAGGCGGAAGGGCACGGTGTCCTTTTCGATGTCCCGCAGCATTTCCATGGCCAGGGGAGCCATGCGCGCCTCGGTGTAACGCATGGCGGCGGCCCCGTCCCCGTCGATGGAGCCGAAATTGCCGTGGCCGTCCACCAGCACCCCCCGGAGGGAATAGGGCTGGGCCATGCGGGTCAGGGCGTCATAGACGCTGGTGTCCCCGTGGGGATGGAATTTGCCCAGGCAGTCGCCCACGATGCGGGCGCACTTGCGGTGGGGCTTATCGGGGGTCAGGCCCAGTTCGCTCATGGTGTAGAGGATGCGCCGCTGCACGGGCTTAAGCCCGTCCTCCACCCGGGGAATGGCCCGCTCCAGAATGACGTATTCCGCGTAGGGCATCATGCTCTGGTGCATGACCTCTTCCAGCGGCGCCTGAATAATATCGGGCGTGAGGGGGGCGGGGGGAATCTTTGCCATAATCTGCCTCCGGAAAAAGTAAGGTTACCAACGTATCAGAAATGCGGCGTCTGCCCTTGGGGATATTCAGCCGTTCGCCGCCGCATTCAGGTGTTGATCAAAGTGGTCAGCCCTGTTGAATTCGGCGTGCTCAATGATGTATTCCCGCCGGGGCTCCACCTTGTCCCCCATCAGGATGGTGATCAGGGATTCGGCCTCGGCGGCGTCCTCGATGGTGACCTGCATGAGCTTGCGGTGGGCGGGGTCCATGGTGGTTTCCCACAGCTGCTCGGGGTTCATTTCCCCCAGGCCCTTGTACCTTTGCAGGGTGTAGCCCTTCAGCCCGGTGGTCACTTTCTTGAGTTCCTTATCGTCGTACGCGTACTGGACGCTCCCGGCCTTTTTGACGGCGTACAGGGGCGGCATGCCGATGTACACATGGCCGTCTGCCACCAGGTCCCGCATATAACGGTAAAAGAACGTCAGCAGAATGGCCCGGATGTGGGCCCCGTCCTGGTCGGCGTCCGCCAGGATAATGACCTTGTGGTATTTGAGGGAACTGACGTCGAAATCCTCGTCGATACCCGTGCCCAGGGCCGTGATAATAGAGCGGAATTCCTCGTTGGCCAGCACCTGGTCCAGCCGCTTCTTTTCGGCGTTGAGGGGCTTGCCCCGCAGGGGCAGGATGGCCTGGAAGCGCCGGTCGCGCCCCTGCTTGGCGCTGCCGCCCGCGCTGTCGCCCTCCACGATGAAAAGCTCGTTTTCCACCGGCCGCCGCCCCGTGCAGGCGGACAGCTTGCCCACCAGCGGCGCGGCCTCCAATTGGTTCTTGGCCCGGGCCACGTCCCGGGCTTTCCGCGTGGCCTCCCGCACCTTGGCGCTCTTCACCGCTTTTTCGATGATCTTCTGGGCCAGATCCTGGTTTTTCAGGTTTTCCAGGAATTCGTACATTTTTTCGGTGACGACGGCCTCCACCGCGGGCCGCACCTCGGTGTTGCCCAGGCGCCCTTTCGTCTGCCCCTCGAACTGGGGGTTTTTCACCATGGTGGTGAGCACGGCGGTGACGCCCTCCCGGAAGTCCTCCCCGGCCAGGTTGTTGTCCTTTTCCCGAAGGGCGCCGATTTTCCGGGCGTAATCGTTGAGCACCTTGGTCATGGCGGCCCGGAAGCCCGTTTCGTGGGTGCCGCCCTCGGCGGTGGGGATATCGTTCACATAGGAAAAAACCGATTCCGTGAATCCGTCGGTGTACTGAATCGCCACGGCACAGATCACGTCGTCCTTTTTCCCTTCAAAGAAAATGGGCTCGTCGTGGAGGGGCGTTTTGTCCCGGTTGAGGAACTTCACGTAATCCGAAATGCCCCCGGCAAAGCAGAATTCGCAGTTGGATTTGCCCTCTTCCTTGGTGCGTTCGTCGATAAACGTGATTTTAAGGCCCTTGTTTAAGTACGCCAGCTCCCGGAGCCGCCTGCGCACGGTGTCGCCGTTGAACACCGTTTCATCAAACACCGTGTCGTCCGGCAGGAAACGCACCAGCGTGCCCCGCTTGCGGGTGTTGCCCAGCTTTTCAAGCGGCGACACCGGGTGCCCCGCCAGCCACTTTTTTTCCTTGGGATCGTAATAATTTTCAAAGCGCATGGCGTAATGGCTCCAGTTCAGGAAAATATCCACCGTGAGCCACTTCGACAGCGCGTTCACCACGCTGGCCCCTACCCCGTGCAGGCCGCCGGAATAGGCATAATTTTCGTTGCCGAACTTGCCGCCCGCGTGGAGCCGGGTGAAAATCACCTCCACCCCCGGGATACCCAGGGTCGGGTGGTTGTCCACAGGCATGCCGCGGCCGTTGTCCCATACGGAGGCCGAGCCGTCCTTGTGCAGCGTCACCTCCACCTCGGTGGCAAAGCCACCCAGGGCCTCGTCGATGGCGTTGTCCACAATTTCCCACAATAAATGATGCAGGCCCCGGCTGCCGGTGGAGCCGATATACATGCCGGGCCGCATCCGCACCGCGTCCAGCCCCTCCAGCACTTTAATGCTGCCCGCGTCATAATGCTGCGCCATAAAGCACCTCGTTTCAACAGATAGCGTTTCCGAAATATTATAACACAATATACAGAAAAATGCAAAGGTCCGGCCTGCTCCGAAACGGGAACGCTGTTGGATTACAATACATATGGGACAAGGAGCAAGAAAAGGAGGAAAAAGAATAGAAGGTTGACCGGCTGTGTGGTAAGATAAAGCTGCTAA
>CANQKI010000061.1 GCA_947624355.1 uncultured Clostridia bacterium | reverse complement strand
CCTTCGGCTTCCCAAAACGGCATTACCGCTGCGATTCGTCACGAAAACTATTGCAGTTTGCTATTGCAATTTAGGTATTTTTTTCGTACGGATAAACTGTTTTGTTCTGTATACAGGATGCAACAGGAATACAATCCGATTTTGAAAACGCGGCAGGAAAAAACAGCCGGACGGCGTATAATAAGAAGGTGCACCATTTTGTCGTGCGGGAAACCGTGCGGCGACAAAGGGGGAATGGCAGCATGATCACCGAAGAATCACTTCAGCGCAAGGCGGGCGACGAGGCCTTTCAGGAGGGGCAGCAGCTTTACCGCCGCGCGCTGGTCCGGGAGGCGCGGCGCAGCCGGGAGGAATGCGTCTATACCGTATCGGGCCCGGAACAGCACACCGTGCGCATGACCGCCGGCAGCGTCAAATGCGACTGCGGGGCGCGTTTCTGCTGCCACAGCGTGGCCGCGCTGCTCTCCGCCATGGAAAGCGGCGTGATTCGGGAAATGGAAAATTACCGGGCGCAGTTGGCCGCGCCCGCCCTGTTTGAAGCGGTGTCCGGCATGCTGCCCCAGTCGGACGGCATCACGTTGCTGCCCGCCCTGTTTCTGACCAAGGACGGCCTGCGCATCGGCCTCAAAATCGGAGAAGATCGATTGTACGTGGTGCGCCATATTCCCGCCTTCCTCAAGTGCCGGGAGGACGGCACGCCGCTGGCCTTCGGCAAGGGATTTGAATACCGCCCCCGGTGGATGCGCTTTAACGAAAGCCAGGAACGGCTGCTGGACATCCTGGCGGAATGCCTGGAAGGAACGGACGACCGCCCCCTGACCGGCGCGGAAGCCCGGCTCATGCTGCTGCCACCCCGGGCGGCGGCCCGGGTGCTGGAAGCGCTGCGGCCCATGAATTTTCTTTTACAGATAAACGGCGAGCAGTACACCTTAAACGGCATGGAAGAAGGGCTGATGCCCCTGAATTTTCATTTGTCCGGCACGCCCCACCGCCTGCATATCGCGGCGTCCCTGCCCGCCCCGCTTTTTCCGCTGACGAAGGACTGCCATTTTATGCTGGCGGGCGACGCCTGCCGCGTCGTGCCGCCCGAGCAGCAGCAGCTCATGTGCACGCTGCTGAAATTTTCCGTGGACGGCCAGGCGGATTTCACCTTTTCCGGCCAGGACACCCGGCGGGTCATGAGCGAGCTGATTCCTTTCCTTCTCCGCGTCGGCACCCTGACCATTGACCCGGCCCTGGAAAGCGCTTTCCTGCGCCTGCCCCTGGAAGCCAGGATTTACCTGGATAAGGAAGGCGGCGACGTAACCGCTCAGGTGACCTTCCGGTACGGCGAGATTGCCATCGACCCTTTTGACCCCGAAGCGCTGCCGGAGGATACGCTGCTGCTAAGGGACGCGGCGGCCGAGCGGGCCGTGATGGACGAGCTGGCGCTGGACGGTTTTTTCGTGCGCCGGGGTAAGGTGTACTTAAACGGCAGCGACAAAATCTATGATTTCGTGTCCCAGGGCGCGTCCCGGCTGAGCCGGATGGCCGAAGTGTTTTTCAGCAAGGATTTCCAGCGTATCGTGCCGAGAAAGCCGCTTTTCAAGGGCGTTCTTCGGCTGCGGAACGGAAAGCTGCAGCTGGACCTCCTGGACGGCGAAACGCCTATTGAGGATTTGCTGCCCCTCATGGAAGCCCTGCGCCGGCACCGGCGGTATTTCCGGTTCCGGGACGGCACGTTCCTGGATCTTGGGGATGCGGCCCCCTGGCAGCCCCTGGCCGAAGCGGTAACCGAAGCGGCAGGGGCGTCCGGCGGGCCGGAAATGAATACCTACTGGGCGGCCTACCTGTCCGCCCTGATTCAGGAAAAGCACCTGGACGTTTCCCTGGACGCAGGCGCGGCCCGGGCGGCTTCCCTGTCCTTTACGGCCCCGCCGAGCCCCGTGGACTGCCTGCGCCCCTACCAGCAGCGCGGGTACGAATGGCTGCTTTCCCTGCATGCCCTGGGCATGGGCGGCATTCTGGCAGACGATATGGGCCTTGGCAAAACGGTGCAGACCCTGTCCGCTCTGCTGGCCGCCCGAAACGCCGACGCGGAAAAGATGCCTTCTCTCATCGTGGCCCCCACGTCGCTGACCTATAACTGGCTCAACGAGTGCGCCCGCTTCACCCCGCAGATGACCGTGCTCCTCCTTTCCGGCGGCCAGGCCGCCCGGGCGGAACAGATTGAATCCATCAAGGGCGAAAACGCCCCCGACCTGGTGATCACCAGCTATCCCCTCATCCGCCGGGACATCGGCATGATGGCCGATATTCCCTTCCGCTTCGCCGTGCTGGACGAGGCCCAGCAGATCAAAAACGTGCAGAGCGTTGGGGCCCACGCCGTCAAGCAGCTGACCGCCCGGACGCGGATTGCCCTGACGGGCACGCCCATGGAAAACCATGCGGGAGAGCTCTGGTCCCTGTTCGATTTTGTGCTGCCCGGCTATCTGCCCCCCTACACCGATTTTCTGCACCGCTATGGCGAAGGGCAGAACGCCGAGGACCTCCGCCGCCGTATCCGTCCCTTCCTCATGCGCCGGCTCAAGGGCGACGTGCTGGGAGAGCTGCCCGAAAAGCTGGAAGACGTGCTCATGGCCGAACTTCCCCCCGAGCAGCGCCGGGTATACGACGCGGCCCTGCTGCAAAAGCGGGAGCATGTGGACATGGTGCTGCGGGACCGGGGGCTGCATCGCGGGCGGGCCGAAGTGCTGTCCGCCATTACGGAACTGCGGCAGATCTGCTGCCATCCCGCCCTGTGCCTGCCGGACTATACCGGCGTATCGGGCAAGCTGGAGCTTTTGATGGACGTGCTGCCGCCGGCCCTGGCGGCGGGCCAGCGGGCGCTGATTTTTTCCCAGTTCACCTCCATGCTGCGCATCATTGAAAAACGCCTGAAGGACGAGGGCATCCCCTGCCTGTACCTGGACGGGGAAACCCCCGCAGCCCAGCGGGTGGAGCTGACCCACCGCTTCAACGCCGGGGAAACGGACGTGTTCCTGATTTCCCTGAAAGCCGGCGGCACGGGCCTGAACCTGACGGGGGCCGACCTGGTGATTCATTACGACCCCTGGTGGAACCCAACAGCCGAAGAGCAGGCCACCGGCCGGGCCCACCGCATCGGCCAGACAAAGAAAGTGCAGGTGCTGCGGCTGGTGGTGCACAATTCCATTGAGGAGCAGGTGCTCAGCATGAGCGACCGCAAGCGCCGCCTCTTTGACAAGCTCATCACTCCGGGGGAGGAAATGCCCTCCCGCCTCACCGAAAAGGATATCCTGGCCCTGTTCCAGGGCGGACGCTGATATTTTCCTGCCCGCTGTACGCTTTCGTCTTTGCCCGCGCTGATTTCCCGTGATGCGCGGGCATTATATATAAAATTGACGAATGGAAAAAAAGAGAGTATAATGAAATATAGGCTATATGCGGCCTGAATTCTGATTCTTTCCGAAGGCAGGAAATCGTATGCGGTTCAACCTTCATTTTTCCAAACGGCAGTGGATCGCCATTGCCGCCGTGCTGGTTGTGGCGGCGGCGCTGGCCGCGCTGATCCTGACCGGCACGCTGGGGGGCGGCAGCCGCAAAATGAGCGCCGTGCGCCTGCGCTGCGTGGCCACCCAGGATGTGACGCCCTTTGGAAACGATATTCTGTATTACGACGGCCTCACGCTGTTCTGCCTGTCGGCAAGCGGCTATGAGCGGTGGAGCTATACCCTGGGCGGCAACGCATACTTTACCTGCAATGACCAGGTGATCACCGCCTGGTCGGGCTCGCAATTGCACATTATCAACAAAAACGGTTCCTCCACTTATAACGAAAACCTGGCGGACAATATCCAGTTTGCCAAGCCGGGCAGCAAATACATCGCCGTGGTGCTGGGCACGGACGCCAGCCCTTCCCTGGTGGTGAAGGATATGCAGGGCACCACGGTGGACAATGAAACCGCCGCCTACGAAGACATGATCATTCTGGACCTGGGCTTTTTTGACAACGGCGAATACCTGTGGACCACGTCCCTGGACATATACGGCACAGTGCCCACCACCACCATGCACACCTTCCGGGTGAACATGACCAATTCGGGGGAAATTTCCCTGGGCGAGTCCCTGGCCTATGCCGTGGTATACGCCGGCGGCAAGCTCAACGTCATCACCACGCGGCAGCTGCGCCAGTACGATTACCGAGGCACGGAGGACACCAGCGGCGAAGTGCTGGTATACGGCTGGGAGCTGTGCGATTCCGTGGTGCAGGGGGACACCGCCATGCTGCTTTTCTCCCTTACCAACCGCAACGGCATCGAAGGCATCAACCAGCTTCGTCTGCTTTCCGGCAAAACGGACAAGCGTTTTTCCCTGCCCTCCATCTGCGTGGGCGCATCCATCTATAACCGCCGCATTTACGCTTTCGCCCAGGATACCGTATACCGCGCCGACGTGAACGGCCAGCGCTTTGAGGCCTACGGCCTGCCGGGCGGCATGGAGGGCCTGTTCGTGACCGGCTATCTGGGGATGCTGTCAAATGGGGTAGCGCTGGTTTCCTGCGGCAGCGACGTTTACGCCGTCACCCTGCCATGACCAGAACGCTGGGGCTGTATCTGCACATTCCCTTTTGCAAAAGCAAGTGCGCTTACTGCGACTTTGCCTCCTGGCCCGGCCGGGAAAGGGATATGCCCGCCTACGCAAAGCGGCTGCAAAACGAGCTGCACATGGAAAGCAGCCCGGATTTTCTGATCGATACTGTGTACATCGGCGGGGGCACCCCCTCCGTTTTGCCGCCCTCCCTCATGGCGCGGATTCTGGATGCCCTGCGGCGGGATTACCGGCTGGCCCCGGACGCCGAATTTTCCTGTGAATGTAATCCCGGCACGGTGACGCGCGAATTTCTTTCCGTGCTGAAGGAATACGGGTGCAACCGGCTGTCCATGGGAGCCCAGGCCGCCCAGACGCCCCTTTTGCGGATGCTGGGCCGCATTCATGTTTGGGAGGACGTGATCCGGTCGGCGGAGCTGGCCCGGGAAACAGGCTTTAACAACCTGAACCTGGACCTGATGCTGGGCCTGCCCGGGCAGACGGAAAAAGACGTGGCGGAAACCCTTAAAAAAGCCCTGGCCCTTTCCCCCACGCACCTGTCCTGCTACGGGCTGATCGTGGAGGAAGGCACGCCCATGCAGCGCCGGATCGCGTCCGGCGAATGGCGGCTGCCGGAGGACGAAACCGAGCGGGCGGAATACGAAACCTGCCGGGAAGTGCTGGCGGCAAACGGCTTTGAACAGTACGAAATCAGCAATTTTGCCCTGCCCGGCTTTGCCTGCCGCCACAACGTGCATTGCTGGCAGCGGAAGGAATACCTGGGTTTCGGCTGCGCGGCCTGCGGCTTTCTGGGAAACGAGCGCTGGCAGAATCCCCCGCGGCTGGATGATTATCTGGCGGGCAAAGAACCGGAAATCACGCAGATCGGCCCGGAGGAAGCCATGTTCGAAAGCGTGATGCTGGGCCTGCGCATGACGGAGGGTGTATCGCTGGAAGCCTTTTTCCAAATGCACGGAAAGCGCCTGGAGGACGTATACGGCGCCCGGCTGCAAAAGCCCCTGCGGGAAGGGCTGGCCGTCCTGGAAAACGGTTCTCTCCGCCTCACCCGGCGGGGCATGGATATGCAGAACAGGGTGTTGGTAGAATTATTGTAATTTTTTCCGCGGGAATGGAACAAATGGACCGCCCGAATCGTTTTATTAAATGAAGACCCAAGAAAGTGGAGGGAACATCCATGAAACATTCGATCCGCATGACCCTGCTGGCCTTCGCCTGCGCCCTGTGCCTGACCATGGGCGCATTGCCCGCCCAGGCCTCCGGCGCTATCGGCACCGGGGCCTACTACATGGGCCCGCAGAACGACCCGTCCAGCCCTGAATACACGGGCGGCGGCATCGGTACGGGGGCCGTGTATGATCCTGCAAAGGACATGACCCAGACCGGTTCCTACAATAGTTACTACTACAATAACTATTACGCCCCCGTCGTTTACGATTACGCCCTGGTGGACGGCACGAACAGCCTGAACCTGCGCAGCGGCCCGGGCACGGAATACGCCTGGCTGGGCAGCCTGAAAAGGGGCCAGTGGGTGGGCATCACCGGGGAAACGGGCAACTGGTATTCCGTCTATCTGCCGGACAGCGGCCTGTACGGCTACATGAGCCGGAATTTCCTCAAGCGCGCCGATTCCGTATCGGGGGGCAATTCCACCACGGGCGTGGTGACCAACCCCAAGGCCACCTCCTTCCTGAACCTGCGCCAATACCCCAGCTATGACGCCCCTGTGCTGGGCATCTATTACAACGGCACCGTGTTCCGCCTGCTTTCTTCCAGCAACGGCTGGTATCAGGTGGAAACGGACGGCAAGGTGGGCTATTTCCGGCAGGAGTACGTCACCATCAACGGCGTGGGGCCCTCCGAATCTGCCTATGTATCCACCCCCAACGGCGGCAAAGTGAACCTTCGCAACGCCCCCTCCTATTCCGGTTCCTCCGTGGTGGCCCAGTTTGCCAACGGCAGCCCCGTATCCGTGCTGCTGCGGGGGTCTTCCTCCTCGGCCAGCGGGTTCTGGAAAGTGAGCATCAACGGCGTGGTGGGATATGTGGATTCCGCTTTTCTGAAGCTGGGCACCTCCACGGGCGGCGTTTCCGTGCCCAGCACGCCCAATGTTTCCCGGCCCGATACCAAGGGCTATGCCATCGTCAACAATCCCAAGGCCACCCAGTACCTGAACCTCCGTTCCCAGCCCTCCACCTCCGCGAAAGTCATCGCCCAGTACAAGAACGGTATCCGCTTTGAGGTGATCGCCCAGGGCGAAACCTGGTGCAAAGTATACGGCAGTGCCTCGGGCAATATCGGCTATCTGATGACCAAATATGTGAAGCTCTATAACCTGCCCTCCGCCGCCACCAAGACGGTGACCAACGGCAATTCTTATGTGAACCTCCGCTCGGCGCCCAGCAAGCAGACAGGCGCGGTGTACATGCGGGTCAATTCGGGCACGGTCGTCACCGTGCTGACCCCCGGCGACGAATGGACGCAGGTGCGCTGCGGCAGCACGGTAGGCTACATGATGACGAGTTTCCTGAAATAACGCTTTTTCTTCCCAAGGGCCGTAATCGTACGGCCCTTTTTGAATGGCGCGACCATGTATATTTCTGCTCCAATCTATACAATGTATTTGGCATTACCAATTTGTACATTATTCCCAATTTCCGCCGCAAAACTATGTGAATCCTACCGGGCTTGCATTTCGCCGGAAAGTCTGCTAAAATACGGGCCGTGGGTCAGAGATCGGCCCACAGATTACGGGGAGGGAAGCTCCCCACGCAAAGGCGAAGCCGGGCTTCGCAAAGGAGGTTCTGTTATGAACATTCATATCCACATCAACTCCATGAAAGCCGCCGAACAGCTTTCCAGCATCTGCAAGGATTACTCGGGTGAACTGTTCCTGCGCTCGGAAAAATTCTGCGTCGATCCCAAATCCACTTTGGGCATCCTGGCCATGATGTATTCCGCCCGCGACACCATGTATCTGGATACCGGCGATCTGGAGGACGCTGAACTGCCCAAGTTCATCAAGAAGATCGACACCTTCATCGTCAAGGCGGAGGACGCCTGATCTCCTCACCCGCGCACAGCGTGGGCAATCCACAAAAGCACATTCGCCTGAGCAAGGCATACGTCCCTGTGGGAGGAAACTCCCACGGGGATATTTTTATATGCCCCGGACCCTTCTTGGGGCCTCTTCGATCCTCAATTCGGCATAGTCGTGTGGCATCACTACCCGTTCGCCACACTCCTTGCCTCATTGGTACCTGCGCCCATCAAACGCGCAAGCGCGTTCGCTGGGTACAGCCCCTGCGGAGGCTAACGCCTGTCCTCGGGGCTTAGTCGGCCCTGCGGGCCTCCCTTAACCTGCGCCCATCAAACGCGCAAGCGTGTTCGCTGGGTACAGCCCCTGCGGAGGCTAACGCCTGTCCTCGGGGCTTAGTCGGGCCAAAGGCCCTCCCCTTGGCCTTTTCCCGCCTTCATCCGCCGCAGGCGGCGGCGGGAGAAGGCCCCCCAAACCCCTGAACCAGGCTCAGAGATGGAAGCTATATCGGCATCGCAGCATTAGAGATTGAAATGATTCCGGCTGCTGCAAACCTGGATTCAGATACGGCTGCCGCTCTCAAAAAAAACATGACGATGTTTGCCGAAATGGTCAATGTCGTTGCGCATGGGTCAAGCCAGCAGGATACTGCGCTTGAATTGCTTTGCGTCACGAAATCTGTTTCCGGGCAAACATATGACGCTCAGCCAATCATCTTCATCGTCATCAGAAAGTTCGGCCGTAATCAGCGTCTCATTGAGGAAAAACTTCGTACATTCTGCGACAGCTGCGCCGCTTCTTTGCAGGCCTCGGCATACACGATCAAATCCGCAGACAGGTCATGGGACGATTTGCGGGAACTGCTTTCCGGAATCAAGGAAACGTCGGCACTTTCTTTGGAAAAGCAGGTTCGTATAGGCACGCTCACCGGCCATGCTGGATACATGTGTTATACAAATCCCTATCGTCTGGATGAAGTAAGCAACTTCGAGCGGGTTTATGAGGCCATGTCGCACTATCCGGGTATGGCGCTCTCCTTTCAGATCATTCCGACCATGTTTGTCCAGGCAGAAGCAAGCTTTATTCAGGGCGTTATGCTGTATATCGATATGCCGACGCGTCCCGGACAGCCGCCGGTTCAGACGAATGACGCGGTTGATTATTATAGGCGTATGCAGGAAGTGCTGGATAAGCATCAATTTCTCTACAATATTATGCTGTTTGGTCCCTCCGACGCTACAATCATGGCAGGCAGCCGCTTAAGGAGTATTTTGCAGCATGAAGACGAAGCCGTAGGGCTTACTTTATCAGACAGAACCGGTCAACTGCCGCATTTCGCTGACAGCTATCCGATGTATCCCTGGAATATGGTGACATATAAAACACAGCACCCTGCCAAGCCTGAGGTTACGCCCAAGCATTTTATGCGAATGGTACATATGATCTCTGCATCGGAAGTGCTGGCTTTTTTCCATACTCCGATTGACAACGGTTTGATTACAGGTTTTTCTGTGAATCGAATTCGCATGTCCCGCGAGACTTTTGCAAAAGGGGTTATCGATAACAATAGTGTTCAGCTGGGTAAGCTGATGGGTACCGGAAGCAGCGATGTGCCGTTTGGCGCGCCGTTGAAAGGGTTCACCAGACACGCGCTTGTGGTTGGTATGCCCGGAACCGGCAAGACAACATTTTCCGTAAATCTTTTGCTGCAGTTCTACAAAAGAGGAATTCCCTTCCTGGCGATTGAGCCCACAAAATCCGAATACAGGGCAATGATTGATGCTGTACCGGATCTGCAGGTCTTTACCCCGGGCAAGAACAGTGTGGTGCCATTCATCATCAATCCTTTCCTTCCTCCGGATGGAATCCCGCTGGAAACATTCAAGCCAAGCCTTGTCAGCGCGTTTAAGGCGGCGTTTTCTATGCCCAGTCCCCTGGATATATTATTCGCAAACGCCATAGACGCCTGCTATGTGAAGCACGGATGGCGCGGATACAGTAAACGGGGCGATCCCGGAACACAACTGTTTGGGCTGCATGAATTCGTTCTAACTTTTCGGGAGATTATAAGAAACTCGTCTTATTCAGCAGAATCGAAAGGCAACATGGAATCTGCAGGTGTTTTTCGCTTGCTCAACCTTGTAATTCAGAACGGGAATATTTATGATACAGAGAACAGTGTTCCTCTGCAGGATTTATTGCGTAAGCCAACCATCATAGAATTGAACGCGATCGATAATCAGGAGCAGAAGGCTTTAATCATGGCGCTTTTACTAATCAATATTATTCTTTATACAAAACATAATCAGGCAGGAGACGGGAATCTGAAGAATATCTTGTTGATCGATGAAGCGCATGTCCTGCTTGGCGGAGGAACGCAAACCCAGGAAGGCGCGGCTGAAGCAGGCGCTTCAACTGTCAGGGCTTTACAAAACATGATCGTCGAAATTCGTTCCTATGGCACTGGTATTATCATTGCAGATCAGTCTCCACAGAAGGTTACAAAAGAGATTGTGGGCAATACGGATGTCAAGATCATGTTCCAATTGGTGCAAGTTGAGGATAAAAGCATTATTGCGGCAAGCAGCAACATGAGTGAAGCAGATGAAGATCAACTTTCACGGTTGAATACAGGCGAGGCATATGCTTATTTCCGCGGACTTGTCGAACCAGTCAGAATCATGACGGAGGATATCAGGGAAAAAGAGGGGATTCGTTTGGTTGTGCCAGACAGCGAATTGCAGCAGCGTATGCATTATTGGGATGATAAACAGGAACTGCTAAAGCCATACAGTGACTGTTCAATTTGTTCTATTTGCAGAAAATGCGATTTTACCCTCAGGGATGACGCAAAATACTATGTTGAGCAGATGTTTATGAAGGACAAACCGCAGCTAAAAGAGAAACAAGCGCTTTTCTCAAAGATTGTGAATATGGGTAAGCGTTTAAAAGAAATCGCCTCTGGGTACGAAGGAGAATGTTTCAGGCAATTGTTATACTGCGTTTGTATTCGCTATGTTCGAAAAGCTGCGCTCGAAACACCCGTTGTATTATCCCACACTGAGATGGAACGCGCAATAATCCGAGCATTAAACCAAAATGATGGCATAAAGTTAACACCGCAATAATTGGATCTCTCCCAAATTTTGTGTAAACGCCCAATATCGGTGTGAACGATGAAAAGTGGTTCGGGACGGCGGGCAGGTTCCCCTGTCCGCCGTCTTGTTGATCCGGCAACAGAAAAACCCTTTGCCAGTCAAAGGTAAAATGAACGGCGGCTGACGCCGCCGCGATTGCTGTGCTTATGAAATTCCGGGGCAAGGCATCAATAACTCATGCACACGATCACGCCGCCCACGTTATCCATGGACACGGTGTAATCCCGCGCCTGGTAGGAAAGCTGCACGGTAGCGCCGTTGGTGTAATCCCCACCGGAAATGCGTTCCACCTCATACCGGAGCACGCCGTCCTCGTACACGGCGATATGCGGATGCTTCATCAGGTATTCGATGTATTCTTCCATGCACATATCCATGGTGTGCATGGCGGCGGCATTGCCCTGGCCCACATAGCGGTAGATATTCATTTTGCGGCTGTCGCCCGTTTTATAGGATTTATCCGTCACGGTTTCGTTGGGATAACCGGCCACCGGATAGCGGAACACAAAGCCGTACTTCCAGCTGTTGGCCACCAGCCAATCGGAATGCTCGGATTCGTAAAACTCCACTTCATTGAAGGCGGTATTGCCGCGCTCATAGCGGAACAGGCGCAGGGAAAAGCCCGTCTGGTATTCGCCGGTGCCGGGATAGCTGACTTCCTGGCTGGCCTTCTTGCGCAGGGCGTCGCCCTGATAACGGCTCGAATACTTTTCTTCAATCTTTTTATAGGATTCTTCCTGGGTAGCGTAAGCGCGGTAAGCCTCGTCGATGCAGAAATGCTCCAGGCCGTCCTGCTTGGCCGCGTCCATCATGGCGGAATACGCCGCGATCACGGTGGGATAGGTGCGCACGCTGGAGCCGGAAACGCCGATGTTCTTGTCCACCTGGTAAATCGCGCTCATTTCGCCTTCGGCCACGGTATAAAAATCGTCAGGCAGGCTGTGCCACTGGTTCACCAGAATCATGCCGCCAAGAAGCAAATCCTTCCGGCTCACACCAGCTTCATACGAATTATTGATGGGGAAGGCGGACAGATCGACCACATCCCAGCCGGTCGCCGCAGGGGCAGGCCACTGCATGCTCTCCCCCTGATCCTCTTTCTGCTGTTCCTCCGCCTTGGCCTGCTCGTACTGGGCCTGCAGCAGCTGGTTTTCCTCATTCGCCCGCTGGGCGTTTTCAGTTTCCTGCACCTTGACGGACTGATCCATGATGTAATAACCCGCGCAGCACAACGCAATGAGAATGAAGAGAATGATCATGGTTCCGCCCAGCTTTTTGTAAGCGTTCGGGGCAGCTTTCTTGGACATTGCATTTCACCTTCCATAGGCGCGCCTGTGCGCCAAATTCCGTATAAACGGGAAAAAACCTGCGTCCTCGTTCTATTTATATCAGAAATATTACGAATTGTCAATATTTCCTTCGAAAAATATCAGGCTTTTTCTGCGTTTTTTCTCTAATTTGTTACAATTTTATTTTTGATTCATGTCCATCTGCCGGCACACCGCCTCAAAGGTTTCGCCGATGGGCTGACGGATCACCAGGTCCGCCCGCTCATCCATTTGGGTGGCCGAGCGGTTGACAATGACCAGCGGCCCGCGGTACGCCGCCGCGAATGCCGCCGCCGGATAAACCGAAAGGGATGTGCCGCCGATAATCATCAGGTCGGCCCGGTCAATGAAGTTCAAGGCGCTTTCGATGGCGTCCTCGGGCAGCTGTTCCTCATAAAGCACCACATCCGGCTTGATAACGCCGCCGCAGACGCAATGGGGCACGCCCCCGGAATGCAGAATTTCTTCCATTGCGTGGCTTTTTCCGCACCGCACGCAGTGGTTCCGCAGCACGGATCCGTGAAGCTCCACGACATTTTTGCTGCCCGCGGCCTGGTGCAGACCGTCGATATTCTGGGTGACGACGGCGCTGATATGCCCCTCCCGCTCCCATTTCGCCAGGGCACGGTGGGCGGCGTTCGGTTTGGCGTCCGGAAATAGCATTTTTTCCCGGTAAAAGCGGAAGAATTCTTCGGGCTTCCGGTCAAAAAAGGTGCGGCTGAGAATCGTTTCGGGAGGATAGCGCCACTGCTGATGATACAGCCCGTCCGTGCTGCGGAAATCGGGAATCCCGCTTTCCGTGGACACCCCGGCGCCCCCGAAAAACACGGCCCGTCTGGCCTTGCAAAGCAGCCCGGCAAGGAAAGAAACATCCTCCATGAAAATCCCTCCTTTTGTGCATTATTATGGGATAGAAAACGAAGCCTGTCAAGCATTTATATGAATCTGGCGCGATACATCCCATTGAATACAACTGTTGCACAAACAAACCTGTAAATATTTGTGAAACTTGCGATTGGACAAAATGGTAGAAAATCGTTATAATATGAATATCCAAATTGGGTGGGGGCTGCATGAGTTTTTCCCCGCTCACAAGCGGAATCATATCCAAACGATATTTTGAAGGAGGATTTTGTCATGGCAAGCGTATCTCTGCAACACATCTATAAGGTCTACGCCGGCGGCGTGACCGCTGTCAGCGATTTCACCCTGGACATCGAAGACAAGGAATTCATCGTTCTGGTCGGCCCTTCCGGCTGCGGTAAATCCACCACGCTGCGCATGGTCGCCGGCCTGGAAGAAATCTCCGACGGCGAACTGTACATCGGCGACAAGCTGGTGAACGACGTCGCCCCCAAGGACCGCGACATCGCCATGGTGTTCCAGAACTACGCTCTGTATCCCCACATGACCGTGTATGACAACATGGCTTTCGGCCTGAAGCTGCGCAAGACCCCCAAGGACGAAATCAAGCGCCGCGTGGAAGAAGCCGCCCGCATCCTGGACATTGGCTACCTGCTCAACCGTAAGCCCAAGGCTTTGTCCGGTGGTCAGCGCCAGCGTGTTGCTCTGGGCCGTGCTATCGTGCGTGAGCCCAAGGTCTTCCTGATGGACGAACCTCTGTCCAACCTGGACGCCAAGCTGCGTGTTGCCATGCGTACCGAAATCACCAAGCTGCATCAGCGCCTGCAGACCACCTTCATCTACGTGACCCACGACCAGACCGAGGCCATGACCATGGGCTCCCGTATCGTCATCATGAAGGATGGCTTCATCCAGCAGGTGGATACCCCCCAGAACAACTACGACTATCCCAACAATAAGTTCGTGGCCGGCTTCATCGGCAGCCCCCAGATGAACTTCTTCAACGCCACCCTGAAGAAGGAACAGGGCAATGTGTACGCCATCTTCGGCGAAAACAAGATCCTGGTGCCGCAGGAGAAGCTGGATAAGCTGAAGGACGAAAGCTACATCGGCAAGGAGGTCATCCTGGGCATCCGCCCCGAGGATATCGATGACGATCCCGAATTCGTGGCCGCGCATCCCGAAGCCAAGATGAAGGTGCATGTCGAGGTTACCGAGCTCATGGGCGCCGAGACCTACCTGTACTTCTCCACCTCCGGCAAGGACGACAACGTGATTGCCCGTGTTGATCCCCGCACCAAGACCCGCACCGGCGACGATACGGAAGTGGCCATGGACACCACGCGGCTGCACTTCTTCGACAAGGACACCGAGGAAACCATCCTGAACCGCTGATTTCCAAGGATGCTAATTTGTGGGACGAGGGAAGAAATGTAAAGGGTCTTCCATCCAAACCCAATGGACGGGGCTTCGGCCCCGCCCTTTTTGTATGCCGTCCTTTTTTTGCGTGCGTTTCCAGCGGCATTGTGTGGATTTTTTCCCGTCTTTATAGTATAATTGACCTGCATGCCGGAACGGAAACCGTTTGCGAAATAAAGAAAACCGGAAGGGGGCGAAAAGAATGAGCAGCCGCGGCCGCGTGTTTTTCCTGGCACTGCTCGTCTTTGCCGTCCTCCTTTCCCCCGGGCATGCCGAACAGGCCGACTCTTCCCCGGGCCGCCCCCGGGCGCTGCTCATCGGCTGCGACCATTTCCTGTCCCAGGAGGATACCTGGCCCGCCGCAGACAACAACGTGCGTCTGCTGGCCGAGACACTGCAGCACGATATCCGCCGGTACACCCTGATCCGCGTCCAGTCCAGCCAGATTTCCACCGTAGACGCTTTTGAACAGGCTGTGCTTGAGGCATTTTCCAATGCAGAGGAAAACGACGTATCCCTGCTCTATATCAGCACCCACGGCGTATTCGACGAGCGCCGGGGAAACGCAAACGCGGCGCTGCTGCTCAGCGACGGCCAGCACGAAGAAGCGTTGACCGCACAGGCATTGCAGGATATTCTGGATTCCATTCCGGGAACCAAAATGCTGATTCTGGATTTCTGCAATTCAGGGGCGTTCATCGGCAAGGGATTATCGGGCGGCGCTTCCGCAATCCTGTTTTCCGGGCCTGAATACAAAGTGCTGTGCAGCGCAGGTGGCAGCGAAGCCAGCTGGTACTGGCAGGCGGACGGCGAAAGCGCCGCCACCAGCGGTGCCAGTTATTTTGCCAACGTGCTGGCCGACGCTTTGGGAAACCAGGGAGATTACGCCGCGGACGCCAATCTGGACGGCGCAATTACCCTGACCGAGCTGTATGATTTCATGCTGGATAACTATGCCGCATCCACGGCCCAGGTCTATCCTCAGCAAGACCCGGAATTTGTGCTTTTCGCCTATGACCCCCAAGCGCCGCAGAACATTCGCAAGGCGGTCACCGATATCGTCTTCGAAGATACCGTGCTGAACGGCAGTGAAAGCAGCGTCTCCTTTTCCTTTACCGTGCAGCGGCAGACCACGCTGTATTATCAGATCGTTTACCACAAAGACGGAACCTGGCAATTTGCCGACGCGCAGCAATTCCGGGACAACGAACAAAGCGACGGCACGACGCTGCCGGGCCGCAAGGCGCGCACCCTGTCCCTCAGCGCCCTGGCAGCCGATCAGTACGGCTATGCCATGATTCAGCTCATCACCGTTCAGAATGGTATTCCCCACCTGGAGGGGGCACGGCTTTTGTGCGTCCAGCCATCGGAGGGCGACGTGCATTTGTCCGTCGTCACAACCCCAAGCTTCATGCCGGCCATTGGGCAGGAGCTGTGCATTTTAGTGCAGCACGACGTACCCTGCGGGCTCACGGTTTCCGTCCGGGATGCGGACGGCGGCCTTGTGACCCGGCTGTGCTATGATACCGCCTCCCGCCCCCAGCAGCTTTCCCCCGCCGCCAGCACCTTTTATTGGAACGGATTGACCCGTCAGAATACCCCGGCTCCCGACGGCGTATACACCGTGGAAGTGAGCGCTGTCATCGGCGGCGTCCGCTATACGGCGGAAAGCCTGCCTTTTTCCCTGAATTCGCCTCTCAATCCGCCCGTTTCCTGATGTTCCATAAAGAAAAAGCCGGTACAGGTCCAATACCTGCCCGGCTTTATTTGTGTGGTGCCCTTCTTTATTGGGCTTCGATCAGGTCGCGCTCCACGGCAATCTCGTAAACGCCCTGGGCCATGCCTTCGGCCAGAATCTGCTGATATGCCGGATGCGACAGCTGGAAGTCGTCCTGAGGATTGCTCAGATACCCCATTTCCACCAGGAAGCAGGGCATTTCTGCCCAGTTATTGCCAACGTACGCGTCATTCAGGGTAACAAATCCGGTTTTATCCGTCAGCTCATAGCCCACCGCCCGCTTCATGGCGTTGATGAGCAGTTCGCCCATTTTGCGGTACTCCGCGGGATCCGCCACTGCCCGGGCAAAGGTGGAATTGAGGGGAGAAAAGATGGAAATGCCCCGCTTGGTTCTGCTTTCCCGCGTGTCGCAATGAAGACGCAGCATGATGTCCGCGCCACCCACTTTGGCAATCGCGCAGCGCTGGATATTGGTATGAAATTCCATTTGCTGGGTGCGCGTCATGACCACCTTTGCCCCCTGGCGCAGCAATTCATCCCGAAGAACGTAAGCAATTTCCAGAGTCACGATGGACTCCTTGCGCTGTGTCACACAGCCCTGGGCCATGCCGGACGTGCCCGCGGTTTTTCCTTGCAGGCCCGGCCCTACGGGCTCGACCACCGGATCACCGTTTTCCTGATGCCCGGGATCGATGCACACCGTCACTCCGGACAGCCGGCCGGGCTGTCCTTCCGGCCACGCGGGAGGAACATAGCCCTTGCGCACCTGACCCTCCTTCAGCACGATTCCCTGGGAATTGAGCAGCTGCACCGTCATCAGCGTGCGGGCGTATGTCAGCGGCATGGTCACCTGGCCCGCAAACGTTCCCGCCGCGTCCAAGGGATAAATATACATCTTCTGGCTTTCCTCTTTGCTCCGGCAGGCCATTACCATATAGTCCGCGCCTTCCGCCGTAAAGGAATAGGAAAAGCCGTCCGGCGTTTCGGTCAGCACCAAATTCTGCACTTTGCCGCTGGATCGGCCCTCGGGCGCCGGAGCGGCCGGCAGGGATAAAGAAACGCTCGTATCGTCGTCGATGACGTCGGTGAGGGTCTTGGTCGTCACCCTGAGCTTTTTACAGCCAGCAGACAGGGAAAGATCGATCCTGCCGCTGAACGTGCCGTCCGGCCCGTACAGCACAAGCCGCCCCGATTGATTGGCCGTGGAGTATTCCAGCAAAGCAAACTGCTGCCCCGGCATCCGGAACGAAAAATTATATCCTTCCCCGTCGGGCGTCAGCGCCAGGTCGTCCGCCACAGCCGAAACAGGCAGCAAAAAAAGGAGGCACATCAGGCCCAGCAGCAGCCACTTTCGCATCGTTCTTTCCCCCTAATCAGCAATACGCAGAAATTATAACATATTTTGACGGATTTCGCAATTGCGGCGTTTTGGAAAATATGATAGAATGATATCTGTTGCCAGGCCGCCCACGCATGCACGGCGACAAACAAGCAGTTGTGGTTTAGGATTTTTGCTTTGCAAAAATCCGGGTCGCCGGGCCGCACTTGCG
>CANQKI010000060.1 GCA_947624355.1 uncultured Clostridia bacterium | reverse complement strand
AAGATATCTATCGGTATCTTACAGTATAGATCAAAGCAGATTCGTTTCTTTCCATATTATGATGGTTTCTTTTTCACATATAAGAAAAAATTGCGAAGATCAAAGATACCTTCGTCTGTAAGCGGCTGCTTATCTGATTTCCTGCTCCGTTTCATCGAACAAGGGGCAGTCAAAGAACTGCCGTACCGTAATCCCCAGCCCGTCGCAGATTTTCTTAATGGACACCACGCCGGGATTCTTGCTTTTCTGATTGAGCATACTGTACACCGTGGATGGAGGCACACCGGCTTCGTTGGCCAGAGCGTTCACGGCCATTTTCTTTTCCCGGCACAATTCGATAATCCGGGCGGCAACGGCTTCCTTGGTAGTCACAGGATCACCCTCTTTACGATTTATCGCAAAGACATTGTAAGAAAATCTGCGATAAAACGTGTGGGATATATCCCATAGAAGAAGGTGGTTTCTCCATGCAATCGACTGGGAAAGCCCTTATAAAATCGTGAAAGAGACTGTTCTTTCCCAAAAGTTTTGAATGAACACAGTGCCTCCTTGTGCTAAACTGTTTGCTTTTTAACAATTTTTAAAAGTGCATTTGCAATAATGTCAACATCATCTTCTGTATTCTCTGTGCCCAATGAAATGCGAATTGTGCCTCTGGCAATATCTTCCTGTAGCCCGATCTCCTTCAGAACATGGGAAATAACCGTTCTTTTGCTGTCACACGCCGAACCGGTTGAAACGCAGATACCCATTAAGTCCAGTCGGTGCAAAAGCGCTTCTCCGTCATTTCCGGGGAAAGAAAGATTCAGAACGCCCGGAAGCAAATCTTGATCCCTCCCGTTTAAATGATACGGGAGGTCTTTTATTTTTTCAAGAAGACGTGTCGTGAGTTTTTGCAAATAATTTTGATTGTTTTCAAGGTTTTCAATATTCTCTTTCAGCGCTGTCGCCATTCCAACTATGCCGGCGACATTTTCTGTTCCGGCGCGATATCCTGCTTCCTGAGAACCGCCATCCGCATAAGGAAGAATCCGTGTTCCTTTCCGTATGTACAGGAAACCGGTTCCTTTCGGGCCGTTGAACTTATGGGCTGAAGCAGAGAGCATATCCATTTGCAATGCGTCGGTATTGATCGGAATATGGCCGACGGCCTGAACCGCATCCGTATGAAATAAAGCGCCGTGTTGATGCGCAACAAGCGCATATTTCTGAATCGGCTGGATTGTTCCAAGTTCATTGTTTGCCATCATAATGGAAACGAGCCGTGTATTCTGCCCGATATGCGCAGTTAAGGATTCCGGTAAGATCACGCCGTCCTTGGACGGTTTTAACCGAATGATTTGCCAGGATTGCTTTGCCATTGCTTCACATGCCCGAAGCACCGAATGGTGCTCGATTGCCGATGTTATCAAAATGCCGGGGGCAAAGCAGGAAAAAGCCGCGCCTTTGATGGCCCAGTTGTTGCTTTCCGTGCCGCCGGAAGTCATAAATATTTCATCCGGACCGGCATGAATACACGCGGCGATTGTTTCCCGGGCATTTTCGATCGCCTTTTTTGCGCTGCGTGAAAAAGAATAGGGCTGAGAAGGATTCGCATAAGCATCTTTCAGCCAGGGAAGCATTGAATCAAGCGCTTTTGCTGAGAGCTTTGTGGTTGCGGCATGATCAGCATAAATCATTTTCTTTCTCTCCATGGATTACCTTTTACAGGTGATTTCCGGGATTTGTTTGGAGGGAACATGATACTCTTTTGGATCGATAATGCAAAGCTGTCTGTAAATTACTTCGCGCATTTCAATGGCCGGGCGAAGACAAAATGTTTCAAATTCCTCCGATGAAATATTTTCCGGGGACTGAACGTGGGGATACAGCAGTTTTAAGAAAGCGGTGCACAGACGCTTAATGGCCGTCATGTGGCGTTTATCCGCTCTTGCCGGATATTGGATCATACTATCAACGACTTCGGCGGAACTTAAATCATTACGAAGTTCATGCAGCACTTCAGCAAAATACTCCGTATTAAGCGCCCAACCGTGCGCAATCATCCCGGTTGTCATGCGGGGAATTTCCCATCCGGGTATAAACCCATGAAAACGATCCAATGTCGCCGATTCTCCGAATACCTCGCTGATATGCTCTACCATATTTGTATTGATGTCAAATTTGTCTGCATTGATATTTCCCAGAACAATGACCCCCGCATCCGCTGTTAAAGCGGCGTCAAAACCCTTGATTTCGCCAAATTCCATATAATGCTTTAATGCCTGCTGGATTTGCCCCGGCTGTTCAAACATAATCGACTGAACCTCATCAAAGCCCACATAATCAAAGCGCGTAAGCAATCCGCCGGTCTTCTTGGCATTGTCGTAAATCAACGAAGCGCGTGAAACCGTGCCGCCGCTGATCAGCCATCCGCGTTTGCTGATCTTTTCGAATACATAGCTTTTTCCTGTTCCCTTTGGCGCAAGTTCAATCAGATTGATTCGTTTTTCAACAAAAGGAAGAAGCCGGCGCAAAAAGATCAGTTTCATTTTTTCACTGACTTCGCCCTGCTCGTCAATATATCCGTCAGGCTGATAATCAGCCGCACTGATCAACACATCAATCCATTCATGTATGTCAAATGCTTTACGGGCTTCTCTGTATGAATCCAAATCAATTGCATAGGGGCAAAAGGGCTTATAGTCAATCAGGTTGATCACACCCTTTGGATTTTTCGCCGTGCCCTCCATTGCCCATGCCAAACTGAGAATTCCCCAATTTTCGCTTTCATGCAATAAAGTATCCTGCCATTTTTCAACGACGTCCCGTGCCACAACGCCATTCGCTCCGCCCCTTGCGCCGCCAAAATCCGGCAGTTCAAAAACCGTTTTTCCGGTTTTTACATCGACCGTCACGCGGATACGTGCCAAAAATTGCACGGTTTCGCCGTTTGTCATTTGGAACTTGTATTTTTCAAAATCATCTTTTCCGGGAATGTACCGATTTATATAGCGGCGAACACTTTCATAATCAATCGCTCCTTCTTCATCGGAGAACTTCATAACAATCCAGTCCCGCATATAAGAAGGAATGCTCAAATTGGAAAAATATTCACTGCGCTTCGGATCCTTCAGCACGACCATATCCGCAAATACTTCACGGACTTTTGCTTCGTTCATTCCACTTTCCTCCTTTACAGGAACAGCGTACAGCCCTGTTCTTTAAATTCCTGAATTTTTATCCTGAGATCCTCTTCGGAACAGCCGATGTATTCGGCCATACAATGGAGACAGTATCGCTCTTCCGTATCAATGCCTATCAGCTTTTTTGACAGCGCGATTTCATCCTTGGACAGCGCCCGTTTGCATTCAATGCAATTTCCGTTCTTTTTCAAAATGGATCATTGCCTCCCAATGCCGGAATGATTTCAATGGGCTCAATATTTACCAAAGAGCCGTCCGCCTGAATGGAAACGGAGCAAATCTGCGGGGCCGCTCGTTTGATATTGCGGAAAACGATCGTCCATTGCCTGCCCGGAACCGTTTCGGCAGAACAATCGCCGGCAAGATCGTCAAGCTGTGCCTGCACAGAAGAAACCGGCCTGGAAAAAATAACCGTACAGGTTGCCTTCTTCATTGCAATTTTTACCGATTTATTTTGCATACCCCATGTCGCGGTTAACGGAATCACGTTCGGATTGTGAATGGCAATTACCGGAACCAGCGCTTCTTCCGGGGTTGCCCCGCCGTGAATTTCCCCGTAAGTCGGTGCGTCATCCTCGCTTCCGGCAGCAAACCCCGATTGCGAATAATGATCGTAATTGCAGAAAACGAGATACTTTGTGCCGTCGCTTTCGCTCTTTACCACCTGATTCTGGCTTTGTACGGCCTGTCCGGATGAAGTCATACAAAACCGGCCATGACTGCCGTTGATTGCCTGCTTCGGAAGGGGCAAGCCCTGTCTTTTGTGAAAGAATCTTGCCGCTAATCTGCTTGTGCCGTGATCCCCGGTGATCAGAACACAGCGATACTGCTTCAGCAATTCATTTACTTTTTTCGCAAGGCCGGCGATAAAGGAAAACTGTTCTTCAATGCATCGGTAATAGTCCCTGTCGTCCACCGCGCCCTGATGGGCCAGCTTATCCAAACCGTTATATTTTTCATGGGGAACATCCATTTGCGTCCATTGTTCGTTGTATTTCGTTTCGGTTGGCAGCTGTGCCTGGGCGATCTGCACGGAAACAAGCGTGCCTTCACAATCCTTCTGTAAAACCCATTTTAACAGGGGAAGCCACTCAATGCCCAGCGCGTCTATCCAGAGGATAAACGTTTGATCCGGGATGATTTCCTCGGCCAGTACAGGATACCGGTATGGATAATTGTCTATCGCAACGCCGGAAAAATATACTTCTTCGTCCTGGGGAAGCGTATTGGAAAGTTTATACATTTTATACTTTTTAAAATACGCATTCAGCATAGGATCGGGATACTGATCATCCAGATAGACTGCAAGCCGGGGGTAACGTTCCTTCAGTTTGCCGCATTGCAATACTTCTTCCGGATTGGCCCGAAGCCACTGCCCCACCATATGCAGGATATAACGCCTTTCCCGGGGGCTGTCTGCCGAAAGGAAATCCAGGCGTTCTTCAAAGGACGGCATATCCTGAAGGGCCTCAAAATACGCATCATCACGGGTTGCAGCCATTACTGCCATGAGTTCCTGTGCCTCACCCACCCACACCGGATGTGAACTGCGAACCGAAAAAATATCCATCAATATATGCCGCTCAAGTTCTTCAATTTGCGGCGTCTGATGGACGCAATAGCAAAGATAGGAATCGTCAGCATACAGACGGTACCACAACATCACAAGCTGCTTTTTTCCATCCGGCAGGCTTTTCCATTTCTTCATAACGTCCAAAGATTCCCATTCGAGAAGATTAAGGGAGGAAAGGATTCCTTCACGAATGGACTTTCCTGCCAATGCCGAATAAACCAGGCAATTTTGTGCTTCAACGGGACAGATTTCCGCATTCAGCGCAGCGCCGTCCAGGAGATTTTCACGAATAAAGCCGAGGGTGTTTTGGATGACGTGAATTCGGGCGTCGCCGTCCATGTTTCGGATGCTTTTATACCGTTTTGTCAGCAATATCTGTTCGGAATCGTCCTCCGAAGGTTCATACCAGAACTGATACCACTCCCGCAGCCCAATGAAAATCCTGCTGTGCTTTGACGATAATTGGGAAATATACTGTTCAAAATCCCCGGACAGCACTTGCAAACGGTATTTCTGCGTTTCGTCCGCCGTATCATCCGTACAATCGAATACAAAATCTTTTTGTCTTGTATCATTGTCAAAACCCAGGGATTGATCATACCATAAGGATTGGCATCCCCATAGCGGAATAATCACGCGGCCTTTGGAAGCGGCGTCCGATTTGAAATGCCATAATGTCCCGAAACGCTGCGCTGCCGCTTCGTTGTCATGAAACAGTCGAAGGTATTCGCTTACGCCCGGCAGAATAAACCAATGGTCCTGATATTCCGCCCCGGTCAGTTTTTCATATTGCGGCATAATATCGGCGCCGGAAAACAACGCCTCCACGGGAACGACGTGCATGTCGTCAAGCTGTTTCAGTTTTTCAAGCAAAAGGCGGTATTGCGCGATGGTATCTACCAAAATCGCGCGGCAATGAAACCGGGAAGGAAGGGCCTGCTCTTTTTTCAGGCATGAGATTGCATCATCAATCGTCACATGTTACACCTCACTCCATAAAGTCGTCGCAGTATTCCGGATGTTGATCCAGGAATCGGGCGACACGGCTGCGCAGTTTCTCTTCGTTCATGCGTTTTACGGCACTTTGGGCAAGCGTCATTTTTTCCCGCTTTGCCTTTTCTTTTTGCGCCTCTTTCAGGATTTGCCGGAATTCTGTCAATTCCTGAAAGCCCCAGGTATACAAGTCGGAACCGTTCTTTTGCCGGGCTCTCGACATGAGCGTATCTTTTTCCGCCTGCCAGACCGTCCTGTATTCTTCGCCGATTGTATGGATGAACGCATCTTCGATTTTTGAATCATTGGTCAGTAACCCAATATCCATTTGCTCCAGCATCCCAAGCGCATCCTGAACATACTGATCCATCACCCGCCTGTCCCGCTGAACGTCCGCGACCGTTTCGATGGCTTTTGAATACCCTTGCGGCACGATCCACTGAATCGGCGCTCTGTGTTTCATGCACCATTCTTTCACGGTTTCCACGCCGGTTAATCTTATCCACAGCTCGCGCAGCAGAATACGGTTGCGGGCCTGACTGATCTGGTTCGTCTGCTGTTTCAGTGCATTGTTGAATTGCCCGATCGATGCATCGCAGTCCATTTCCCGAAGGCCCTGATAAACGGAATCCAGTTCTTCCTTCGTGCATTCAAAGCCTTGTTTTTCCAGCATCTGGTGAAGCAGCGGCCGGGCGTCCCGCAGCATGCTCATGGCTTCGTTGCCGTTCGCTTTGAGTTCGGCCATTTCTTCGGTTTGCTGCTCTGCAGCAGTGTGCAGAATTCCTTCCCGGGATACTCTGTGCAGTATGCGCAGCGCGCCGAACCAGGGCAGGTTCAGCTGCTCTGCAGCGTCCATTGAAATGCGGAAGAAATTAAAGATATTTTTGAGCTCCTTTTGTGCTTCTTCAATGCCGTGAAAATTCTTGCCGATTACGGCGTTCAGCGTGTCGAGATACTGATATTCCCGAACAACCGTGCCCAGCTTATCCCGAACCTGATCTTCCGTCCAGGTGTAGATCGCGGCCTGCATCACCTGATGAAGCTTATCGCTCAGAATTTCGGGCTGCAAATGCAGTTTGCCGGCAATATCGGCCAATGCGGGAGAAGCGCCAAACAGGAATTTTCGGAAGGCGGCCGCAAGAACCGCTTTATCCTTCAGCGCGTCCCGCATAATATTCTTCACTTTGCCGTGGCCTGTCATCAGCTGTTGGATTTTGCTCATCATGGGTTCCCGGTCGCCTTCCTGCAGCACGAAATCCTGGAAAGCGTCCGTCACATCCATTGCGGTGCCCTGTAAAGCGGGGTTGATATATGCCTCGTCATCCAGGTATTTTAACGTCCAAAGGGGCGCACCGCTCTTGGTAATGACTTCGCGCATATTCCGCCAGCACTCCGTCTCCGTCGCAACCTGGACGTCTTCCAGCGCGAAAACTGCTTTTGCATATTCGCGGAAATTCCGGAAAACCACGGAACCGGAGGACAGGTAGTCCGTTGTCATTTTGCCTTTGCAAAGCTGGAACACCAATGTTTTCAGCGTTGCTTCCACAAGAACGTGGGGCGCCTGTGCGCTGTCAATCCAGCTGAACGCGCTGTTCTGATAGAACGAGAAAACGAACCCGAGCAGAATTCCGCAGGCAATCGTATCATAATAACCGAAGGGCGGGCGTTGCAATTGCTCCCATAAATCATCCAGGTTCAGCTTTCCCGTATCCATTTTTTCCTGAATCAGCCTGGCGACGGCAGCCACGGCCTTTGCCTCTTTGTTGCCTTCCGGATGCGTCAGTTCATCCATGGCCGTAAGATTCAGAACCCCTGCCTTTTGCAAACCATTCAGGACGGACCGGAACTGGGCGTTCTTGGTATCGCGCTGTATGCCGGCCAGCGGTGCGGAATCGTTGCAGCTTTTATAAACGGTGTACGTGGAAACGATAGTTTCCGGCGCATAGGGGAACAGTGTCTGCAATACCTGGGTTTTCATAATTTTGCGAAGCTGCGCCCTGCCGTAGAGATTATTGAATACCTGGGTGCCGTGCCATACCGTGATTCTTCCCTCAATGGCTTTGCCGACCCAAGTGGCCATTGTCTGATTCATGTCACTTTTGTGTTGATTGGCAGATCCTGTCGCCCCGCTGTCCGTTGCCAATTCGTAATGCGTCAGGCGCGTCAGCCATTCTTTGCGCTTTTCGTCCGTAAATGCTTCCCGGAGGAGGGCAATCATCATGCGCTCGCCGCCTGCCTGGGCGCGTTTTTGCAAATCGCTTTGCACGGCCATTGCCTGCGTATCGTCCTTCACTGCGACCAGCAGCAGCCCCAGCTTGTACGGCGCTTTTTCCAGCTCTTTTTCGATTTCTTCCATGCGGTTCTGGATGGATAGCGTTTCGGCGCAGCAGGCGGCAATTTTCAGCCGCCGGTCCATGGCGTCGCTTTCATCTTTCGCCCGCTCCTCCAGCTGCGTGGAGAATTGCCCATCCTTGCCGAACATCTGATACCGGGTGTACTTCTTGTCGTTCTCCTTCAGTTTTTCCGTAAACGCATCGCCGGAGAGCGCCCTGTAGGGCAGCTGCAGTCGCGTAACGCCGCCGTGCTCGTCCCGGTTCAGCAGCTTATCGTCTTCCAGGATGTTCAATTTATCCCGAATCAGTTCCCTGCTCATGGTGCCTGCCAGGCAGTTTTCCAGGCATTCCACCGTCGCGTCGATTCCGCCCTGGGCGCGATGTACGCCGTAAACCCCTTTCACGGAGGACATAACGGCCAGCAGCAGCATGGCAATTTTGAAAACCCGGTAAGTGTTTTCGTCATTTTCCACCAAACGGCGGTTTTCCTCGAAATGCCGGATGAACTCGGCCGCCTTCGTGTCCTTATCCCGGAAGTCGCTGTCCCGGGTAAAGAAGTAATCCCACAGCCATTCGGGCGTGAGCCAGCAGGCCTGGTCATCCGGACCGTATTTGGCAATATACCCGGAAAATCCCTGATCTTCCAGCGTCTGATCCTTCATGAAGCGGAAAAGGGTACGCTGGGCAGCCGCATAGCTTTCCGACACCCGGGAAAGCAGCTTGATGGTCATAGGGTGCATGGGGCACAGATGCTCAATCCGTTCGCCGATTTTGTCATCCAGCCCGGTCATATCCGGCAGGAAAGGCCGGATGCCCTGCACCACGCGCCTGCGCGCTTCTTCCCAATGCTGCCCCATGTTGAGCTTCGGCCCGAAGGAATTTTCGATCAGGTCAAAGGAAGCGTCCGTGCTGATATGAAAATCCACGGTATGAAAGCGTTCCGTGATCCGCTGGTAATGCTGTTCCTCAACGCTGTCTTTCTCTCGCTGCACGCGATGTATCACATAGAGCATGAAAAAAGGCTTCACTTTGCAGAATTCGGAAATCTGCTGCATCACGGTATGGTCGTCCGTATGGTCGAAATATTCGGTAAACTCGTCCCAGATGAAGAAAATGCCGCTCTTGCTCAAATGGTTTTCGTCAATGATCTCGGCAATCCAGGCCTTAAAGGTGTCCAGGCTGTCCACCAATCCCCAGCCCCGCTGCCGGATCACGGATGCAATACGCTGAATGGCGGCCAGGTCGCCGCTTTTCACCAGGTTCCGCAGTTCGTCCGCCGAAGCGTAATCATCCCCCAGGGTGGTGGTTTCCAGAAGATAATCCCAGTTAATGGATTCATCGTTCAGCTTGGAGATAACCGCCTGCTGCAGGGACTTTGTGCCGAGCACCGCTTCCTTTCCGAATTTCTTCAGCAGCGCTTCCCGCACGGCCTTTTCCGCTTCCAACAGCATCATATCCCCCGAGCGCATCCCCACGCAGCCGGTTTTCCAGATAACCAGGTAATCCCCGTGATCCCGGCATTTCATAAAGCGCGACCGGTATTGGGACAGCTTATTGGAACGGGCCAGGTATTCGTCCACCACGGCAGGAGCCTCTTCCAGCAAATGCTTCACGAAAATGGCCGCATAGCTTTTTCCCGTGCCATAGGAGCCCTGCATCCAGAAGGAACGCCGCACGTCCGGCGCTTCGTTTCCCAGAGACTGGCACAGCACGTCCACCAACCGCTGCATATCCTCCCCCACAATATATTCCCGCCACAAATCGGGGTTCCGCCGGTCGGCGTCGATATCGACGACGGATTCAAACAACGGGTTGGTTTCGATATAGTTTGCATATTTCTGCACAGGCATGGTCAAAAGCTCCCTTCGTGATTATTCGTTGGGTTCATTGGCAAGGTCGAGCACATCCAGGGAAGAGAAGGATTCCAGGATAATGTTATCAAGATTGGAAACGAAGGATACGCGAATGTATTGGGGATAGGCGATAGCCAGGCCCTGTACCTGCTCCCGGAACGCCCTCACGTCGATGCCGAAAATATCCGCGGGCGACATCCCCGGCACTTCGGCATGATTCCCGGCGCTGATCATTTCGCTGAAAGTAAACGCCCGGCGGCCCATATGCTCCGCATACAGGTAAATCGCATACAAAAGCGCCACGGCGTGGGGCATTTCCCAACCGGCACGAAGATAGGCCTTGTCCATCGGGATGCCCTGCTGCAATGCCGAACCAATGGGCGAAAAGCGGAAAGTTTCCAGGAGCGCGGTGATGGCGTTCTCACGGGTGCGTTTTGAGTACTCTTCTCCTAATAGCGTTACTAAATCATTTTTGTCAAAAGAAGAACCTGCTTTAACGTTCAGGCAAAACCAATGAACAATTGTCGAAGAGTATGCAGT
The DNA here is from genome assembly GCA_947624355.1 of uncultured Clostridia bacterium. GTDB lineage: Bacteria > Bacillota > Clostridia > Christensenellales > Aristaeellaceae > RUG563. The sequence goes on along the minus strand of CANQKI010000060.1, from coordinate 7,759 downwards.
ATTGGCCCATAAGATCGCCCAAACAACAGGAGTATACGGGCCAAAAGGTTTAATTTTTTCAAAAAGAGGAGATAACTCGATTTCATTTATTTTCCCACTTCGTTTGACGTTAATCAGGCCTGCATCTTTCAGCCAAACTTTCAGGCTCATATATTGGCGGCTTCCCAATACATCCTGATTAAAGCAATCTGCGCCTGTATCCAAAAAATGAGAAAGCCATGCCTGTCGAAATCCAAACGCATGCGTCGTATCGATACTTGACATTGTGACAACCACTCCTTCAATTAATTTTAGATTCTTTGCAGCAATGCAGCTTCGTTCCTCGAATGTTATACATTTTCCGCAGTGAATACAAATTGATTCCCGTATTGCAATTTTGCCGTTGGGTTGGATGACAAAAGCTCCCATAGGGCACTCAACCATACATGCTTTGCATCCCACACAATAAGCTACTTTGTAAGCAATTCCAAGAAGATTTACACTGGTTTGTTTATCCATATCATCATAAGGACGATATGAAACCGATAAAGCTTCTTTTTCGTGATTGATCGTGCACTGGTAATAATGATTATTTGTTTTCAGTGTACTGTTTTTTGAATCATTCTGTACCGTAACGCCTAAAATCTTTGATACTTCCAACCAATCTTGTTTGTATTTTCTAAAAGTAAAAACAAGCGTATTATCATATACCTGCTTTGTGAAACGGGGAATATTTCCTTTTATTCCTCGCCCACTGACACGTGCTTTCCATCCTCCGGTATCTATATAGTTATGAGCTTCCTTTGGGGATTTCAGGTTAATAGCGAAGTTTTCAATTTTTTGTGAAAGTTCAGCGATTTCAGAAGAATATATGGAACCGATTAATCCTTCCGACCAAGCGGAATGCATTGGGCATATTTTGCACCCTACCCGCGACAATCCTTTCCGATAAGCATTATTGAATAATATATTTTGTTTGAACAGGTAGCAAAAAAGCTCTGCAGTATTCCACTTTAAAATGGGGCGGCAATTAATTTGGCTTAAATTTTTTACTCCATTTGCCAAATCTTCATATGTACTGCGGCGTGCACTTTCTTCTGCCCGTACGCCCTCTAAAACAACGGCTTTTGTATTATATTCCCCTAACACATCGCGTAATGCAAGTAAAGTAGGAACGGATTTATGTACCGTGCAGCACCACCGCATTCTTCTTCCCGGCGGCCCAAATTCATCCCAGCTTTCAGTTGGTTCCATATGGCATTTTGCTTCTTCAAAACGGAGCTGAGGATAATGCTGTTTTGCAACCTCTACTGCCTTTAAGGTATCGGATAATTCCATTCCCGTATTGCTGAAAATAACATAAAAATCCTTTGGTGCCAAAGCCCTTGCCGTAAGATCCAAGAGCGCCAAAGAGTCCTTTCCGCCGGAGAAAGCGCATACAAATGCATAGCCTTGTTTGGAAAACCGCTCGTGCTGCTGCTGAATAAACGTAATCGCCTTCTGCTCAAGAGAGAGCATGAATGTTTTGTTAACGGTATACAGCCGCCGGGTATCGATAGGCTGCAAGCGCAGACGTTCTTCCGTGAGCTTTTTCACAACGGGTTTGGAATAAAAGCTGCCGCCTTCCGCTTCCGCCACACAAACGCCGTTCAGTATATACCGGCGGATGCCTTCCGCCCAAAGCAGCGGCGCATCCGTATCCTTGGGATAATCCCAATAGGCGTCCATGCCGAAAAAGTCCAGTTCCTCATGAAAGACGGGACGGATTTCTTTTTGCAGTTTTGCGTCGATGGTCAGGCGATATATGCCGTATTCGTCCGTCCATTCATAGCCGTACAAATTCTCACATCCTTACATGAACGTTTTTGTTCGAAATATCCCAGAGGAAGCGAGGATCGTGATCCAGCGCTTTGTGCATATTCCAAATCAGTTCATTTCCCGCAATCATTTTCCCCTGAACCAGGATATGGCGAAGCTCTTCCGCGTCATAGACCCTTTCTTCCAGCTGATGATCCAGTATGTAGGCGGCCACAGCGTCCGGGAATGTCCTGATCTCGCTCCGGTCGGAAACCAGCATAGCGTGCAGGGTGCTCAGGCTTTGGGTGGGCATTGCCTGAATGGTTCGGGCCCCCAGCGAATCCCCATAGAACCGCACCGCGTATTGCAGCAGCAGCGGCGTCCACGGGCGGTTCCCGGGGAGGGGCGGAAGCCGGTCATACCAAACGGACCGGATGGTGCGGAGCACAATATGGTCTCCCACGTCGTCAAAAAGGCGGTCCAATGCCGTTTTCGCCTGGTCCAGCCACGACCGGTCGATCTTCATGCTCTCAACGGACAGCAGTTCTTCCGAAGAATAGTAGAAAAACAGCGGTTCCGTTCCCAGCTTCATCTGGGAACGCAAATTGCCTGTTTTGACGCCGATTTGCGTCAGGTACTGTTCCATTTCTTTATAGTTGAAAAAGCCGCCGACATTCCACACATACCTTTGAACGACGTCAAGATTCGTTTGCAGCGCCGCTGCGCCGCGCCGTGCGATATGGTTGCCGGACGTCAGATCGAACGCCCAGGTTTCCGGTTCCCCCTTGCAGAACAGGTGACGGCAGAGGCAATAAACGCTTTTTTCATCGCTCAAATCATTGTCGTTGAGGAACATGGGAATTTCCGTACAGGCGTAATCATAAAGCTGCGCCGCGGAAACATAGCCGTCGTTCCGGACCAGCAACTTTTCAATGATGCCCCGCAGTTTTTTGGCATTGGGCGCCAGGTCAACCAGGGCGTCGACGTGCACATAGCGATCCTGCAGATCGATGATTTTGGGGGATGTTTCGCCGATTTTTTTCAGATCCTTGATCAGCACGCGCGGGAACAGCTCGATCAGCTTATTCAGCGTGAGCCCCTGCACGTCTCTTTTCAGAATGGCCGCCTCTATTTGTTCTGCAGCCGCCAAACGGGAAGGCGCAGGCACAGGCACAGGGGCTGGTTTGGGCGCAGGCTTTTCCGGTCGGGCCGCAGGTTTTATCATTTCAGGTGAGAGCGCCCAGGGCATACCGTAAAAGGCAAAGAGCTTCGCAATCGCTGCGGAAAAATTGTGATGCACTTTTAGATTTAATTCAAGGAAAACGTTATCGGAAAAAAGCGCTTTTGCCGTGGCGGCAGCTTCGGGCCGGTCGGCTGTAAAAAGCCGGCAATTCGGATAATTCCACTCGGCTGCAAAACGCTCCGCCTTGCGAACCCCCGATACATAGCCGCGGCATGTGGAAGCAGGCATATGCTGATCCTCCAGCATCCACTTGAAAAATTGCTGCGAAATATCCGAATCGGCCTGCGCTTCGGCAGCAGACGTTGAGGACGACGCCTGTTCCGGCTTTTCATCCGGCGTCGGCTCTGCGGAAGCGGGGGGGACGGAAACAGGCCGATCAAAATCATTGCATTTCTTTGCCAGCCATTCCGCATAACGCAAGGCCGTCTGATAGCTCAGATGGGCGTCAAGATAGGCCTCGGGATGTTCCATTGCCAGGTCGTCCAAATGAAGGCGCTTGGGCATGAGCACAACGGTATCCTGGCACCGTGCGCCGATCTGTGCCTGAAAGCTTAAGGGATGGCGGACGGCCAGCGTTTCACAAAATGCAAGAAGGGCATGGGCAGGCGTGCTGCCACTGTAAACGTCGTGCTTTGTTTTGATCTGGCATCCGTTGTCGCCGTTTGCTGGGGAAAACTTGCTTCTTTGCAGCGTGCGGTATACCTCGTACCGTTTTCCGATGCTGTACAGCCCGTTTGAATTCAGGAAGACCCAGAGATTGAGGCCCTGGAATGCTTTTTCCGTCGTGATTCCCCGGTGAAGCAGCGCAGCCCGGAGAGGCTCATACTCCGGCCCTTCCAGCAGCTTTGCCAGCGCAGGCTCCAGCGCCTGCGGATGCGGGGCAGGCGCTTCCGGAGGCGGAACGGGATTTTCCGGAGGTGGCGTATTCTTCCGGTCGCCAGACTGGACAGGTTCAGCAGGCGCAGCCGGTTTTTCATTTTGCGCCGTCTCTTCCGCTGCCTTTTCCGTCACTTCTTCCAGGAAAGCAAAATAACAGGGCGCCAGCCGCCGCAGTTCCGTATACGTGCGACCATTTGTCCGCATAAAGAAACGGTTTGCCAGAAGCCGCTTGATGCTTGCGGCAGCCGTGGAAACGGGTACGCCGAAAAATCCGGTTTTGCTCAGGTGGTTTTGCCTCGCAAAGCCGGTTGCCTGGGAAAGCGTGCTCACCGCCTCATCGGCGGACAAATCCGGCTGCCGCTCTGCCAGCCATTGGCGGAAATCTTCTTCCAGGTTCCGATAAATTTTCGGCGTAAAATCGTTCGTCTCCGGCGCTGCGTTTTCTTCCACACCAGGCAGCGTTTCTTCTGGTTCCTCCGGCTGATTGTCCGTCGCTGCGGTTTCGGAACGGGGCGGTTCCTCCTGGACAGGGGACGGCAAAAAGCCCTGTGCCGCAAACTGGGCATAGAGTGCAAGCGCGTTCATCCAGAAGTTATATTCGCGGCTTCCGCTTCTCGGAAGGTTTGCGTTTTGTTTCACCTTTTCGATGGCCTGATTCAGTTCCTGTACATCCCGATGGTCAAGCAGGCCGGAACGGCTGATTCCTTCATCAAGCATGAACCGGTGAATCCGGAAAGCCTTTTCGGTATAAATGAGTGCGTCAAAAGGATCGGCCTGCGTTGCCTGCAGCCATTTCAAAAAATCTTCTTTATGATGGTTAGGAACGGGTGTTTCCACCGTCTGCTTGGGAACGGGTTTGCTTTCAGCCTGTTCAAGGGGTTTTGCCTGGGCGGATGTTTCCTTTGTCCACCATTGGTTTTTGCTGGCAGAATATATAAATTTTACGCCGCAGCCCTGAAAAGACTGAAGAAAAGCTTTTGTCTGCGGCGTGACGGAAATCCATAATGCTCCGTCTTTCTGGCGGTTATCCGTATATGGGATGCCAGCCTTTTCCAGCCGGTCAATAAGCGCATCCCCGGGCGGAGCTGACGGCGCGGGATCAGGCTTATCCTGCGCTGGCTGTTGCCGGACAAAGCGAATATAATATTGCAGCGCTGAAACCTTTGTACCCCCCCCGATTTAAAAAAGCGGGGTACGCGGTTATTGCTCATCAGATCCTTCAGCAGCGCTCCCAGTGCCGCAGGATCGGTTTCTTCAAGCAGGGGCCTTGACAGACGGTGCGGATACCGGGAATTCGTCGCCGCCGTTTCAAGCCCGGAGAAAGCATGATACAGTTCCGACAGCTGCGCGGGCGACACGATTCCTGCAAGCCATTCAAAAAAGGCATTGCATCTTTTCTCCCTTGCCGTGTTCACCGCAATCACTCCAGTACATCCGCATTACAGCTATTGGAACTCCCGCTTTCTGCCAGGCTTTCTTATCTTTGGCGTATATCTACACAAGGTATCCCGGCAGAAAGTTTTGCTTCCCCGATCACTTTCGCATTTGTTTCACAGGAAGACAACAAGATTTTACTATATTCCCCCCGTGGAAGTCAAGCCAAAAAGCCCGACGCTTCGGAAGCTGGCATGACCGAACCCCGTTAAAAAGCGGTCAAGCTGCCTGATGAAATCGCCTTTCCGGTTTCCATTTTTTCATTGACAAAATTCCGGTATCGCGTATAATATTCATTGAGAAGTTGTATACTATTATTGTTAAGTTCTCAACGGGGGCGGCAAGATGGAAATCAGGCGGGACCTGTACCTGAACAAAATCATTTCCTATATGTGGAACGGCCAGATAAAGGTGATTACAGGGATTCGCAGGTGCGGAAAGTCCTATCTGCTCACAAGAATTTTCAAGGATTACCTGCTGCAAAGCGGCGTGGCCGGGGATCACATTCTTTTCTATGCGTTAGACCTTGCAAAGGATATCCGCTACCGGAATCCGCTGGAACTTGCGAAAGCCGTGCGCGACGTTGTTGATGGGTCTTCCGATCGGTTTTATCTCTTTGTGGATGAAATTCAGATGTCTGACGAAGTGCCGAACCCGTACAATCCGGACGGAAAGCCGATTACCTTTTACGATGCACTGAATGATCTGCAGTCCCTGCCCAATCTTGATATTTATGTAACGGGCAGCAATTCCCATATGCTTTCAAGCGATATTCTCACCGAATTCCGCGGGCGCAGCGATGAGATCCGGATGCACCCCCTGAGCTTTTCGGAATATTATGCCGCCGTCGGCGGGGACAAAGCCGAAGCGTTTGAAGAATACGCGTTTTACGGTGGAATGCCCCTGATCTTATCGCGTCCCGACGAAACGGCAAAGCGGGATTACTTAAAGTCGCTCTTTTCGGAGGTTTATCTCCGGGACATTGTTGAACGCAAAAAAATCAAGCGAGAGGACGTTCTCTCTGCGGTGTCGGATTTGCTTTGTTCTTCCGTCGGTTCGCTCACAAATCCCACGAATATTGCAAACGCGCTTAATTCAAAACGGCGTCTGGCAGGGGAAGACACCGTGGCGGCCAACACCGTAACGTCGTATATTGCTCATCTGACCGACGCATACCTGTTTGAGGAATGCCGCCGTTTTGACGTGAAGGGCAAAGATTATTTCGACTACCCGAACAAATATTACTGCGACGACCTGGGCTTAAGGAATGCCCGAATCGGTTTTCGTCCGCAGGAAATGACGCATATCATGGAAAACATTCTCTATAACGATCTGCGGATACGCGGCTGTTCCGTGGACATTGGGATCGTGTACGGAAATGAAAAAAACAAGTCCGGGCAAACGGTCCGGGTTGCGAGGGAGATCGATTTTGTCGCAGCCAAGGGCGGAAAAAAGACGTACATTCAATCCGCCTATGCCTTGGAAACGGACGACAAAGCCGCTGCCGAAAACAGGCCGCTCGCTTTGACCGGCGACTCGTTTCCCAAAATCATTGTGCGTCACGACATCCGGAAGCGCTGGTACGACGAAAACGGCGTTCTCAATATCGGCGTGATGGATTTTCTTCTTGACGAAACTTTGATTTGACCGCGAAGGTATTTTCCCTTAAATATACATTCCCCGTGAATGAAACAGTTTCATTGAAAAAGTTCCGTTTGCCTTTCAACCCACTGCTCCGGAAAAGGAACAGCGGGTCTTTTCATCATCTGCCCCTCCTTCACCACGCAGGAGACCACGCAAGATAACACGCAAGATCTTGTCAATTCATTCTTCATCCGGTATAATAAAGCCGAAAGCGAGGTCAATCCGTATGCCGTATGAGCCGCCCTTCACGGTCACAAACCGTATGCTGACGCTGGTCGCGCAGATTGCCGAAAAGGTGGGCCGCATCAGCGCCTGCAAATCTTTTGAATCAAGGCCCCAGCTGCGGCGCAGCAACCGCATCCGCTCCATCCATTCTTCTCTGGCCATTGAGGCCAATTCCCTGTCCGAGGATGAGGTGCGGGCGGTTATCGCGGGAAAAACCGTTCTGGGCCCGCAGAAGGAAATTCAGGAAGTTCAGAACGCCTATCAGGCTTATGACATGATCGGCGCTTTTGACCCCTATGACCTGAACGACCTCAAGCGCCTGCATGGCGTGATGACCCGCCTGACCGTGCGGGAATCGGGCGTGTTCCGCAGCGGCAACGAGGGCGTGTTCCGGGGTGGACAATGCATCTTCATGGCTCCACCGCCGCACCTTGTTCCCGATCAGATGGCCGATCTGTTCCGCTGGATGCGCGAAGCGCGGAACAGCCTGCATCCCCTGATTCTGTCCTCGGTGTTTCATTACGAATTCGTGTTCAATCATCCCTTCGCGGATGGCAA